>NZ_JAPEPI010000001.1:1554245-1865094 GCF_026340305.1 Streptomyces sp. NBC_01381 | reverse complement strand
GGCGCGACCCGGTGGGCGTTTGTGCCCACCCTTCCCCAAGCTCTCGGCTCCGCTCGAGCAGGGGAGGCCCCACTCGCCGTGCGGAACGCCTGCCCACAAACGCGGCGGGCCCGGGGGGGGGAGCCGTGCGGTCCGGGGTGCCTGCCCACAAACGCGGCGGGACGGGTGGGAAGCGCTGGGCCTGGAACGCTGCCCGAAAGCGCGCGGACCGGGGTGGAGCGGTGCGGCCCGGAACGCCTGCCCACGAACGCGCGGACCGGGTGGAGCCGTGCCGTCCCAACGCCTGCCCACAAACGCGTGGGCAGGCGTTGGGACGGACGCCGGCCCCGTCGCCATGGTCAGGCCCTGATGATGGCCAGGGCCTCGTCCCGGGTCTTTGTCATCGTGGGCTCGTCCCTCGCCTCCACGTTCAGGCGGAGCAGCGGTTCCGTGTTGGAGGCTCGGACGTTGAACCACCAGTCGGTGGCCGTCACCGTGAGGCCGTCGAGTTCGTCGAGGGTGACGCCCTCGCGGCCTTCGTACGTCGACTTGATCGCCGCGAGGCGGGCCGACTGGTCGTCGACCGTGGAGTTGATCTCTCCGGAGCCCGCATAGCGGTCGTACTGGGCGACCAGGCCCGACAGCGGGCCGTCCTGGCCGCCGAGCGCGGCGAGGACGTGGAGCGCGGCGAGCATGCCCGTGTCCGCGTTCCAGAAGTCGCGGAAGTAGTAGTGCGCCGAGTGCTCGCCGCCGAAGATGGCGCCCGTCTTGGCCATCTCCTCCTTGATGAAGGAGTGCCCCACGCGCGTGCGGACCGGCGAGCCGCCGTTCTCCCGCACGACCTCGGGGACCGACCAGGAGGTGATGAGGTTGTGGATGACGGTGCCCTTGCCGCCGTTGCGCGCGAGCTCGCGCGCGGCGACCAGGGCCGTGATGGCCGAGGGGGACACCGGATCGCCGCTCTCGTCGACCACGAAGCAGCGGTCCGCGTCGCCGTCGAAGGCGATGCCGAGGTCGGCGCCCTCATCGCGCACCCGCTTCTGCAGGTCCACGATGTTCTTCGGGTCGAGGGGGTTGGCCTCGTGGTTGGGGAACGTGCCGTCCAGCTCGAAGTACATCGGGACGACATCGAGGGGCAGGCCTTCGAAGACCGTGGGGACCGTGTGCCCGCCCATGCCGTTGCCCGCGTCGACGACGACCTTGAGCGGGCGGATGGAGGTCAGGTCCACCAGGCCGCGCAGGTGCGCCGCGTAGTCCTTGAGGGTGTCCCGCCCGGTGAGCGTGCCGGGCGTGGCCGCGGGCTCCGGGGCGCCGGTCTCCGCCCAGCCCTCCACCAGGGCGCGGATGTCGGCGAGGCCGGTGTCCTGGCCGACGGGGGCGGCGCCCGCGCGGCACATCTTGATGCCGTTGTACTGCGCCGGGTTGTGCGAGGCCGTGAACATCGCGCCCGGCAGGTTCAGCGCCCCCGACGCGTAGTACAGCTGGTCCGTCGAGCAGAGGCCGATCTCCGTGACGTCCACGCCGAGCGCCGCGGCCCCGCGCGCGAAGGCCCGCGAGAGGCCCGGCGACGAGGGCCGCATGTCGTGCCCGGTCACGATCGCGTCCGCGCCCGTCACCTTCGCGAAGGCCGCCCCGAACAGCTCGGCCAGTGACTCGTCCCACTGGTCCGGGACGACCCCGCGCACGTCGTACGCCTTCACGATCTGGGACAGATCAGCAGTCACGGCCAACCCTCTCTGCAGGTTCTGCGAGTTCAGCGGTCTCGGAAGTACTCGTCGAGCACTGGTCGGTCACCAAGTACTCGTCGGTCACCCCAAACTACCCGCAACGGCTGACAACCAGCTGTGAGTGGCTCGAGCCGGTGTTCACGGCGGCATCCACCGGTGTCACGGCAGCATCCAGCCGAGCACCGCCGTGCTCTGCCCCACCACGATCAGACACATCACCAGCAACAGGCCGATGCTCCACGGCAGTACCTTGCGCAGCAGGTCGCCCTCCTTGCCCGCGAGCCCGACCGCCGCGCACGCGATCGTCAGGTTCTGCGGGGAGATCATCTTGCCGAGGACACCGCCCGAGCTGTTGGCGGCCGCGAGCAGCTCGGGCGAGAGCCCGGACTGCTGAGCCGCCGTCACCTGGAGCGCGCCGAAGAGCGCGTTGGCCGAGGTGTCGGAGCCGGAGACGGCCACGCCGAACCAGCCGAGCACCGGCGAGAGGAAGGCGAGCCCCGCGCCGGCCGCCGACCAACCTGACGAAGGCCCCTTCAGCTACCGCTCCGTGGTGGTACGTTGCCGATCCCAGCGTGTGAGTCACCTGAAGGCACAATTCCGGCGCCGCCCGGTGGACCCGGTTGCACGGGACGTTGACCACGCTAGGTGCGGGGTGCGGTCAATCACCTCTACTGCCTGCGTGCAGTTGGACGCAGCCGACACTCACCGAAGCCTTCGGTGAAGTCGAGCAGCAAGCCCGTTTGTGGACGGGCAGTTGACGAAGGGCCAGTCGAAGTGCCGATGGCCTGCGAGAGAGGCCCCGGGGCACCGGGGTCAAACCAGCGCAGGCCTCCCGGTACGCAGGCCCTCCCTACGTACGCCGGTGAGGACCGCGGCGCGTACGGGTTCCGCCGCGGCCTTGCGCGCGCTGGGCACCGCCACGAGGGCGCCCGCGCCGGCGAGCGCCGCCCCGATGTCGGCCAGTTGGGCGGAGACGTAGTTGGACGCGGCGAACTGCGCGGCGGCGAAGGCGACTCCGCACACCAGGGCGGGCACCCAGGTCTCGCGCAGCCCGCGCCGCCCGTCCACCAGGCCGACCAGGAGCAGCGGCACCACCAGGGCGAGCAGCGGTGTCTGGCGGCCGACGACGGTGGCGACGGTGTCCAGCGGGATCCCGGTGACCTGGGCGAGCGTCACCACGGGGGTGCCCATGGCGCCGAAGGCCACGGGCGCGGTGTTGGCCACGAGGGCGACGACGGCGGCCTTCACGGGGTCGAAGCCGAGCGCCACCAGCATCACCGCGCAGATCGCGACGGGCGCCCCGAAGCCGGCGAGTGCCTCCAGGAGTGCCCCGAAGCAGAAGGCGATGACGAGGGCCTGGATGCGGGGGTCGTCGGAGAGCCGTCCGAAGGAGCGGCGCAGGATGTCGAAGTGCCGGGTGCGCACCGTCATCCGGTACACCCACAGGGCGTTGACGACGATCCACAGGATGGGGAAGAGGCCGAAGAGGGCCCCTTGCGCGGCGCTGGAGGCGGTCTGGCCGAGCGGCATGCCGTACGCGAGCCAGGCGACCAGGGCGGCGACGCCGAGTCCGATGAGGCCCGCGTGGTGAGCCTTCATACGGACGGCGCCGAGCAGGACGAGAACGGTGAGGAGGGGCAGGGTCGCGATGAGGGCGGACAGGCCGAGCGAGTCGGCCACGGGCTGCAACTGCTGCACGTACACGGACGGCTCCCCGGTTTCCGTGATGCGGAAGGTGATCTCTCACGAGTGGGGGAATGGTCGTGTCGACTGCATGGGCACGTCAATGGGTCATGCACGAGAAATTGTTCAGCAGTAAACGACAGGGGCCTACGAAGACAGCGATCTACGGAGAGGGCTACCGAGGCGGTCTACGGAGAAGGGCGCTCAGGAATCCGGCGAGCGCAGCACCCGGAGGTGGCCGCGGCGTGCGACCTCCATCGGGTCCGCCGTGCGCGGGCCCGAGCCGCCGGCCTCCGCCACGCGCTCCTGCGGCCGCGCGGCCTCGCGCACCGCGTTGGCGAGCGCTTCGAGATCGTCACCGCTGGGGCGGGCCGGACCCGAGGCGTCGGCGAGCCGGACGACCTCCCAGCCACGGGGCGCGGTGAGGCGCTCGGAGTGCTCGGCGCACAGGTCGTAGCAGTGGGGTTCGGCGTAGGTGGCGAGGGGGCCGAGGACCGCGGTCGAGTCGGCGTAGACGTACGTCAGCGTCGCGACGGCAGGACGGCCGCAAGCGGTGCGCGAACAGCGACGTACAGGGCTCACGATGTTGGACGGTACCGCACTCTTGAGCGGGCCGCGACGACTCTCCCCGAGGTCACCCCACCGTGTCGCGCTGTGATCCCCGACACGACGCGTCAGCACGGCGCCTCGCTGACCTGCGGTGACGCCTGGGGCCACAGGGGCGCGTGGTGTTGAATCCGGTCACCACTTGGTTCATTTCCCGTCATTCATCGCGAGATCGACGGTCCGGGAGAGATGCGGAATCGGGCTCAAGACTGGCCGGAACGGTCATCGGGCGACATGGGGTGCGCCGTTCGGAAGCGGCACGGACGCCGGGCGGAAGCCGGGCGCAAGCTGTGCGGAATCGGCGATCTCGAGGACTACGCTTCGTCAGTGATGGACGACCCCGTACAGCCCCGTTCCGCAGAGCCGAGGCCCCGCCGCCGCGACCGCCACGGCAGGGGCATGCGCGGCCCCGTCGCGCCGCCCCAGGTGCCGCTCTCGGCCAGCCGCGCCGAAGTCTTCACCGACCTCGTGCAGGACTCCGTGGAGCGGCTCGAGCGGCGGTGGCCGCAGCTGAGCGACATCGACTTCCTGGTGCTCGAGGTGCCGCCCCTGGGCGGCGAGGACGGCGACTGGAGCGACGAGGCCGTACCCCTGGGTGGCACGATCGAGGCCGCCGAGGGGCGGCCCGCCCGGGTCGTCATCTACCGGCGGCCCGTCGAGATCCGCACCAAGGGGCGGGAGGAGCGGGCCGCGCTCGTCCACGAAGTGGTGGTCGAGCAGGTCGCCGAACTGCTCGGGCTCTCACCCGAGTCGGTGGACCCGCGGTACGGGGAAGACTGAACGTCTCTCCCCCGTACCCGCCTCCCCGTACCCGCGCAAACCTACTTCTGCAGCACCGTCAGGTCCTGCTCGGACTTCGGCACCGACACCATGCCCCGGTCGTCCGGCAGGGTCTGGATCGTGAAGCCGGGGACGCCGTCCTCCGGGATCTCCAGCATGCGGGAGCCATAGACCTCGGCGCCCGACAGGGGTTCCACCGTGAGGGCGTACGCGCCCTTGAGGCCGGCCGGGGCGGGGGGCTTGATGCCCAGGGTCGTGCCGCCCTTGACCGTGTACGTCTTCGTGGCCGGCTTGCCGCCCTCGGTGCCCTGCGACGCCGTGACCCTCACCTTGGCCGTCTTGCCGGGGGCGACCAGCGACAGCGTGGAGCCCTTGGAGCGGTTGTCGGCCACCGTCGCGCGCGTGCCCACGGCACTCGTCCCCGAGATGAACGCCGTCTCCTGGTCGGAGCCCTTGCCGCGGACGACCCGCAGGCCGGCCACCACCGGCACCGCGTCCTCGGTCGGCGTGAGGACCAGGGAGCCCACCTCGCCCTTGGTGACGTCGCCGAGGTCCACGGCGGTCGTCATGCCGGACTTGACGTGCAGCGTGGCGTGTCCCGCCGGGCTGATCGAGCCGGTGGGCGAGGCCAGTTGGACCTTCAGGTCCGCGTCGTCGGTGCCGGGGGCGAAGGCCACCAGACGTACCGAAGTGGCGTCCTTGGGGATGCCGGGCAGGACCACGCGGCCCGCGGGGTCGGCGGACGGGGGCAGCCAGTCGCCGCCGAGCTTGTCGTCCGACGCCTGCACGGCGGCCGCGACCCGGCCGCTGCGCGCGGTGACGTGCAGCGTGATGTTCGTCTGCTCCTTGGGGATGAGCGTGGAGAGCAGCACCGGGACACTGCCGTGCGGCTGGACCTGGATCGACTCCCCCACCTCGGACTTGATGGGGCCGTCCGGGCCGTACAGCTCGACGTCGACGACGGCCGCCGAGTCGTCCGGGTTGGTCAGGTGGACGTAGTCGCTGCGGTCCTTGGCGGTGCTCGCGCCGGGGAACCAGAAGTCCGTGTCGGGCGCGGTGCAGTTGGCGCCCTGGACGCCGCGGCCGCTGCCCGCCGCGTACGTGGTGGTCTGCTGGACGGTCCAGCCGGGGGCGAGCCTGCCGTCGGCGGTGCCGATGAGCGCCGGCGACTCGGCCCCGGACTTCTCGGCGGCGACGGGCTCGCCCGGCTTCTTCGAGGTCAGGAACGGCTTGACGGCCTTCTTCTTGTCCTGCTCGTCGCCCTTGACGGCGGCTTCCGTCAACGCCTGGGTGGCGGGCAGCAGTTCCGCCCGGCCCGTCTCTTCGGAGCCCTTCGACTCCGGGGTGAACGCCGTGTACGACGTCTCGGCGAGGTCCGACGAACTGGGCACCGGGCAGAGCATGCTGGTGCGCTCGACGGGCAGCCGGGCGGCCGCCTTCGCGCCGTCGTCGGCCGAGCCGTCGGGCACGTTGGCCGCGGCGAACCCGGTGACGGCCGCCAGGGCGGCCACGGCGGCGATCAGGGACTGGGTGGTGCGGTTCACTGCTGGCTCCCGTCGGGGCGCTCACTGTCGGGGCTGTGCGGCGGCAGCGGCGGCATCGGGGGCTGCTGCTGCCCGTACGTCGCGTCGTACGACTGCTCGTACTGCTCGGCGCCGCCCTGCGCCCCTCCGTAGGCGTACGGGTCGTACTGGCCCCCCTGGTAGGGGTCTGCCTGGTAGCCGGACCCGTCGTACGAGCCCGCCGGGTACTGCGCGTCCTGGTACTGCTGCTCGCCGCCCTCGTACGTGCCGTGGTCGGCGCCCGCGTGAGCCGGGGCCTCCCATTCCTCGTACGACTGCGCGTGCGACTGCTGCTGCGGAACCGAGGCAAGGGCCTCCTCCGAAGGAGGAGGCGGCGGCGGAGGGGGAGGCGTGCCCGCGCCGTCCGGCACCGTGCCCTCCTGGGCGGCCTGTTCGGCCGCGGCCTGCTCGTTCTGGGCCCGCAGCCTGCGCGCCCTGCGCCCCTCGCCCTCGACGGGCTGGGCCGGGATGACGGCCTCTTCGGGGAGGTCGTCGTCCACGTCACGGCGGCGGCCCGGCAGCGCGAGCACCACCAGGACGACGGCCATCGCGCCCTGCGCCCACAGCCATCCGGTGTGACCCGCCGAGCCTTCGAAGGTGACGTCCAGGCGGCCACCGGTGGCGGGCAGTTCGAAGCCCTGCGCCCAGCCGTCCAGCGTGGTCCTGGTCAGCGGGCTGCCGTCCAGGGTGGCCGTCCAGCCCTCGTCGGCGGCGTCGGCGATCCGCAGGGTGCGGCCTTCCTCGCCGGCCGGGATGTTCGTGTGCAGCTCGACCGGGCCCGCGGCCACCGGCAGCGGATCGCCCGACTCGGACACGATCGTGGCGCGCGCGACCTGCCGGTCGACGCGCCACAGGGCGCTGCCGTCCTCCTGGCTGAGCCGGGTGAGGCCGGGCGTCGCGTCCAGGACGCGGCTCATCTGGCGGGGCGCACCGTCGCGTACGAGGACGTAGCGCACGGCGAAGCCGCCGAGCTGGTCGGCCTGGTCGGCTCCGGAGCCCGCGATGAGGCGGGCGACGATCTTGTCGAGGTGATTGTTCGAGCCGCCGGCATCGGCGAGTTCGGCGTCGCCGAGCCGGGAGCCCGATCCCCGTACGAGCGAGTACGCGACCTGTCCGGCCGACTCGCTGTCCAGGACGAGCGTGCGGGCCTGGTCCTGCGTGCCGCTCTCCTCGGCGACGAACGCGGGCACCTGCACCGGGTCACGGCGCTCCAAGGGTTCGTCGGCGCCGCGGATCATCCACCCGGCGGCGACGAGCAGCGGCCCGGCGGCCGCCGCGAACGCGATGAGGACGGCGACCGGCTGGCGCCAGCCGAAGCTCTGCTCGGCGACACGCGTGCGTGCGCCGTCGGCGCCGAGCGCGGCGGCGGCAAGGAGCGCAATGCCGTAGCCGAGCGTGGCGGGTCCTGCCCAGGCCGAGCCGTTCGAAAGGGCGGCGAAGACCAGCGCGACCAGGGCGACGACCCACGCGGTGCGGACCGCCAACTGCCGCTCGGTGCGCAGCAGCGCGGCCAGGGCGGCGAGCACGATGCCGATGAGCAGCAGCCCGTCCACGGTCCCGGGACCGCCGGGGCTGCCCCCGAGGAGGTCGAGCGCGCTCGCGGAGCCCGTGCCGAACTCGAGGCCCGCCTCACGGAAGAAGCCGAAGGGCAGCAGCGACAGCGACCAGGGGGCGAGGATCAGGATCGGAGTGCCGAGCCCCGCCAGGAAGCGCAGTCCGTAGGCGGTGATGTCGCCGCGGCGCACCGCGAGGAGTGCGAGGCCGAGCACCAGGGCGATCGGCCAGACGATCGGCGTGAAAGCGGTGGCGAGCGTCAGGAGCAGTGCGTACGCCCACGTGGCACGCCAGCTCCCCCGCGTGCCCTCAGAAGAGGCGAGGCCACTGGCCGCGACGCCCGCGCGGGCGATGAGCGGCAGCAGGATCGCGAGGACGGCGGTGCCGATGCGGCCGCCCGCGAGCGCGCCCGTGGCGGCCGGCAGGAAGGCGTAGGCGACCGAGGCCCAGGCGCGCAGGAGGCGCGACTCGACCAGCGGCCGGGACGCGAAATAGGCGGCGAACCCGGCGAGCGGCACCGAGCCGACGAGGAGCACCGTGACGGCGAGCCCGGTGGATCCGAACAGCAGCGAGGAGAGCCCCGCGACGAGCGCGAGATACGGCGGCGCGGCCTGGGTGCCGCCGGTCCCCACGGGATGCCAGGCGTCCAGGAAGCGCGACCAGAGCCCGGCG
Source organism: Streptomyces sp. NBC_01381 (assembly GCF_026340305.1). Lineage (NCBI taxonomy): Bacteria > Bacillati > Actinomycetota > Actinomycetes > Kitasatosporales > Streptomycetaceae > Streptomyces > Streptomyces sp. NBC_01381. The sequence continues at coordinate 1,856,531 of NZ_JAPEPI010000001.1, read as the reverse complement.
GCGTCGGCGGGCGCGGGCAGCAGTGCGCCGCCCGCGAGCGCTCCGCTGCCGAGGAGTTGGCGGCAGGCGATGAGCGAGGCGAAGAGCAGCACTACGAAGAGCATCGGTCCCGGCTTGCGGGCGATGCGCTTGAGGCGCGCGAACTGCTCGACCTCCAGGAAGTCGGCGTCGTCCCCGCCGGGTCCGGACTCGACGGCGCCGTGCCGGCCCGCGCCGGTGACGGCCTCGGGGTCGGAGCGGCCGACGATGTTGCCCGCGACCTGTTCGACGGTGGCGCGCACGGTGGCGCCCGGGGGCGGGAAGAGCGGCCGCATCTCGGCGGCTTCGACCACCGGCTTGCCGCGCTTCTTACGGGCGCCGACGATCCTTCCGGGCCGCAGCAGCGTCCCCAGGAGACCCGCGACCTCGTCGACCGCCTGCCCGGGGACCTTGCCGACCAGATACGCGACGGTGCGCAGGACGGTGCCCACCACGAGCCGGAACAGCACCCAGGGCAGCACGGCCGTACGGGCGTTGACCAGCAGCGTGTACGAGGCGCCCGCCTTGTCCACGCGGTGCGGCGACGTCGACGTACGCCCGACGCAGTCGACGGTGCGGCGCTCGCGCGACGATGCCTCGGCGTGCCGTACGACGGCGTCGGGGGCGACGAGGACGCGGTGTCCGGCGGCCTGGGCGCGCCAGCACAGGTCGACGTCGTCCCGCATCAGCGGAAGGCGCCGGTCGAAGCCGCCGAGCTGGTCGAAGACGTCGCGCCGGATCAGCATGCCGGCCGTGGACACCGAAAGGACGGGCCGTACGTGGTCGTGCTGGCCCTGGTCCTGTTCGCGGCGGTCGATGCCGGTCCAGCGGCGGCCGCTGTTGGCGATGGAGACGCCGACTTCCAGGAGCTGCCTGCGGTCGTACCAGCCCCGCAGCTTGGGGCCGACGATCGCGACGTCCTTGCCGACCTCGCGTTCGTTCTCCACGACGCGGAGCAGTTCGGCGAGCGCGCCGGGCTCGGGCGCGCAGTCGTCGTGCAGCAGCCACAGCCACTGCTCGGGCTCGCCGTGCGGCAGTTCGGGCAGGTCGTAGGCGTCGTCGCGCCAGGACCTGCTGACCGGGTCCCAGCCGCTGGGGCGCTTCAGATAGGGCAGCTCTTCCGGGGTCAGCACGCCGGCGGTGCGGTTCGCCTCGTCGACGGCGGTGCCGAAGCCGGAGCGCCGAGCCAGATGCAGGACGCGGTCGGGGCCGAGGGCCTCGGTGACGAGGCGGGCGGAGTCGTCCGCGCTGCCGGTGTCTGCGGCCACGGCGTTCTGCACCGGACGCTCCTGGCCGAGCAGCCCGGCGAGGGCGTCGGGCAGCCAGCGGGCGCCGTCGTGGGAGACGATCACGGCGGTGACAACGTGCCGCGGGAACTCAGGTGCGGCAGCGTCGTGGTGACTGGCTGCCGAATGGCTGTGCACGGACATCGAGGTACGGGCCCCGGTTCGATGGACTGCGGTGGACGCCTGCGCTTCATGGGGGCGCCGGGGCGTCTCGGACGGGGCCCCACACTAACGGCTGGCATCACAACAGCCCGCCGCCTGTGGATATCCCACGGGCGACGGGCCGTTCCTTACGTAGGGGTGTGTGCCGTTTGGTCGGGCCGAACCTGCCGGCGTTCAGACTGCGGCCTTCTTCAGGCGGCGGCGTTCACGCTCCGACAGGCCGCCCCAGATGCCGAATCGCTCGTCGTTGGCGAGTGCGTACTCAAGGCATTCGGAGCGGACCTCACAGGCGAGGCAGACCTTCTTGGCCTCGCGCGTGGAGCCGCCCTTCTCGGGGAAGAAGGATTCGGGATCGGTCTGGGCGCACAGCGCGCGCTCCTGCCAGCCGAGTTCCTCGTCCGCGTCCTCGACCAGCAGTTCCTGAACCAGCTCGGTCATGTGCGCCCCTCGTCTGTACGTGCGTCCCCGTGGTGCTGCCGTTACCGATTTCGGCTGAACGACACGAGTGAAATTACAAGTGTGCCGATCCGGGCCAGTCAAGCCGAGATCTGCTATTGGGTCCCTTATTCACTCTGCGGAACCAAGGCTATGCGGAAAGTGTTCAAATCGACATAAACCCCGACACTTGCCAGTGGCCCATCTCGAGAAGCCCCGCGACCGCCTCCCATCAGGGAAGGACGTCACGGAGATCAGTCCCGTTGCAACCGGTCCACCGAAGCGAAGGGGATCACATTCGGGTCACGGGATCACGACGGGGTTTACGCGCCGGTTGAAGCGCGATGTGTCCCGTGCGCCGGATGCACAAACCTTTCACCTCAGAGAGCAACCGGATGAGGTGAAACATATCCCACATAGCGGACAGTGAGTTGACAGAAAAGGTGTGAGCCGATGTCCTGTTGGGCATGCTCGCAAACTTGGCACTCTCGACGACCCGCAGCAGCGGGCTCCTCGGTGCTGCCCACGCGCGCTGTCGCTGTTCCTGTTCCAGCTGTTGAGCCACCGCTTCCAGCTGTTGAACCGCTCGAAACGCGCCACTCCGTAGAGCCGTTTCCAGAGCATCACCGCTTTCGACGCTTCCACCGCTTCCCTTCCGCGACACCCCAGCACTCACGTTGAGGAACCACCGCACGATGAACAGCGACAGCGACCTCCAGATCGCCGGCGACATCCTCGAAGTCACCCACCTCCTGCAGCCCGCCCGGGAACACCCGGCGACCGTGGCCGAGTTCGCGGGCCTGGCCCGCACCATCGCGGCCGACCGCGCGCAGTGGGCCCATCTCGTCGAGTACGACGCGACGAGCCGCTGGTACCACCGACTGCGCACCGGGCCCGGCTACGAGGTCTGGCTGCTCTCCTGGGTGCCGGGACAGGGCAGCGGGCTGCACGACCACGGCCGCTCGTCCGGCGTGCTGACCGTTCTCGACGGCGAGCTGACGGAGCGTACGGAACGCGGCCAGCGCGCAATCGGCGCGGGCGCCCAGCGGGTCTTCGCGCCCGGCTACGTACACGAGGTCGTGAACGACTCCCTGGAACCGGCCGTCAGCCTGCACATCTACTACCCCGGCCTGACCGACATGCCGATGCACGCGGCGCAGTGCGGCGTGAGCGCCGGCGAGCCGGTGGCCGGAGATGTCGTGACCGCCTGACGCGGTGTCGTACCCGCCTGACATGCTTGGCCTCATGCGCATTGTGGTACTGGCCGGCGGTATCGGCGGCGCCCGTTTCCTTCGCGGGCTCAAGAAAGCCGCGCCTGACGCGGACGTCACGGTCATCGGCAACACCGGTGACGACATTCACCTGTTCGGTCTGAAGGTCTGCCCCGACCTCGACACCGTGATGTACACGCTGGGCGGCGGCATCAACGAGGAACAGGGCTGGGGCCGCACCGACGAGACGTTCAAGGTCAAGGAAGAGCTCGCCGCCTACGGAGTCGGGCCCGAGTGGTTCGGGCTCGGCGACCGGGACTTCGCCACGCACATCGTGCGGACGCAGATGCTCGGCGCCGGATTCCCGCTCAGCGCCGTCACTGAAGCGCTGTGCGAGCGGTGGCAGCCCGGAGTGCGCCTCATCCCGATGTCCGACGACCGCGTCGAGACGCATGTCGCCGTCACCGTCGACGGCGAGCAGAAGGCCGTGCACTTCCAGGAGTACTGGGTGCGGTTGCGGGCCTCCGTGGACGCGCACGCCGTCGTGCCGGTCGGCGCGGACCAGGCCAAGCCCGCGCCCGGTGTCCTCGAAGCCATCGCCGAGGCCGACGTCGTGCTCTTCCCGCCGTCCAACCCCGTGGTGAGTGTCGGGACGATCCTCGCCGTTCCCGGGATCCGCGAGGCCATCGCGGAGGCGGGCGTGCCCGTGGTCGGGCTCTCCCCCATCGTCGGGGACGCGCCCGTGCGGGGCATGGCCGACAAGGTGCTCGCCGCCGTGGGCGTGGAGTCGACGGCCGCCGCGGTCGCCGAGCACTACGGCTCGGGGCTGCTCGACGGCTGGCTCGTCGACACCGTGGACGAGGGCTCCGTGGAGCGGGTCGAGTCGGCGGGCATCCGCTGCCGGGCCATTCCGCTGATGATGACCGGCCTCGACGCGACCGCCGAGATGGCACGGGCCGCGCTCGACCTCGCGGAGGCGGTGCGCGCGTGAGCTCGTTCCGTGTCTGGGCGGTGCCCGGCCTTCCCGAGGTGCGGCAGGGCGACGACATCGCCAAGCTGATCGCCGCCACCGAGCCGGGGCTCGCCGACGGGGACGTGCTCCTGGTCACCTCGAAGATCGTCAGCAAGGCCGAGGGGCGGATCGTCGAGGCCGCGGACCGCGAGGCGGCCATCGACAGCGAGACGGTGCGGGTGGTCGCGCGGCGCGGGACCCTTCGTATCGTCGAGAACCGGCAGGGGCTCGTGATGGCGGCCGCCGGTGTCGACGCCTCCAACACCCCTTCCGGGACCGTGCTGTTGCTGCCCGAGGACCCGGACGCCTCGGCCCGCGCCGTGCGCGACGGCCTGCGGGACGCGCTGGGCGTGGACGTCGGCGTCGTCGTCACCGACACCTTCGGGCGGCCCTGGCGCGCCGGGGTCACCGATGTCGCCATCGGGGCGGCGGGCGTGCGGGTCCTCAACGACCTGCGGGGCGGCGTGGACGCGTACGGCAATCCGCTGAGCGCGACCGTCGTCGCCACCGCGGACGAGCTCTCCGCCGCCGGGGATCTGGCCAAGGGGAAGGCCGGCGGGCTGCCGGTCGCGGTGGTCCGTGGGCTGCCGCACGTCGTGGGCGAGACCGGGGAGGCCGATGAAGGGGCCCGCGCCATGGTGCGGGGCTCGCGTGACGACATGTTCCGGCTCGGTACGTCCGAGGCCGTGCGGGAAGCGGTGACGCAGCGGCGGACCGTGCGGGAGTTCACCGACGAGGAGGTCGATCCGGGGGCGGTGCGGCGGGCCGTGGCGGCTGCCGTGACCGCGCCGGCGCCGCATCACACGACGCCGTGGCGGTTCGTCCTCCTGGAGTCCGAGGAGTCGCGGGTGCGGCTGCTCGACGCGATGCGGGACGCGTGGGTCTCCGACCTGGAGCGGGACGGGAAGTCTTCGGAGTCCATCGCGAAGCGGGTTCGGCGTGGCGATGTTCTGCGCAAGGCGCCCTATCTGGTGGTGCCTTGTCTCGTGATGGACGGCTCGCACACGTATGGGGATGCGAGGCGTGACGCTGCTGAGCGGGAGATGTTCGTGGTCGCCGCCGGGGCCGGGGTGCAGAACTTCCTTGTCGCGCTTGCCGGGGAGCGGCTTGGGTCCGCCTGGGTTTCCTCGACGATGTTCTGCCGGGATGTTGTACGGGACGTTCTTGGGCTGCCGGGGGCTTGGGATCCGATGGGGGCCGTTGCTGTGGGGCATCCTGCGGGTGAGCCTGCGGCTCGGGTCGGGCGGGATGCGGGGGACTTCGTCGAGGTGCGGTGACTCGCCTCTGTTCCTCGACTGCGGGCTCGTGGGGGCTTGTCGCGCAGTTCCCCGCGCCCCTTACGGGGCCGGTTCGTCGGCTGCGGGTTTGTTGGGGTTGCTCGCGCAGCTCCCCGCGCCCCTAAAGGGGCGCGATGTTGCCCACCCGCATGCGTGGCTCCCTGCGCGGTGGTGTTCTGCCGCTCAGGAGTATCAGGCGGGCCGCCCTGTGGCGTTGGCCCGCGTACGGCTCCAGGAGGGCCAGCATCGCCTCGTCGTCCGCTCTGCGGTCGCCTGCGAGGGCGTAGCCGATGATGCCGGGCAGGTGGAGGTCGCCGACCGTCACGGCGTCGGGGGCGCCGTTGCTGCGCTGGACGGTCTCCGCCGAGGTCCAGGGGCCGATGCCCGGGATCAGCTCCAGGCGGGCCTGGGCCTGGAGCGGTTCCATCGCCGCCGCCTCCTCCAGGCGGGCCGCCACCCGCGCCGCGCGCAGGATCGCCGACGCGCGCTTGTTGTCCACGCCCGCCTTGTGCCACTCCCAGGACGGGATCAGGGTCCAGGTCCTCGGGTCCGGCATGACGTGCAGGCGGAGTTCGGGGGGCGTCGGGCCCGGGGCCGGTTCGCCGTACTTGCGGACCAGCAGGCGCCAGGCGCGGTACGCCTCGTCCGTCGTGACCTTCTGCTCCAGGATCGACGGGATCAGGGACTCCAGGACCAGTCCCGTACGGGTCAGGCGGAGGCCGGGTCGGCGGTGCGCCGTCGCTGCGAGCAGGCGGTGGCGGGGGGTGAAGTCCTCCGGGGCGTCCGCATCGCCGAGGAGGTGCGGGAGCCGGTCCAGGAGCCAGTCGGCTCCCGGGCCCCAGGCCTCCGCCTCCGCCGTGCCGGTGCGCAGGGCCACCCGGAGTGTTCCGGGGCCCTCCGGGGTGCGGCTCGCCCGCCAGGCCGAGCCGTCCGGTGTCGTACGGAACGTGGGGTCCGAGGGGCCTCTTCGCAGCGGGCCCAGGGTCAGGCCCAGGTCCAGGGGGTAGTGCGGGGTCCAGGTGCGGGTCCTGGACGCCGTGGCCTGGCGGGGCATCCCCTGAGGGATCGCCGTTTCGCCGCCGCGCACGGTGGTGCGGGTGGGACGCGGGGCGAAACGGGATGACATCTGTCCGAGGGTAGGGGGTTCTCGTCCCCTGAGGTCACGGATCCGAGGAGGTCACTGATCCGACGAGGTGGTCACTGATCCGACGAGGTCACTGATCCGAGGAGAACCGCACCGCCCCCGCGGGCAGCTCCGCCCCGCACCACACCCGTACCCCGTCCCTGAGCTCGTTGTCGGCGCCGACAACCGCGCCGTCGCCGATCACCGCACCCGCGAGGACCGAGCGGGCGCCGATCCTCGCGCCCGCGCCGATCAGGGAGTCCGTGACGACCGCGTTCGCTTCGATGACCGCGCCGGACAGGACCGTGCTGCCGTCCACGCGGGCGCCCTCGCCGATCACCGCGTTCTCGCCGACGACCGTGCCGCCGGTGAGCTTCGCGTCGGGGGCCACCGTCGCCGATGGCAGGACCAGGCGGTCGCCGCAGCGGCCGGGGACCGCCGGGGAGGGGGCGCGGCCGAGGACCAGGTCCGCCGAGCCGCGTACGAAGGCCTGCGGGGTGCCCAGGTCGAGCCAGTACGTCGAGTCGACCATGCCCTGGAGATGGGCGCCGGAGGCCAGCAGGTCGGGGAACGTCTCACGTTCGACCGAGACCGGGCGGCCCTCGGGGATCGTGTCGATGACCGAGCGGCGGAACACGTACGCGCCCGCGTTGATCTGGTCGGTGACGATCTCCTCGGGCGTCTGGGGCTTCTCCAGGAAGGCCGTCACGCGGCCCGTCGGATCCGTGGGGACCAGGCCGTACGCACGCGGGTCGTCGACCTTCGTGAGGTGGAGGGAGACGTCCGCGCCCGAGTCCTCGTGGGTCGCCACGAGGGCGCGGATGTCCAGGCCCGTGAGGATGTCGCCGTTGAAGATCAGGACCGGTTCGTCCGGTCCCGAGTGGAGGCGCGACGCCACGTTGCGGATCGCGCCGCCCGTGCCCAGGGGCTCGGTCTCGGTGACGTACTCGATGTGGAGGCCGAGGGCCGAACCGTCTCCGAAGTACGGCTCGAAGACCTCGGCGAGGTAGGAGGTCGCCAGGACGATGTGCTCCACGCCCGCCGCGCGGGCCCGCGCCAGCTGGTGGGTGAGGAACGGGACGCCCGCCGCCGGGACCATCGGTTTGGGGGTGTGCACCGTGAGCGGACGCAGCCGGGTGCCCTTGCCGCCGACCAGGAGGATCGCTTCTGTCACCTGTCGTCTCTGCTTCCTGCTGGGGCCGGCCGAACTTGAGTCGCGGCCGGCCAGTGTATGCAGATGGCTTTGCAGATCGTGCAGTGCGCTGTGCGGGTCGTGCGGTGTGCGCTGTGGTACCGGTCGTGCGGTGGGCGCCGGCCTCAGCGGCCCTGGTAGCGGGCCGAGATGGACCGGGCCGTGCCCAGCTTCTTGTACAGGCGAATTCCGGGGCATGCCGTGGCGAAGCCGTCACGGTGCCCGGAGATCACACGCAGCCGGACGTTCCTGCCTTTCCTGTACAGATTTCCACCGCCGGACTTCAGGTATGTCGTTCCGCGCGGGTTCGCGCCGTACAGGCCGAGCTTCCAAGCAGTCAGCCGGGCGATGGCTTTCACGGCGGCCTTCGGCGGGTTGGCCGAGCCGAAGGAGCCGAGGACGGCGATGCCCATGCTGTTGGTGTTGAAACCGAGAGTGTGGGCCCCGAGGACTGGCTTTGCCACACCTCCGGCACGTCCTTCGTAGATGTTTCCGCACTTGTCGACGGCGAAGTTGTAGCCGAAGTCACGCCAGCCGCTGCTCCTGACGTGGTAGCGGTAGATGCTGCGCAGCACGGATCCGGCCTGTGAGCAGCGGTAGTTGTTGCCCGACGCGCTGTGGTGCACGAAGGCCGCCTTCACCGACTTCGTGTACGCGAAGTCCCTCTCGCGGAGCTTCTCGTTCGCGCCCCAGCCCCTGCGCGTGATGATGCGCGGCCGGGGTCCGATGTAGGGCCTGGCCTTCCCCGCGGCCTCCTCTGCGCCGCCGTGGGCGGCGATCAGGTCGGACTCCGTCTCCTTCTTGCCGAGCGCCGGGATGACGGCCGCGCCGAGCGGGACGAGGTCGGCGTTGACCGCGGATGCGGCGGCGGTCTCTGCGGTCAGGGGCGTGCCGCGGGGGCCGTCGGGCGGGGAGCCCTGCGGGGGCGGTTCGGCGCCGGGGGCGACGAGTTCGAGGCGCAGGCCCTTGGGGAGCGGGGACTCCGCGGGCGGGGCGGCCGCTGCCCGGTGCTGCGGCTGTTCGGAATCCGGCCGGTCGGATCCCGGCTGTCCGGAACCCGGCCGTTCCGCCTCCGCCCGTACCCGGATCTCGACGCCGTCCGAGTCGCCGACCCACAGCGGTGCCGTGGAGCCGCGGACCCTGCCCGAGGTGCGCTCGGCGGCGTCGGGATCGGCGGCGTGCTCGTGGTTGTGGGTCTCCAGGTCCTGCCAAGAGGACCAGGTGCCGGTGCCGGACCCGCGGGTGCGGACCTGGACGCTGCCGTGCAGTTCGGCGTCCGGGTCGTCCCAGATGACGCCGACCAGGGAGAAGGGACGGACCTCGCGCCGGAGCAGGCCCTGCTCGCGGGAGGGCCCCGCACGCAGGGCCCGGCCGGAATCGAGTGGAGTGAGCCGGAGGGACTGGGTGCTGCCGGGGACCGCGCCCGAGGCCGATTCCGCGGCCGGGACCGATGCCGCGTTCGGGGTCGCCGCGCGGGCGCCGGACGACGGCAGGGTGAGGGGAAGGGCCAGGGCGGCCGCGCACGTGATGCCGATCGAGGAAGCAAGAAATCCACGCATACGTCTGATAGTTGGCATATCCGGATACTTCTGTCCATCGGGGAACTGACGGACCGTCGGCTCGACTCGGCCGAACCGGTGGCCCGCACTCCCCCGCCGCCCCGGGCGGCGCGCGGGCGCCCGCGTACCCTTGCGCCCGTGAACGCCACCGACCGCACCCCTGCCGACCTGCTGCGATCCGCGCTCGCCGCGGACCCGGGCCGCCCGCTGATCACCTTCTACGACGACGCCACGGGCGAGCGCGTCGAACTGTCCGTGGCCACCTTCGCCAATTGGGTGGCCAAGACCGCCAATCTGCTCCAGGGCGATCTCGCCGCCGAGCCCGGCGACCGGCTCGCGCTGCTGCTTCCCGCGCACTGGCAGACGGCCGTCTGGCTGCTCGCCTGTTCGTCCGTGGGCGTCGTCGCGGACGTCGGCGGCGACCCGGCCGAGGCGGACCTCGTCGTCAGCGGGCCCGACTCGCTGGAGGCGGCGCGCGCCTGCTCCGGGGAGCGCGTCGCCCTCGCGCTGCGGCCGCTCGGCGGGCGCTTCCCGCAGCCGCCCGCGGGCTTCGCCGACTACGCGGTCGAGGTGCCGAGCCAGGGCGACCGCTTCGCTCCGTACGCGCCTGTGGACCCGGACGAGCCCGCGCTCGCGGTCTCCGGCGCCGGCGAGCTGACGGGCGCCGAGCTGGTGGAGCGGGCCCGCGCCGACGCCGCAGCGCGCGGGCTCGCGCCGGGCTCCCGGCTGCTCTCCGGTCTGTCGTACGACACCTGGGAGGGCCTGAGCTGCGGTCTGCACGCCCCGCTCGCGGCGGGCGGCTCGGTGGTGCTCTGCCGCCATCTGGACCAGCTCGCCGACGGCGGCCTCGCCAAGCGGACCGAGGACGAGCGGGTGACCGACACCGTGACGGGCGGGTGACCCGACACCACGGCGGACGGGTGACCGACACCGCCCGGTAATCCGTCCCCCGTTCGGCCCACCCCGGGCCCTGGCCCGCAGGCCACGGGCGCCGCGCAGGTCCATGGTCGTAAGAGCGCACCATGCACCGACGTCGCCATGAGGGGTGGACGCACACGTGACCGACACCGCAGGCATGCCCTCCGGACCGGATCGCCCGGACCCGGACGGCGCCCCGCCTGAGCCGAAGGCCACGTACGGACCCGGAGCGGGCTCGAGCCCCACGGGTGCGGGCGTCGTCCGGCGCAGGCGGCGGTGGCTGCGCTGGACGGCGATCGGGGCCGCCACAGTCGTGCTCGGCACGGCAGGCGTCGGCTGGGCGGTCTACAACAAGCTCGACGGCAACATCACCACCGACACCGACGCCGCCGCCGAGCTCGCGCGCTACGAGAAGGAGCGCCCGACCCCGCTGGTGCACGACGCGCAGAACATCCTGCTCATCGGCTCCGACACCCGGGCGGGCCGCGCCAACAAGAAGTACGGCCGCGATCCGGGCACCCAGCGCTCGGACACCACGATCCTGCTGCACCTGGCGGCCGACCGGCAGAGCGCGACGGCGGTGTCGATCCCGCGCGACGTGATGGTGGACATCCCCAGATGCCGCCGCCCCGACGGGTCTCGGACGCGGGCCCAGTTCGCGCAGTTCAACTGGGCGTACGAGTTCGGCGGGACGGCCTGCACGATCCGTACTATCGAGAAGCTGACCAGGATCCGGATCGACCACCACATAGTGATTGATTTCGCTGGATTCAAGGACATGGTCGAAGCGGTCGACGGCGTGGAGGTCTGCCTCAAGACCCCGATCAGGGACAAGGACGCCAAGGTGAAGCTGGCCGCCGGCCGGCAGACCCTCAACGGCGAGCAGGCGCTGGGCTATGTGCGGGCCCGCAAGAGCATCGGCAACGGCAGCGACACCGACCGGATGGACCGTCAGCAGCAGTTCCTCGCGGCGCTCGTCAACAAGGTGCGGAGCAATGACGTCCTGCTCAATCCCGCCAAGCTGTATCCGGTTCTCGACGCGGCGACCTCGGCGCTGACGACGGACCCGGGACTTGCGAGTTTGCGTGGTTTGTACGAACTGGTGCGCGGCATGCGCAACATCCCCACAGAACGGGTGCAGTTCCTTACGGTGCCCCGGCGCTCGTATGTCTACGACGCCAATCGCGACGAACTCGAAGAGCCCGAGGCCGAGGAACTCTTCACGCGCCTGCGCACCGACGCACCCCTTCAGGTGTCGCGCAAGAAACCGCCACAGGTGGTGCGCGAGGACGCCGAGGACTCGTCGGACGACGGGAGCGACGACGAGAGCGACGAGAAGCCGGACGACCCCTCAGATACGCCGAGTCCCGCACCCACATTCCGGGGCAACACGGCTGCCGGAACGGCCTGTAAGTAAAGGCATCCCCAAACGGAAGACGCCCCGCATCAAGAAATGGGGCGGATTGCCCAGTTGTAGGGGAGTGGAATTTGTCACCGACGTCGTTCAGCGCTGAACTGGGCGGATAGTGTGAGCGATCCGGTGCGCCGGGCCCTTTGTGGCCGCGCACCGCTGGACGACTGACCGAGCGCCTTCTGAGGGGGGAAAGGCGCCGCGTGGCCCCGACGGAGGACGCAAACAACCGTGGACGCGCAAGGCCGTGGGCGGGCGGAGAACATCGACCCCGCAGACCAGTGGGTGCTCAACCCGAACACCGGCGATTACGAACTGCGACTGAGCCCTTCCGCAGGGCAGTCGGCGGTGCCCGGACCGCGCAGACCTTCACGGTCGGCGGCCCGCCCGGGAACGCGCGGCCGCGGTGGCCGACGCGACGAGCACCGTGACGAGCAGCACGAGCAGCACCAGGTGCCGGGCCAGCGCAGACGGCGGGCTCCGCAGCCGGAGTCCGCGGGCGGCCGGCGCAAGCAGAAGCCGAAGAAGTCCAAGGGCAAGAAGGCCCTGACGTGGACCGGCGGCGTGCTCGCCTTCGTCCTGGTCTCGGGCTGCGCGGGCGCGTACCTCTGGTACCAGCACCTGAACGACAACATCACCTCGATCCCCGACGACGGCGCGGGAACCGGCGGCTTCAGCAAGGACCGGGCCATCAACATCCTGGTGATGGGCACGGACAAGCGCACCGGCAAGGGCAACACCAAGTACGGCGACAAGGAGAGCGTCGGTCACGCCGACACGACGATCCTGCTGCACGTCTCCAAGGACCGCACCAACGCGACCGCGTTGAGCATCCCGCGCGACATGATCACGGACATTCCGGACTGCCCGACCACGATGGAGGACGGCAGCAAGAAAACCATCCCGGGCAGCCAGAACGTCCGCTTCAACGAGAGCCTCGGCCAGAGCGACCGCACGCCCAGCTGCACGATGCGCACGGTCACCGAGATCACCGGGATAGTCCCCGACCACTTCATGGTGGCCGACTTCAACGCGGTCAAGACGCTCTCCAGCGCCGTCGGCGGTGTGGACGTATGCCTCGCCAAGGACATCGACGACCCGGACTCGCACCTGAAGCTGTCCAAGGGCGAGCACACCATCGAGGGCGAGGAAGCGCTCGCCTTCGTCCGTACGCGTCATTCGGTGGGCACCGGCGGCGACTTGAGCCGGATCGAGCTTCAGCAGCAGTTCCTCAGCTCGCTGATGCGCAAGCTCAAGTCGAACGACACGCTCACCAGCCCGACGAAGATGATAGATCTCGCCGAGGCGGGCACCGAGGCGCTCTCGGTCGACTCCAAGATCGCGGACATAATGAAACTCCGCGACCTGGGCATGGAGTTGGGCAAGCTCGACATGAAGAACCTCAGCTTCGCGACCGTGCCCGTCGTCGACAACCCGACGGAGAAGGTCAAGGCCACGGTCGTCGTGAACGAGGCCAAGGCCGACCCGCTGTTCGCCATGATGCGCGCCGACGAGTCGCTGACCGAGGTGAAGAAGAAGGAGAAGAAGGAGAAGGCCGCGGTCGCCGCCCGGCTCAAGGGCAGCAAGGCGGACCCCTCCGAGGTGCGGGTCAACGTCTACAACGGCAGTGGCAAGGCCGGCGCCGCTCAGACGACGCTCGAGTGGCTGCAGAACAGTGAGGGCGTGCTCAAATCCAGCCAGCTCGGCAACGCGCCGTCCGACATGAAGAAGACGACGCTCGAGTACGCGCCCGACCAGGCCGACCAGGCCAGGCGGCTCGCCGACATCATGGGCCTGCCCGGCTCCGCGATGAAGCCCGGCAAGAGCGAGAAGAACGCGCAGGGACTCCCGGCGATCAAGCTGACGCTCGGCGGCGACTTCAAGGGCGCCGGGGTTCCCATCAGTGCACCGTCGAAGGCGCCGGAGGGCATCCAGAAGGTCGAAGCCGACAAAACTGTGTGTGCCAAGTGACCTGAAGCGGCCGTTCTGCGTCTAACACGACGCGGGACGGCCGTACTTGGGGGGCTAGGTGGGGAGGGGCAGGCGATGGGGAGAAGCAGCGTGCGTGGGGAGGGGGCGCGACAACGCGCCCCGCACGCCAGTGATCACGGCTGGGACGACAGCCAGCACGAGGGTGATGAGCCCCCGGACGGCGCAGGCCGGCACAAACACCGCCGTGGGGGCGGCGGTGGGAGTGGCGAGGAACCACCGCGCCGCAGACGGCGGATACTGCGCTGGTCGGCAACGGTCCTCTCGGTACTGATACTTGGCACGGCCGGCGCCGGATATCTCTATTACCAGCACCTGAACAACAACCTCGAGACCGACGATCTGAACCTCGGCGACCACCGGGCCCCCGAGCCCACGCCGAACGCCGCGGGCCAGACCCCGCTGAACATCCTCCTGATCGGCTCGGACGCGCGGGACTCCAAGGCGAACCAGAAGCTCGGCGGCGCCAAGGAGACCTTCGGGGGCACGCCGCTCGCCGACGTACAGATGCTGCTGCATCTCTCGGCCGACCGCACCAACATGTCCGTGGTCAGCATGCCGCGCGACACGCTCCTCGACATCCCCAAGTGCACCGACCCGGACGACGGCAAGGTGTACGAGGCATCGACGCAGCGCACGATGACGAACCAGACGCTCGGCCGCGGCGGCCCCGGCTGCACGGTCGCCACCTGGGAGAAGCTCACCAACATCCACATCGACCACTTCATGGAGGTCGACTTCGCGGGCGTCGTCTCCATGGCCGACGCCATCGGCGGCGTACCGGTCTGTGTGGACGCCAACATCTACTCGCGCGACAACCAGGGCCACGGCTCCGGTCTGAAGCTGGAGAAGGGCACCACGCCCGTCAAGGGCAAGCAGGCCCTGCAGTGGCTGCGCACCCGCTACGGCTTCGACGGCGGCACCGACATCAGCCGCGCCAAGGCCCAGCACATGTACATGAACTCGCTCGTGCGCGAGCTGCGCGACAACGCCAATCTGAGCAGCCCGAACAAGCTGCGCAAGCTCGCCGAGACGGCCACCAGCGCGCTCAAGGTCGACGAGGGCCTCGGCAGCGTCAAGAAGCTCTACGACCTCAGCAACGAGCTCAAGAAGGTCCCGCCGCAGCGGACCACGATGACGACCATGCCGTACGAGTACGTCGGTGCACGCGTCGTCCCCAAGCCGGGCGACGCCGAGCAGCTCTTCCGGCTCGTGCGCGACGACATCTCACTGGACGGCAAGGGCAGGAAGAAGCCCGCGAAGGAGAAGCTCTCGGACGATCCGGCGGCGCCGGACGACCAGATCGCCGTACAGGTGCAGAACGGCACCCGCAGCGACACCGAGCCGCCGGTCAGCGGGCGCGCGTCGACGGTGACTCAGCTGCTCACCGGCAAGGGCTTCACCAAGGCGACGGCCGACACGGCGACGGCTCTCGCGGAGGAGAAGACCGTCATCAGGTATCCCAGCGCCGAGCTGGAGGGTGATGCCCAGCGGGTCGCCAAGTCCCTTGGCCTGCCGCTGAGTTCGGTGGAGAAGTCGACGGACGTCTCCGGTGTCGTGCTCGTCGTGGGCGCCGACTGGCGGGAGGGGAACACCTACCCCAAGTCGGCCGGGAAGAAGGACGACAAGACGCCGGATTCGGCCGACGCGCTCAACGGCTCGGACAAGAAGGCGTGCATGCACGTCGACCCGGACTTCACCTGGAAGTGAACCCGGCCCCGATGCCCCGTCCGGCTGTTCTCACGCTTCGGTGAGGACGGCCGGACGCCGGGACGCGATGACCTTCTTGGCGAGCGAGCGCGGGCTGGTGAGGAAGCCCCAGCCCCACGACATGTGCATCGTCGCGAGCGCCACCGGGATCTGAAGGCGTGCCTTCAGCGGAAGCCCCTTGCCCGCGGGCAGCGAGCCCGCGGCGATCGCCGCGAGATATCCGCCGGGGATCACAAAGCCCCACGGCGTGAGCACCGCGCCGACGACGACGCCCGCCGCGATCGCGCACACGGCGGTCGGCGGCGCCAGATAGCGCAGGTTGATGGAGCCCTCGTGATACCGGGCGACCACGTGCCGCCAACGGCCGTAGTCCTTGTACTGCTTGGCCAGGGCGCGCACGGAAGGCCGCGGGCGGTACTGCACCTTCAGCTCGGGCGAGAACCAGATGAGCCCGCCGGCCTCCCGGATACGGAAGTTCAGCTCCCAGTCCTGGGCGCGGATGAACTCTTCGTTGTAGCCGCCCTGCTGCTCAAGGGCCTCGCGCCGGAAGACACCCAGATACACCGTTTCGGCCTGCTGGGCCTCGCCGCCGGTGTGGAAGGCGGCGTTGCCCACGCCGATCTTCGAGGTCATGGCGGCGGCGACCGCGTGCTCCCAGTCGTTCTCGCCCTCGGCATGCATGATGCCGCCGACGTTCTGCGCGCCGGTCTCCTCGAGGAGGCGGACGGCCGTCGCGATGTAGCCGGGCGAGAGGATGCCGTGGCCGTCGACGCGCACCACGATCGGGTGACTCGATGCCTTGATGGCGGCGTTCAGGGCCGCCGGCGTGCGCCCGGTGGGATTCGGCACCGTCTGGACCCTCGCGCGGTGACCGGCCGTCTCGGCGACCAGTTCGGCGGCGATCTCGTCCGTACGGTCGGTGGAGGGGCCGAGCGCTACGACGACCTCCATCTCGCCGTCGTACTCCTGCTCAAGGATCGCGGAAACAGCAGCACGCAGATGCCGTTCCTCGTTGAGCACCGGCATGATCACGGATACGGCAGGAAGCTGCACGTCGGGCGTCGCGTTCATCGGCGCCACGTTACCGCGAATGGGGGACACCGGCGCGCGCCGCCGGGTCACTACCCGGGCCGCAGATCGTATGGGCCTACGGTTCTGGCGTCCCCCGGCCCGTCAGCGGAGGTGTCCCCCTCGTGCCCACACCGCCCCGCCGCTCCCCAAGCCCCTCCTCGCGCGGACCGCGCCCCCCGCGCCAGGCCGCACCCCGGAGGCAGACGCCCCGCCCGGCCGTGCGGAGGAAGCGGCCCCGCTGGGCCATGCGGGTGGCGACGGCGTTCTCCTTGACGGTGCTCACGGCGGCGGGGATCGGGCACGGGGTGGTGTCCAGTCTCGACACCGGGATCGACCGGGTGGACGCCTTCAAGGACATGAAGAACCGGCCGCAGGGGGGCAACGGCATGAACGTGCTCCTTGTCGGCACCGACGGCCGGGACAAGATCACCAAGGCGGAGAAGAAGAAGTACCGCCTCGGCGGCGCGCCCTGCCACTGCACGGACACGATCATGATCGTGCACATCTCCGAGGACCGGGACCGCGCGAGCGTCGTGAGCCTGCCCCGCGACAGCTACGCGCTGATGCCGCCGCACATCGACCAGAACTCGGGCGACCGACACAAGGCCCACCCGGTCAAGATGAACGCGGCGTACGCGGAGGGCGGCCCCAACCTCACCGTGCGCACCGTCGAGAAGATGACGAAGGTCAAGATCGACCACTACATGGAGGTCGACTTCACCAGCTTCATGAAGACCGTGGACGTGCTCGGCGGCGTGGAGATCTGCACGGCGCGCCCGCTGAAGGACTCGTACACCGGACTGAATCTGGCCGTGGGCACGCACAAGCTGAGCGGCGGCCAGGCCCTGCAGTACGTCCGCACCCGGCACGTCGACGGCTCGTCCGACCTCGGCAGGATGCAGCGCCAGCAGCGGTTCCTCGCCGCGCTGATCGCCAAGGCGACCAGCAGCGGGGTGCTGCTCAATCCGCTCAAGTTCCGCGACGTGAGCAGGACGCTGCTCGGCTCGGTCCGGGCGGACAAGGGCTTCGGCACGAACGAGATGCTGGCCCTGGGCCGGGCGATGCGCGGCTTCACACCGTCCTCGTCGGAGTTCACCACCGTGCCGCTGCGCAGCAAGGGCGTGAACGTGCCCGGCATCGGCTCCACCCTGAAGTGGGACCCGCGGAAGTCCCGGAAGCTCTTCAAGGCGCTGCGCGACGACCGCCCGCTCGCCGCGCACAACCCCAGGCTCAAGGCCGCCGTGGTGGGAGTGTCGCCGCAGCAGATCCGGGTGCAGGTCGACAACGCCACCGGCAGGGCGGGCCTGGGCAAGCGGGTCGACAGCGCGCTGCGGTCCACCGGCTTCCGTACGACGCGGGTGCCGGGCAACGCGCCGGGCAGGCCCCTCGCACGTACGGTCGTCGCGTACGACCCGCGCTGGGACCGCTCGGCGAAGTCCCTCGCGGCGGCGCTTCCGGGCTGCCGGCTGCGTGCGGTCAAGGGCCAGGGCGCGACCCTGAAGGTGCTCGCGGGCCAGGACTTCAAGAAGATCAGGCCGGTACGGGCGGAGGACGCCTACCAGGGGGAGTTCGGCGCGGTCACGGGCGACCAGGTGGTGTGCCCGTAGCGATCAGTGACGTACGCAACGCTCAGTCGTCGAGACCCTCCGCGGCGCGGGACTGCCGCAGGTCCTTGATCGCCCGGCGGCGTGCGAGGCGGTGCGTGCGCCGGATCTGCGCTTCCTGGTAGCGCCGCCGGTCGCGCTCGGTCTCCGGCAGGACGGGCGGCACCGTCCGGGGCTTGCCGTCCGCGTCGACGGCGGCGAAGACGAGATACGCGGAGCCGACCTGCTGCGCGGGCGTCGACTCGTTCCACCGCTCGGCGAGGACCCGGACGCCCACCTCCATGGAGGACCGCCCGGTCCAGTTCACCTGCGCCTTCACGTGAACAAGGTCACCGACCCGCACCGGCTCGAGGAAGACCATCTCGTCCATGGACGCGGTGACGGCGGGCCCGCCCGAGTGCCGCCCGGCGACCGCTCCCGCCGCGTCGTCCACCAATTTCATGATTACTCCACCGTGCACCGTTCCGAGGAGGTTGGTGTCGTTGTGGGTCATGATGTGGCTGAGTGTCGTGCGGGACGCCGAGGTCGGCTTGCCCGGAATCTCCGATTCCGGTCCAGGGGCGAGGTCTGTCATGGGCTCCACCCTATGTCTGACGTATGTCCCGGACTCCCCGAGCCGCTTTGCATCAGCTCTGCAACAGCCCTGAACCGAAATCCCGCCCGCCCTGTATGGCGCGCCCCCGGAGACTGCACACTGGGCCACATGAGCGATTGGCCTGACGAGCAGGGCAACGGCCGGGGATACGGCCGTGGCAGCGGGAACGCGCAGCCCGACGGCGCCCGCGTGATGCGGCATGTCCAGCGCGGCGGCGGCGCGGGCCGCCCGGGCCAGCAGCCCGGAGGGGTCCCGCAGCAGCCCGCGTACGACGACGGGTACGGCCAGCGGTACGGCGACGCCCGCGACGACATGTTCGAGCCCCGCGCGCCCCGCCAGAACTCCTACGACGACGGTTACGACAGCGGCTACAACACCGGCCAGGTCTACGGCTCCCCGAACGGCAACGGCCAGGGCGGCGGCCAGGGCGGCGACGACGACGGCTACGGCACCCGCGCTCCCCGCCCCGCCCCGAACTGGCGCCGGCGCATCAAGATCGGCTCGCTCACCCTCATCGTCGTACTGCTCGCGGTCTCCATCGGCACGTACTTCTGGGCCGACTCCAAGCTCAAGCGCGAGGTCGACCTCTCCAAGGTCATCGAGCGCCCCGAGGGCGGCGCGGGCACGAACTACCTGATCGTGGGCTCCGACAGCCGTGAGGGCATGTCCGACGAGGACAAGAAGAAGCTCCACACCGGCTCGGCCGAGGGCAAGCGCACGGACTCGATGATGATCCTGCACGTCGCGGACGACGGCGGGAACACGATGATCTCGCTGCCGCGCGACTCGAACGTGACGATCCCCTCCTTCAAGGGCGCCGAGTCCGGGAAGCTCTACCCGAACACCGGCCGCCAGACGAAGCTCAACGCGGCGTACGCGGAGGACGGGCCCGAACTCCTCGTCCGCACCGTCGAGTTCAACACCGGCCTGCGGATCGACCACTACGCCGAGATCGGCTTCGGCGGCTTCGCGAAGATCGTGGACGCGGTCGGCGGCGTCGAGATGGACATCCCCAAGGGCTTCAAGGACGAGAAGTCCGGCGCCGACTTCGAGGCCGGCAAGCAGACCCTCGACGGTCAGCAGGCCCTCGCCTTCGTCCGCACGCGTTACGCCCTGCCGGGCAGCGACCTGGACCGTACGAAGAACCAGCAGAAGTTCCTCGCGGCCCTCGCCAGCCAGGCGGCGACGCCGGGCACGGTCATGAACCCGTTCAAGCTCTACCCCACGATGGGCGCGGGCCTGGACACGCTGGTCGTCGACAAGGACATGGGCCTGTTCGACGTGGCGTCCATGTTCTGGGCGATGAAGGGCGTCACGGGCGGCGACGGCAAGTCGATGAACATGCCGCTCGCGGGCTCCACCGGCGGCAACCTCCTGTGGGACAAGGCCAAGGTCAAGCAGATGGTCTCGGAGCTGAACAACGACGAGAAGGTGACGGTCTCGGGCGACTGAGCCGCCTCACGCGTACGTTGGAAGGGGCCCCGCCGGTGCATCGGCGGGGCCCCTTCGCGTACCGGCTTCGCATACCGGCTTCGCGTCCCGGCGGACTTGCTCGTACCCCGAATGCTTCGCCTGCCGCGAAGCCGCAGCTCCCGCGTGTCACGGTGAAATCGACTGCCACCCTGAAGTCCGGAGCAATGCCATGGCAGACCTGCAGGTCGAACTCATCACCACCGCCGAGGCCGGAGAGCTGGATCAGCCCTCCATTGAGCCCTCCACGGAGCCCGCCCAACCCGTCATAACCGTGCCTGAAGCGGCCCCCGCGTCAGACCCCGATCCCCTGCCCGACCCCCTGCCGGACCCGCTCCGGCATGCCCGCGCGCTGCTCGCCGCCCACCCCGTCGCCGACGGCTACAGCGGACTGTCCTGGGCGCTGCGCGAACTGCCCTGGTACGACCTGGAGCTCGGCGAAACCGGGGTGGACACCGATGTGCCCCGGCTGCGGGCGGGCGGTGTCGGGGCGCAGTTCTGGTCCGCACACGTCCCGGAGAACCTCAGCGGTGACCGCGCCCTGGGCGTGACCCTCGAACAGCTCGACCTCATCAAGTACATCGTCGACCAACACCCCGAAGGACTGCGGCTCGCCCGCACGGCGTCCGAGGCGGTCGACGCCCGCCACTGCGGCCGCATCGCCACCCTGATGGGCCCGGCGCGCGCCGCGGCGATCGGCGACTCACTGGCCGCGCTGCGGGCGCTGCGCGACCTCGGTCTGTGCTCGCTCACGCTCTCCGGCACGCCATGGGCGGGCCCCGACGGCCTGAGCCCGTTCGGCGAGGAGGTCGTCCGCGAGCTGAACCGGCTCGGGGTGCTCCCCGACCTCTCCGAAGCGTCCGAGGCCACGGCGTACCGGGTGCTCATCCTCTCCAGGGCGCCGGCGCTCTTCGTGCGCTCCGGGGCCCTGGCCCTGCGCGACGCCCCCGGGAACCTCTCCGACGGCCTGCTGACCGCGCTCGGCGAGGCCAAGGCCCTGTGCCTGGTGCCGCTCGCGGCCGAGCAGACGGGTTCCTCGATCCGAGAGGTCGCGGACCACCTCGATCACGTACGCCGTCTCGCGGGCCCGGAGTGCGTCGGCCTCTCGGGCATGTACGACACCCCGGCCACGCACCCCGAGGGCCTGGCCGACGTCTCGCGCTATCCGCATCTCATCGCCGAGCTCATCGAGCGCGGCTGGCCGGATGAGGAGCTCGCGATGCTGACCTGGGGCAACGTCCAACGGGCGCTGCGTGGCGCGGACTTCACCGCGCGGGCGACGCGGGAGCGGCAGCGCCGCCAGGCGGCCGCCGGCTGACGCCTTCGCTCTCGTCATCGTCATGGCTGATCCGGCAGAGGCAGAAGGGATGCCCTGCCGGATCGGCGTACAGCAGAGACGCAGGCCGTCGGGGGCGCGGAGGGTGACCCAGTCCGCGTCACGCTCTCTCAGCAGGCGCAGAGGCAGAAGGGGTGCCCGGCAGGGTCCGCGTACACCCGGAAGCTGCGGCTGCGGTCCGATGCCTCCAGCGCGGTGGCACCGAGCGCGAGGACCTCGCGCTCGACCGCGTCCATCTCCGCGGCTTCCACAGTGAGGTCCAGATGGAACTGCTGCGAGCGGTCGGCCGACGGCCACTGCGGCGGGACGTGGCCGGGTGCCGCCTGGAAGGCGAGGGGCGCCCCGTCGTGGCCTTCGAGGTCGACCCAGCCGTCGCCGTCGTCCTTGGGGGTGCCGCCGAGGATGGCGGCGTAGAAGCCGGCGAGGGCGAGGGGGTCGGGACAGTCGAGTACGACGACGCCGAGCTTGGCGAGTGGCATGAGTCTCTCCCGGTTCGAGTGCTGGGTTACCTTTGCAGGCTCTCATCAGGTAACGGTTACTCCATACTCCCGCAATGGAGGTAACGTCGCAAGCATGAATGACAGAGCACCCGCTCCCGGCGGACTCACGCTGGTCCAGGCGCTGGTGAACACACTGGACCTGGAGTCGGGCGCGGACGCACTGGACACGGCGGAGGGGCGGGCGCCCTTCGGGCTCGCTGCGGGGGCGGAGACGGTGGCGGCGCGGGAGCTGCGGGAGTCCCTGCGGGTGGCGTGCCTGGCCCATGCGGGGCACGGACCGCATGCGTCCGCGCCGCCGCTCTCCCAACTCCTCGCAGGGGCACCGCTGTTGGTGACGGTGTCGGATGCCGACGGCTCGGCGTCACTGACCCCCGCGGAGCCCGCCGCCCTCGCCTCCCGCGTGGCGGCGGCCATCGCGGAGGCGGTCGCCGCCGGGACGTGGGGCCGCCTCAAGGCCTGCGAGGCGTCGGACTGCCACTGGGCGTACTACGACCGAAGCCCGGCCGGGCGGAGCCGGTGGTGCGACATGGGGGTGTGCGGGGCTCGGGCGAAGATGCGGGCGTATCGGGCAAGGAGGGCTGTGGACTAGCGTCCGGCGATTCCTTTTCCGATGCCGCCCCGGGCCATGGATGGCCGCAAGTCCGCAACTGCTCGCCGACTACCGCATACGAGCCTCAGCGACACCATCCGCATCTTGGTTCGCTGGCGCACAGAGCCGACGAACAAAGCATTGACAGCGTTCGCTGAGCCGCCGACAGTCGCCCCATGCACGTGTTCTGGGCGAGGACCGCATCACGGCAGCGCCCTTACTTCTTCATCGGCGGCGCCCTCCTGGCCGCGGGCGTGATGCTCGTGGCACTCGCTGCTGCTGCCGCCGCCTCTGCCCATCCAGTGCTCATCGCGAGTGTCAATGTTGCACTCGCGGCCTTTCTGGTCCTCGCTCTGCACTGCGGATACCAGCTGTTCAGGGCGTATCGATGGCGTGAGCGACGGCGCGCCGAGAGGCAGGCGTTCAGGAGCCTCGCCATTCCCGACGACGTCATTCCGCCCGGCAGCTTTCACGGTGTCCGTGAGATCGACGAGGCGCAGCACACCGAGCTCAAGCAGACGCCGGACTACCAGGGCCGCTACCGCGCCACGGGAATCAAGGTGGCATTCTTGCCCGCCCTGGCCGTAGGTTTCATCGCTCTTCAAGCGATCTTCTTCCCAGCACGCGGGCCAACTGCCCTTGGCCTGGCCTACGGCCAGTCTCTCCTGTTGCTGTTTCTCGTCCTGACGGTCCACACAAACGAGCAGCCCACCCTCGCCTGGGTGCTCAGCCGCACCCGGGCCGAGCTGCTGCGCCGGGAACAGTATCTTCGCCTTGCCCAGGTCGGACCGTACCTGAGGCTGGGTCACGACAGCTCCACCGCGATCCGGAGGCAACGGGTCGCTCGAATCGCCACCGGAAATCTGGAAGAGCTTGAGCGTCTCGCTTCGATGGCAGACCAAGACACTCCGGTACCGGGTATCGAACGTCCATGGGTGGACGGTCTGTGGCAGGCAGCAGCCACACGCATCGGCTCTGACGCCGAAGCGGACCCCGGTCTCCCCGACCGAGTCCGAGACCGCGGGCGGAGCTACCTCTACTACCGCATCGGCAAGCAGCTCATGTGGTTCAGGCTCAGCACCACTGCCTTCGAGCGCGCCGACCGCAGGATCACCCGGACAACACAGGTCACCGTATTGGCTGCGGTGGCCGTGGCTGTGGCCAACGCGGTACTGCTGTCGACAGATCAGCAGCACGGAGGCGCGTCTTCGTCCACCGTGTTGCTCACCGCTGTGCTACCGGCTCTGTGTACAGGCCTGTTCGCGACGCATGAACTGTTCGCCTTCCGAAGCCTTGCCATCTCTTACGGCTACGCACAGCAGGAGCTGATGCGTTGCCAGTCGTCCTTGCGAGGACTGATCGACCGCCTCGAATCGGGAGCTGAGGGCGCGTTGGGGACCGTGGAGTTCCAGGCGATCGTCCTGCAGACGGAGGCAGTGCTGACTCTGGAACTGCAGAGGTGGGGCATGCTCGTCCACAAGCCGCGTTTCGACGCTGCGATTTAACCGGAGGCATCGCCGCCATGCCGTACGAGATCTTCATCAGTTACAGCAGGGCAGCCTCCGGGATCGGCGACGAGGTCCTGCACATACTGGAGGAGCGACTCCCCTACAAAGGCGCCGTCTTCATCGACCGCGAGACGATTCCCGGCGGCAGCCTCTGGTGGGAGAAAATCACCAATGCGCTCGATGAAGTTCGCTACCTGCTCCTCCTCGGCACCCGGGAGGCGATGGCCAAGCCTCAGTTCATCCGCAAGGAGCTGGCAGAGGCTCGGAAACGGAACGTGACGATAGTTCCAGTGGAATTCGACGCCGGGGCAATCGAGTTGCTGCTCGGTGAAGCGGACACCCACTATCTCACCAGCCCCCGGCACAACGGCCGATGCGGTGATGTCACAGGGCTGGAGCGAGCCCTGCGCCGCTCTCTCGTCCAGCGTGTCGTGGACAGCCTGGAGTCACGTCGCCGGGCTGCCACGGCCTGGGCCGGGCAACACCTGCCGTACCCCTCCTTCTGGGAGTACGCGTGGGACACACTCGTTCCGGACACCGGAGCTGTCGCTCTCGTTGCTCCGGGAGGACGTGGCAAGTCTGTGGTCGCAGCTCATTTCATCGACCGGATCCGCGCCGCCACGAACGTGTATCCGTTCCTGATCGAGGGCTCCGTCGCGGCACGCGACGCTGATGTTCTCCCGCAAGAGCTTGGAGCGCGGTCCGCAAACGATCTACCCGGACATCTGCAGTCGCTGCAACGTGGGCACGGCAAGCAAGTGGTCTTCATCGTCGACGCCCTCGACCAGATCCCGCCCGGCGACGACCCCAAGCACATCCGCGGCATCGAGCTGCTGAGACTTCTGCACGCCTCCTGCGACAGGCTTCTGATCACCTGCCGGGACGACGTGTGGGCTGCCGCCTACGCCCCCTCGCTGCACTTCCCCGTCCATGAACTGGGCGAGCTCGACGAACGCGTCGTCGCCCGCATCCTGCACTCACACGACATCTCTCGTGAAGCGATGGACAACAGGCTGCTGCGCACCCCGTTCTTCCTCGATCTGGCTCTTCGCCGTGCCGCGGTCTGGGACTCCATCCCCACCGCCGAAACCTCCTTCTTCCGGCGGCTGTTCCGCGATTCTTCCGAGGAAGGCGGGCCAGTTCCCCAGGCGTCCAGGCGCCGCAAGCAGGCCGTACTCACCGCACTCGCCGAGTCACAACTGCACGCGATGACGTACGAGGTGCCGCGAGCGTCCGTCCACGAACGGAGCGACCTCGCCGAAGTCGACTTCGCGCAAGCGGTTGCCCGGCTCAAGGACGACAGACTTCTCGTGGAGCGGCGGTCCGTGCTGCGCCTCAGTCACGACCTCCTCGATGCCCATGCGGTGGCGAGCGTCGTGTACGGCGTGGCCGACCGGAACGCGGCCGCGCGCGAGCTGTGCGGTCACATGGAGCAGGAGATCGGCTGGCCGGTCGGGTCGATGTTGGTCCAACTGGCGCACGAGCAGCACTCCGAGACGCTGCTGCGCACGCTGTTCACCGAGTTCCTCGGCATCCTGGACCGCAAGAATGACGGGGACGTGTGCATGGCGCGGGCCTGGGGCGTCACGTACGTGCTGCGCCAACGGCTCCCGCTCCTACTGCCTCTGGTCCTGGAGACACTGGACGGGCCGCTGGTGCAGCGTTCAGGCCCGGGCAGCACCCCCAGCGCCGTCGGTCCCCGTCCTTGTGTCACCCAGGAAGCCGCGAGTTCGCTGGCCTCCGCATTCGGTGGCCTGGAGGCGGGTGACGTGGCGGACGCGCCCCGTGTGGTGCCGGTGCTCGCCGGCGGTCTGGACAAGTTCCGGCTCAAGGCCCGCTTTGTAGAAGCCCTCGCCAAGTACCGCACCACCGAAGTGCGCAACGAGCTCACCCGCAGGGGCAATTGCGAGTTCGCCCATCGCACAGACCTGCCCTTCCTCGGCTACATCGCCCAAGGCTTGCGCGGCTTCGACCCCGACGAGGCCACAACCGAACTCCTGGAGCGCATCATCGACGACCCCAGCATCGACCCGGTCACTCGACGCCGCGCACACGAAACACTGCACGCCCACGACGGTCGACCAGAGCCCGAGCGGGACGAAACGGAGGTCGTGGAGGGACTGCGCATTGCCGACAAGATCGGCCCTTACTCCGACTGGGACGTGGTACGCGAGTACGCCTCCTACGTACGGGACGAGGCGACACGTGGGCGACGCTTCGGCCCGAACGTGATCGGTGCCCTGATCAATTGCTTCCAGCACCAGATGAGTTACGTCGGCTATCCCGTCGCCGTAGCTCTCGGCTGCTTCGACGACGACGCGGCCCGCGACGCCCTCCTCGAGCAGCTGTTGCGGGACGTGCTCACCGCAGAAGTACGGGAAGCCTGTTTGCGCGCCCTGCAGCAGCAGTTCGACCGAACGACCGGCGAGCCACTGGGGCGCCGGACCTTCACGTTCCAACTGCTGTACGCAGCGCATATTGCCCGACACCGTGGCGCGGAGGCTGTGGCCCGCGGTTTGGTCGCGATTGCCGGCGCGAGCAACGAGACGGATGCGCTGGATGTCCTGCCTCACGAGCCGACGCAGAGCCCGGTCACCCTCGCAGTGCAAATAGAGAGCGGCCCTTCCGCGACTCCCGTGGATCCGGCGCTGCACCGCCTCGATGGCCCCGTCGACGGCCCCGGCCTCGAGCACAAGTACCGCTTCACCAGTATCGGCTTACGCCCCGACAGTCGAGTACTGGAGGTTTCGCTCGCTCCGACAAGCTGGAGGGAAGCCAGGCGCTTCCATGTCGCCCTGCGTCAAGATCCAGGCTGCGCGCGCCATACCGACCACCGCCATGCCGAAGCCAACAGTCATCGCTGGGTCAGGCCCGTACCACTCGGTGACACCGTTCTCCCTGGCATAGCGTGCGTCCATTGCATCGTGCTGAGCAGCGACGAGCGAGTGCTCGTAACTCAGCGGAACGCACAGGCCTCTTACGCCCCAGGCCATTGGTCGGCCAGCTTCGAGGAACAGCTCAACCAGCACGACATCGCAGCGCACCCGGACCCCTTCACTCATGCCGCGTGCCGCGGCTTCCGTGAGGAGTTCGGCGCCGAAGTCCGTCCCGGGCGGGTTACGCCCCTCTCCGTCGTCATCGAAATCGGCCTTCTCAACCTCGCTCTGACCATGCTGGTGAGGCCACAGTTGACGGCCCACGAAATTGAGCGACGCTGGCGCGACGACGCCGAGGACCGATGGGAGGCCCAGGCCCTCGACTGGCTCCCCATCCGTTCCACCACGCTCGACAGCCACACACCGCAACACCCCACAACGGCACTGCGCTGGGCGATGTTGCGCCGATGGCTCACCACGCATGCCGCCTGATTCACCACCGGGTCGCGCCCGGGGCGGCGCTTAGGCCAGAAGGAATTGGGCGAACCCTAGGCCGACGGCCTGCCCATCGCCCGGTACGTCCAGCTCGCCGCGCGCCAGACTCCCGGGTCCAGGGCGTTGCGGCCGTCCAGGATGAGCCGGTTGGAAGCCACCTCGCCGAGGGCCTCCGGGTCCAGCTCTCGAAATTCTCGCCACTCCGTGAGGTGCAGGACCACGTCCGCGCCTCTGACCGCCTCCACCGCGGTCTCCGCGTACCCCAGCGTCGGGAAGAGGCGCCGCGCGTTCGCCATGCCCTTGGGGTCGTACACCGTGACCTGACCGCCCTGGAGGTGGATCTGCCCGGCGACGTTCAGCGCGGGCGAGTCACGGACGTCGTCCGAGTCGGGCTTGAACGTGGCGCCGAGGACGGCGACCCGCTTGCCCAGGAACGACCCGCCGCCCAGCGCCTCGCGCGCCATCTCGACCATCTGGCCGCGCCGCCGCATGTTGATGGAGTCGATCTCGCGGAGGAAGGTCAGCGCCTGGTCGGCGCCCAGCTCCCCGGCCCGCGCCATGAAGGCCCGGATGTCCTTCGGCAGACAGCCACCACCAAAACCAATACCGGCCCGCAGGAACTTCTTGCCGATCCGGTCGTCGTACCCGAGCGCCTCCGCCAGCTTCACGACATCGCCGCCCGCCGCCTCGCAGACCTCCGCCATCGCGTTGATGAAGGAGATCTTCGTGGCGAGGAAGGAGTTCGCGGAGGTCTTCACGAGCTCGGCGGTCGGGAAGTCCGTCACGACGAAGGGCGAGCCCTCGCCGACCGGACCCGCGTACACCTCGCGCAGCAGCTTCTCCGCGTGCGTGCTGCGTACGCCGACGACGATGCGGTCCGGGTGCAGCGTGTCCTGCACGGCGAGGCCCTCCCGCAGGAACTCCGGGTTCCAGGCCAGCTCGGCGTCCGCGCCGACCGGAGCGGCGGCGGCCAGCTCGCGCGCGAGGCGGTCCGCGGAACCGACCGGCACGGTCGACTTGCCGACGACAAGGGCGGGCCGCGTCAGATGCGGGGCGAGCTGCGCGAAGGCGCTGTCGACGTAGCTCATGTCACAGGCGTACTCGCCGTGCTTCTGCGGAGTGTTCACGCAGACGAAGTGGACGTCGCCGAAGGCGGCGACCTCGGCGAAGTCCATGGTGAAGCGCAGGCGCCCGCTCGACCCCTCGATCCCGGCGACATGCTTGCGCAGCAGCTCCTCCAGGCCGGGCTCGTACATCGGGACCTCGCCCCGCTGCAGCATTTCGATCTTCTCGGGCACGACATCGAGCCCGAGCACCTCGAAGCCGAGCTCGGCCATGGCCGCGGCGTGCGTGGCGCCGAGATAGCCGGTGCCGATCACGGTGATCTTGAGGGCCATGCGGTGCTCCAGGGGTCTACGGCCGTCAGTGCGGTGCCCGAGCATAGTCGGGCCCTTGGCCGGGCACGTTTTCGCCGTCGGTGTCCCCTTGCTGCCCGCTGTCAGGAAGGTCACGTATCCGTCCCGTGAGCCGACCACTAAAATTTGGGTTACTTAACGGTAATTAGCATCCTTGGAGCGTGAGAGACCTTGGCCGGATCGGCTGATTTCGACCTGTACCGCCCGTCCGAGGAGCACGACATGCTCCGCGACGCGATCCGTTCGCTGTCCGAGGCGAAGATCGCACCGTTCGCCGCGGCAGTCGACGAGGAGGCCCGCTTCCCGCAGGAGGCGCTCGACGCCCTCGTCGCCAATGACCTGCACGCGGTGCACGTACCGGAGAGCTACGGCGGCGCGGGCGCCGACGCGCTCGCCACGGTCATCGTGATCGAGGAGGTGGCGCGAGTCTGCGCCTCGTCCTCGCTCATCCCCGCGGTGAACAAGCTGGGCTCCCTCCCCGTGATCCTCTCCGGCTCCGAGGAGCTGAAGAAGAAGTACATGTCGCCGCTCGCCAAGGGCGACGGCATGTTCTCGTACTGCCTGAGCGAGCCCGACGCGGGCTCGGACGCGGCCGGCATGAAGACGAAGGCCGTCCGTGACGGGGACGAGTGGGTCCTCAACGGCGTGAAGCGCTGGATCACCAACGCGGGTGTGAGCGAGTACTACACGGTCATGGCCGTCACTGACCCGACCAAGCGCTCGAAGGGCATCTCCGCCTTCGTCGTCGAGAAGTCGGACCCGGGCGTCTCCTTCGGCGCCCCGGAGAAGAAGCTCGGCATCAAGGGCTCGCCGACCCGCGAGGTCTACTTCGACAACGTTCGCATCCCCGCCGACCGCATGATCGGCGAGGAAGGCACCGGCTTCGCCACGGCGATGAAGACCCTGGACCACACCCGCATCACGATCGCGGCCCAGGCACTCGGCATCGCGCAGGGCGCGCTCGACTACGCCAAGGGGTACGTCAAGGAGCGCAAGCAGTTCGGCAAGCCGATCGCGGAGTTCCAGGGCGTCCAGTTCATGCTCGCGGACATGGCCATGAAGATCGAGGCGGCACGTCAGCTGACGTACGCGGCGGCGGCGAAGTCCGAGCGCGGCGACGCCGACCTCACCTTCCAGGGTGCGGCGGCGAAGTGCTTCGCATCCGATGTCGCCATGGAGGTCACCACGGACGCCGTCCAGCTGCTCGGCGGCTACGGCTACACCCGTGACTACCCCGTCGAGCGGATGATGCGCGACGCGAAGATCACGCAGATCTACGAGGGCACGAACCAGGTCCAGCGGATCGTGATGGCCCGCAACCTTCCCTAGCGCCTGCGCTCTCACCGGTACGTTCGTCGCCCTCGCCCCTTACTTGGGGCGAGGGCGACTTCGTGCTGACGGCCTACTTTGGCCACGTGTGCGCGGTGACGCGCGTGTTGTCGACGCCGGACAGGAAGTAGAAACTCATCCACTACCGGATCGGCAAAGCCCCCACTCAGCAACCGAACCCCGCAGATTGATCAACCCGCCACCACCGAGCCCCAGTTGACCGGGGCCGGGGCCCACACCTCAGGCGGGGGCGGGTGGGTGGGAGAGAGGCGCGCCGCAGCACGGTGCGGTCCTGCGTCGGCTGCGGGGCAGTCCGGACGCCCCGCACCTCGGGGCGATAGCCCCACATCGGGCCCAGACACAGGCCGCAACGCCGGGCGGCACCCATCCGCACGCCGGGCCGGGGCCGGGGCCCACAGCCTCAGGCGGGGGCGGGTGGGTGGGAGAGGGGCGAGGTGCAGCACGGTGCGGTCGCGCGAGGGCTGCCGGGCACGCAGCCGGCGGTGCCCCGCCACGCGGAGAAGGCCCCCAGCCGGCGGGACCCCACCACCGTGGGCAAGCCCCCCAGCCACGGGGGCCGCCTCGCAGGGAAGGGCCCTCCCCGCAGGGCCCCACCCCCGCGGGGAGGGGCCCGGCAACGTACCCCTGGACTCAGGCGTCCAGCTGCTCCAGCGTCGCCACCGACGGGCCCCGGCGGGACTGGATGTCCCGTGCCACGTCCTCCGCGGCGGCAAGGACCCGTACCGCGTTCTGCCACGTCAGCTTCGCGAGGTCGGCCCGGGACCAGCCGCGGTCGAGGAGTTCCGCGATCAGGTTCGGGTAGCCCGCGACGTCGTCGAGGCCGTCCGGCGTGAACGCCGTGCCGTCGTAGTCGCCGCCGATGCCGATGTGGTCGACGCCCGCCACCTCGCGCATGTGGTCGAGGTGGTCCGCCACCGTGGAGACCGTCGCGATGGGGCGCGGGGTCGACTCCTCGAAGGCCGCGTGGACCTTCATCGCCTCCGGCGTCGTGTCCAGGTGGTGGAAGCCGTGCGCCCGCATGTTCTCGTCGGCCGCCGCGGTCCAGTCCACCGCCGCCTGGAGGACGAACTTGGGGACGAACGTCGCCATCGCCACGCCGCCGTTCGCCGACAGGCGCTCCAGGACGTCGTCCGGGATGTTGCGCGGGTGGTCGCACACCGCTCGCGAAGAGGAGTGGGAGAAGATCACGGGTGCCACGGACGTGTCCAGTGCCGCCCGCATCGTCGTCGCCGCCACGTGCGAGAGGTCCACGAGCATGCCCGTGCGGTTCATCTCCCGAACCACCTCACGGCCGAAGGCCGACAGGCCCCCGACGCCCGGCTCGTCCGTCGCCGAGTCCGCCCACGCGATGTTGTCGTTGTGCGTCAGGGTCATGTAGCGGACGCCCAGCGCGTGCAACGCCCGCAGCGTGGCAAGGGAGTTGTTGATCGAGTGGCCGCCCTCCGCGCCCATCAAGGACGCGATACGGCCCTCGGTGCGGGCCTTCTCCATGTCCGCGGCCGTCAGAGCGCGGGCCAGATCCGAGGGATGGCGCGCCAGCAACTGCTCGACGCAGTCGATCTGTTCGAGCGTCGCGCTGACCGCCGCGTCGCCGGTCAGGTCCGTGCGGACGTACACCGACCAGAACTGCGCGCCGACACCGCCCGCCCGCAGGCGGGCGATGTCCGTGTGGAGGCTGCCCGTCTGGTCGGCCGCGATGTCGAGGCGGTCGATGTCGTAACCCGCCTTCTCGCGCAGCGCCCACGGCAGGTCGTTGTGGCCGTCGACCACCGGGAAGTCGGCGAGGAGGGAACGGGCATCATCCAGAGAGGCACTGTCCAGAGAAGTCATGCCGCTTACTTTCCCGAGCCGAAGCCGAAACCGGAACCCGCGCCTTCGACCTTGGCCCGAAGCCGCTTGCCCTTCTCCGTGGCCTGCTCGTTCAGCTCCTGCTGGAACTCCCGCATACGCGCGAGGAGTTCGGGGTCGTGAGCGGCGAGGATGCGGGCCGCGAGGAGGCCCGCATTGCGCGCGCCGCCGACCGACACCGTCGCCACGGGGACTCCGGCCGGCATCTGCACGATGGAGAGGAGGCTGTCCATGCCGTCCAGGTACTTCAGCGGGACGGGGACTCCGATGACGGGGAGCGGGGTCACCGAGGCGAGCATGCCCGGCAGGTGCGCCGCACCGCCCGCGCCCGCGATGATCGCCTTGATGCCGCGGTCGGCCGCCTGCTCGCCGTACGCGATCATCTCGCGCGGCATGCGGTGCGCGGAGACGACGTCGACCTCGTAGGGGATCTCGAACTCGTCGAGCGCCTTGGCCGCCGCCTCCATGACGGGCCAGTCGGAGTCCGAGCCCATGACGATGCCGACTACGGGAGACACAGGAGACGTGCTCATTCGGTGATCGTTCCTCTGAGGTAGCCGGCTGCGTGACGGGCGCGCTCGAGCACGTCGTCCAGGTCGTCGCCGTAGGTGTTGACGTGGCCGACCTTGCGTCCGGGCTTCACGTCCTTGCCATACATGTGGATCTTCAACTGCGGGTCGCGCGCCATGCAGTGCAGGTACGCCTGGTACATGTCCGGGTAGTCGCCGCCCAGGACATTGGCCATGACCGTCCACTTCGCGCGCGGGCGCGGGTCGCCGAGCGGCAGGTCGAGCACCGCGCGGACGTGGTTGGCGAACTGGGACGTGATCGCGCCGTCCTGCGTCCAGTGGCCCGAGTTGTGCGGGCGCATCGCCAGTTCGTTGACCAGGATGCGGCCGTCTGTCGTCTCGAAGAGCTCGACCGCCAGGTGGCCGACCACGCCGAGGTCCTTGGCGACGCGCAGCGCCAGCTCCTCGGCCTGCAGGGCGAGGGCCGCGTCGAGGCCTGGCGCCGGGGCGATCACCGTGTCGCAGACGCCGTCGACCTGTTGCGACTCGACGACGGGGTAGGCCACGGCCTGGCCGTGCGGAGAGCGCACGACGTTCGCCGCGAGCTCGCGTACGAAATCGACCTTCTCCTCGGCGAGCACAGGGACACCGGCCCGGAAGGGGTCTTCGGCGTCCTCGACGGAACGTACGAACCACACCCCCTTTCCGTCATAGCCGCCACGCACCGTCTTGAGGATCACGGGGAAGCCGTCGCCCTCGGCCGCGAAGGCGGCCACGTCGGCCGGATCCTTCACGATCCGATGGCGTGGACACGGCACGCCGATCTCCATGAGCTTCGCGCGCATCACGCCCTTGTCCTGGGCATGCACCAGCGCGTCGGGACCCGGACGCACGGGGATGCCGTCCGCCTCCAGGGCCCGTAGATGCTCGGTGGGTACGTGTTCGTGATCGAAAGTGATCACGTCGCAGCCCCTCGCGAAGTCACGCAGCGTGTCGAGGTCGCGATAGTCGCCGATGACGACATCGCTGACGACCTGCGCCGCGGAATCCTGAGGGGTGTCACTGAGGAGCTTGAATCTGAGGCCGAGGGGGATGCCCGCCTCGTGGGTCATGCGGGCGAGCTGACCGCCGCCGACCATGCCGACTACCGGGAACGTCACACCCCCAGGGTATCGGCCTGTATCGGCCATCGGAGAACGGCCGGATTCCGCGCCCACCACCGCCTCTCCCGTCACAGAGCCGCCACAGTGTGGAGACGTCCGCGAGCGTCGGACGGGGGTCGCTGGTTAGCATGGCTGGGTTGACGCGACCGAATCACCACATCGTCGACACGACCAAATTCGAATCGACGGGGGTTGGGGCGACCACCATGACGGAACGTGGCGCACTACGGGTGCGGCTGGATCGGCTAGCGCGCGAAGTCGTCAAGTTCGGGGCCGTGGGAGCGGTCGGGACGGTGGTGAACTTCGGCGTCTTCAACTTCGTACGCCATGTCTCCGACCTGCAGGTCGTACGCGCGAGCGTGATCGCCACGGTCGTCGCGATCGCCGTGAACTACGTCGGTTTCCGTTACTTCACGTACAAGGACCGTGACAAGAGCGGCAGGACGAAGGAGCTCACGCTCTTCCTGCTGTTCAGCCTCGTCGGCCTGGTGATCGAGAACGGCGTGCTCTACGCGGCGACGTACGGCTTCGGCTGGGACGGCCGTCTGGAGTCCAACCTCTTCAAGTTCCTCGGCATCGGCATCGCCACCTGCTTCCGCTTCTGGTCGTACCGCACCTGGGTGTTCAAAACGCTGCCCGCGCGGGAGACCGTCGCCCATGCGGAATCGTTCCTGGACGCGGAGCCCGAGCCCTCCAGGCCCCCCCGGCGCACCGTGCAGCGGACCCGCTAGCGGAGCCGTTAGCGGACCGTTTCCCCGCCGTCACCGCCGTCGCGCCTCTGCGGCGGCGTACGCGAGAGGAACAGGCCGAACACCGGCGGCTTCGTCTGCAGCATCTCCAGGCGGCCGCCGTCCGCCTCGGCCAGGTCGCGCGCCACGGCGAGGCCGATACCCGTCGAGTTGTGGCCGCTGATGGTGCGCTCGAAGATCCGTGCGCCGAGATCGGCGGGGACTCCGGGGCCGTTGTCCGTGACCTCGACGACCGTCTGGGTGCCGGTGACGCGGGTGCGCAGGGCGACGGTGCCGCCGCCGTGCATGAGCGAGTTCTCGATCAGCGCGGCCAGGACCTGGGCGACCGCGCCCGGCGTGCCCACGGCCTGCAGATGCCGCTTGCCGGAGCTGACGATGGCGCGGCCCGCGCTGCGGTAGGCCGGGCGCCACTCCTCCAGCTGCTGCTTGATGACCTCGTCCAGGTCGAAGGAGACGGCCGAACCGGTGCGCGGGTCACGGGAGTTGGTGAGCAGCCGCTCCACCACGTCGGTGAGCCGCTCGACCTGCGCGAGCGCGATCGTCGCCTCCTCCTTGACCGTGTCCAGGTCGTCGGTGACGGTGATCTCCTCCAGGCGCATGGAGAGGGCCGTCAGCGGCGTACGCAGCTGGTGCGAGGCGTCGGCGGCGAGGCGGCGCTCGGCGGTCAGCATGCGGCCGATGCGCTCGGCGCTGCCGTCCAGGACGTCCGCGACCCGGTCGAGTTCCGGCACCCCGTACCGCTTGTGGCGCGGCCGCGGGTCGCCCGAGCCGAGGCGCTCGGCGGTCTCGGCGAGGTCGGTGAGCGGGGATGCCAGGCGGTTGGCCTGGCGCACGGCGAGGAGTACGGCGGCGACGATCGCGAGGAGCGCGACGGCGCCGATGATCAGGAGCGTGCGGCCGACCTCCTGGGTGACCGCTGTGCGGGGCTCCTCGACGGTGACCCGCTCGCCCTCCTCGCCGCCCGCGGTGGCCCGGATGACGTCGCCGCCGGGGCGGCTGCCGATCTCGATGGGGGTGCGGCCGGGGATCTCGATGAGGGCGTAGCGGTCGTTGTCGACCCCGGCCACGTCACGCAGGATCTCGGCGTTGATCCGCTCGTCGCTGATGAGCCGGCTGTCGACGATGCCGGCGAGGCGGACGGCCTCGGAGGTGACTCGCTCCTGGGCGCTGCTGCTGATGGTCCTCGTCTCTACGACGACGAGGCTCACTCCGAAGACGGCGATGACTACGAGGACCACGGCTAGCGTGGAGCTGATCAGGCGGCGGCGCATTTACCCAGTGTCCTGGATACGGGCCCCGTCAGGGGCGCGGGGAACTGCGCGACAAGCCCCCACCGGCCCGCAGACGCGTCTGTCTCCGGCGGTTCTACGGCGAGTGCGGGTTCATCGTGGTTGCTCGCGCAGTTCCCCGCGCCCCTTACGGGGCGCTCCTCCCGCCCCGGATCAACTCTTCTCGAAGCGGAAGCCCACGCCCCGTACCGTCGCGATGTACCGCGGGTTCGCCGCGTCGTCGCCCAGCTTCTTGCGCAGCCAAGAGATGTGCATGTCCAGGGTCTTGGTGGAGGACCACCATGTGGTGTCCCAGACCTCGCGCATCAGCTGGTCGCGGGTGACCACCCGGCCCGCGTCGCGGACCAGGACCCGCAGCAGGTCGAACTCCTTGGCCGTGAGCTGGAGCTCCTCCTCGCCCATCCAGGCGCGGTGCGACTCGACGTCGATCCGCACGCCGTGCGTGGCCGGCGGCTGCTGCGGCTCGGTGGCGCCGCGCCGGAGCAGGGCCCGGACCCGGGCGAGCAGCTCGGCGAGGCGGAAGGGCTTGGTCACGTAGTCGTCGGCGCCCGCGTCCAGGCCCACCACGGTGTCCACCTCGTCGGCCCGGGCGGTCAGGATGAGGATCGGCGCCGTGTGCCCCTCGGCGCGGAGCCGGCGGGCCACCTCCAGGCCGTCCATGCCGGGCAGCCCCAGGTCGAGTACGACGAGGTCGACGCCGCCCTGCAGACCTGCGTCGAGGGCGGTCGGGCCGTCCTGACGGACTTCGACCTCGTAGCCCTCCCTGCGCAGGGCGCGGGCCAGCGGCTCCGAGATGGACGCGTCGTCCTCGGCGAGCAGTACACGGGTCATGGGGTGATGGTAGTCCGCGACGGACGACCGCCGTGGGGTGATCGACAGCTGATCGAATGCTTACGGTGGAAGCCTGCGGCTATGAGGTGCGATCCTGAGAATCACCTTTAGATGTGGGCTGTTGGTTCCGTCATAACCTGTGATCCATCTCTCAAGTCCTTCCATATGCCGCACTCTCGTGACGTATGGTGACCCAACGCCTGATGCACTACTCAAGGACCTTTGGCCCGCTGTGCGCGCCTTAGGTCTCTTTTATGTGCGGGTTGGCTCAAGCCAGCCTTGAAAGGAATGACCTGTGGTCGGGCCCTGCGCGTGACGATGCGCCCAGGGCGTGGATCTCGGAGTCGCAAGACGCCGGTGCCGACCGCCCCCCACCGGGCGCGCACACGCTCCTGCCGCGCGTCCCGAACCCACGAGGATCGACTCATGGCGTCCAGCCTGACGAAGGACTCGGCCAGTACCCCTGGCTCTGAGAAGACCTTCTTCGGCCACCCCCGCGGACTGGCCACACTCTTCATGACCGAGATGTGGGAGCGTTTCTCCTACTACGGCATGCGCGCTCTGCTCGTGCTCTACCTGGTCTCCGGCGGCGCCGACGCGGCCACCGGCAGCCAGGGCGGCGGCCTTGCGTACACCGCGGCGACCGCCACGGCCATCTACTCCGTCTACGTGGCCATGGTCTATCTCATGGCCATGCCCGGAGGCTGGATCGGCGACCGCATCTGGGGCGCCCGCAAGACCGTCGCCATCGCGAGCCTCGTGATCGTCGCCGGTCATGTGTGCCTGGCCCTGCCGAGCTCGGCGATGTTCTTCGTCGGTCTGGCCCTGGTCGCGGTCGGCTCGGGTCTGCTGAAGGCCAACATCTCGACGATGGTCGGCCAGCTCTACAGCGACCCGAAGGACCTCCGCCGCGACGGTGGCTTCACCATCTTCTACATGGGCATCAACCTCGGTGCCTTTGCCGCGCCCTTCGCCATCGGGATTCTCGGCGAGAAGGTCAACTGGCACCTGGGCTTCGGCCTGGCCGCGATCGGCATGGCGCTCGGCGCGATCCAGTTCATGGTCGGTTCCCGCCACCTGGCCGCCGAGAGCAACCAGGTCCCGAACCCGCTGTCGGCCGAGGAAAAGCGCGGCGTCATCGTCAAGACGCTGGCGGCCGTCGCCGCGATCGCGGCGTTCTACTCCGTCGTGGCCTTCACCGACGTCTACCGGCTCACCCTCAACTGGGCGCTGCTCCCGATCACCGTGGCCGGCCTGCTGATCCCGGTCGCGGTACTGGTCAAGATCAAGCGGGACAAGGACCTCAACGCCGAAGAGCAGACCAAGATGACGGCGTTCATCTGGTTCTTCGTGGCCGCTGCGATCTTCTGGATGATCTTCGACCAGGGCGCGTCGACGCTGTCCCTCTTCGGTGACTCCAGCACCTCCCGGGACATCTTCGGCTGGGAGATGCCGAACACCCTGTTCCAGTCGCTGAACCCGGGCTTCATCATGCTGCTCGCCCCGGTCTTCGCCGCCGTCTGGATCGCGCTGGCCCGCCGCAACCGCGAGCCCAGCACGATCGTGAAGTTCTCCTTCGCCCTGGTGGTGGCCGGCGCCTCGTTCTTCGTGTTCCTCGTCCCGATGGGTATGGCCACCGGCGACACGAAGGTCACCATGTGGTGGCTGGTGCTGATCTTCCTGATGCACACGGTCGCCGAGCTGTGCCTGTCCCCGGTGGGCCTGTCGCTGACCACGAAGATGGCGCCCGCGAAGTACGCCTCCCAGATGATGGGAGTCTTCTTCCTCGCCGTCACCGCGGGTGACAGCGTGACCGGCATGCTCGCCATCGCCGGGGTCGACCTCAACGGCCGGGGCATGGTCGCCCTGGAGGCCACGGCCGCGGTGCTCGCCGGCTTCGCGGTCTACACGGCCCGCAACAAGGTCAGGGCGCTCATGGGCGACGTGCGCTGACCCGCAAAGACCCACGCTCGAACTGAAGGCCGCCGCACCACCCGGTGCGGCGGCCTTTGGCGATTTCGCGGGCGCGGGGCCGCAGGGCGGTGAAGCATCTGGCCATGCGTCGTACGTTGCCGGCCCTCGCCCTGTGTGTGGCGTTGCTGTCGTCCAGTGCCGCCGTCCAGGCCGCTCCCGAGCCGCCGCCCGGCACGACCTTCTCGTACGGGGGGCACCCTCGGCAGACCCTCACCGTGTACGGCGACGGGGGCCCCGCCCTGCTGATCCTGCACGGCGGTTCCTGGGTGCGGGACACCGACTGGAGCGGGTGGGCCCGGTGGTTCGCCGGGCAGGGGTTCACCGTGTACGACACCGACTACCGGCTCGCCACCGACGCCGCCTGGCCCGCGCAGCGCGACGACGTGCTCGCGGCGCTGCGGTGGGTGGAGCGGCGTTCGGGCGAGCGGCCGCTGGTGCTCGGATCGTCCGCGGGCGGGCATCTCGCCCTGAGCGCAGGGGCGTACGGGGCCGGCGGCACACGGGTCCGCGGCGTCGTGGCCCTCTCCCCCGTCGCCTCGCCCCACCGCGCCTGGGTGGACGGCGGGCGGCCCGCCGCCTCGTCCGCGCAGCGCGGTCTGCGGCGGTCGGCCCAACTGCTCGCGGGGTGCTCGCCGGACCGGGGCGGGCAGCGGTGCTGGAACCGGTGGGCCGACCTCGCCGCCAAGTCACACGCATCGGGCCCGGACGACGCCCCCATGCTCCTCGCCCACTCGGCGGGGGACTTCGTGCCGGTCGCGCACTCGGCTGAACTCGCGGGCGCGCAAAGCAGGTTGGGCCTGACCGATGTGACGGTGCGTACGGTGCGGGGGTCGGGGCACGGAGGGCCGCTGCTCAGTGCTCCGGCGATGGCGCAGAACGTACTCCGATGGCTTCAGGAGCACTCTTGAGGGGCGCTGAGGGGCGCCCCGTAAGGGGCGCGGGGAACTGCGCGACCAGCCACAACGGACCCGCAGAATTCCCCGCACCCCGCAGGGCATTAGCGCAAGCCGCCCCGCCGCCTGGGCAGGAACGTGAACACCGCGCCGCCCAGCAGGATCACCGTGCCGGCGACCAGACCCAGGGCCCGCAGCGCGCCGTTGTCATCGGCGCCGGTCTCGGCGAGGCCACCACCACCAGAGGACGAACCCCCGGCTGAGCCACCCGTGTCGGAGCCGCCCGCGGATCCGGACCCGCCTGCCGCGCCGCCAGGCTGGGCCGCCGTGTCGATCTCCAGGGACACCTCCGTCTTGGCCGGCGTGCAGGTCGTCGTCGTACCGAGTGCCTCGACCGTCAGGACGCCCGGTGAGAGCGTCGACTTTCCGTCGGCGCCCGGCTTGTAAGTGCCGGTCAGGTCAGGGATGTTGATCGGTTCGCCGGACTTGATGGGCTCCTTGTTGGTGGGGCCCTCGACATGCACCGTGCCCTTGTCCGCGCCGCCCAGCTTGACCTCCATGGACGGCTTCACCGAGTCCGCGGGGATGTCGGCGGGGCTGTCCATGACGGACTTCTTGAACTGCACGGTCAGGCCGTAGTTCCCGCCGTCCTTCTTCGCGTCGATCTGGACGGGGGACGTCGCTTCCTTGTCGCCGATGGGCGTCTTGCACTTGTAGGGGATCTGGACTTCCTTGCCGGTGAAGTCGGTCTCGCCGCCGCCACCTCCGGTGGAGCCGCCGGTCGAGCCTCCTCCCGTGTCACCACCGGTGTCACCACCCGACGAACCGCCCGTACCTCCCGTACCGCCGGTGTCGCCGCCGGTCGAGCCACCTGACGTACTGCCGCCTGAACTACCGCCGCCGTCCGTCACCTTGATGGTCGCGCCCGCCTTCACCTGCTCCTTCGGCGTGCACTTGGTGTCGGTCGACATCGGCTTGCTGACGTTGATGTTGTACGCGTCCGGGGTGAGCGTGACGTCGCCCGCCTTGGTCAGTTTCAGTTTGCCCTTCATGTCGGACAGGACCATCGGGCTGTTCTTCTTGATCGGCGGATTGACCCGCTCGCCCGCCATCGCCAGGTCCCCGGTCTGACCGCCCGCCACCTTGATGGTGCCGGTCGGCTTCACCGTGTCCTTGTCGAGGTCGAGGATGTCCGGGTTCTTGGACGCGGCCTGGGTCGTCTTCCATACGACCTCGACCTCGTCGCCCACCTTCGCGGTGGCCGGCGCGGTGATCTCCACCTTCGTGGTGCCCTGCACCGGCGGCAGACCCGAGATCGCCGGCGGGATGCACTCCGTCTTGTACGCCACCTCGGCGGCCTGCGCGGGGCCCGCCGCAAACAGGATGCCCGCCCCGCCAAGGAGGAGCGAGACCGAGGCCGCGCCCGCTCTCCGTCGTTTGCTGATCACGTGTTTCCCTTCGTCGTATTCGTCGTCGGGCTGTTCTCTGACGGTGCGGAGAGCTGTCCGGCGGGTGCGGTCCCGCCGGGGTCGGTGTCAGGGGTGAACCACGGGAGGGTGGTCGTGTGCGTACCGGGTTCCTCCGTGACGGTCGGCTTCGTACGCTGCTTGCCGCGCGCCGCCTGATCCGCCGCGACCGCCCCCTGAGGCAGCCGCAACTTCGGCAGCCGGTCGGTGAGTTCGGCGAGCCTGCCGGTGCAGTGCCGCCCCGGGGCACGGGTGCGCGCGCCGCCGCGGCGGTTCGGGCGGAGCCTGTCCACCACCGCCATGCCGATGCGGAAGACGGCGGCAGGCACGACCACGCAGAGCAGGATCCAGAAGAGGGTGACGCCCCAGGGGCGGCCGACGCCCCAGGGCTGCTCGGCGAGGACCTTGCCGCCGAACTTCAGCGAGACCAGGTAGTTGCCGTGCGCTCCCGCCGAGAGCTCCACCGGCAGTTTGATCTGCGCCTTCTTGCCGGGGGCTATGGTGCCGCGCCACTGCTGCTCCTCCCACTGCGGGGCGAACACGCCGTGGGAGGTGCCCACTTGGAAGATCGGGTCCTTGACGGGGGCGGAGCCGACGTTGCCCACCGTGAAGACGAACTTGCGGGACGGCGGGGCGCCGAACCAGTTCAGTACGCCGCTGGATCCTTCCAGGCGGGTGTCGGTGAGGACGGATAGCCTGCCGCCGCCCTGCTGCTTGGGCAGGGCTTCCACCGGGTGGCCGGCGACCTTGAAGGGGGCGTCCGCCTGGGCCTTCTCCCCCGTGACGGTCGCCACGTGGACCACGCAGGGGCAGGGCTCCAGCGGCTCCACCACGGGGAGCTTCTTGGTGAAGGTGCCGTCGCTCCTGGTGGTGACGGCGAGGCCCTCCGCGTTGGCGCAGGAGTTCGTGCCGCCGGGGACGCCTCTGGCCGGGGTGGCCTGGCCGCAGATGAGGATCATCAGGAGGGCGTCGGGGCGCCAGGCCTTGCCCTTGACGGTGATGTCGCCGCCCTTGCCGGCCTGGGTCTTGGAGAGGGTCACTTCTGGCTTGGCCGCGGCGGACGCCTGCGGCATCAGCGCGAAGCCGAGCAGGGCCACTACTGCCAACAACGCGGGCAGCCCCTTCCGGTAGCCGTTCACAGCTGCTCGCCCCTTCCCGTCCCCGCTGACGTCAACTCCCGCTCTGTACTGCCCTGTTCAAGCTCGTCCGGTGGCGGTTCCCCCACCGGCCCCCTGCGTCTGCGTACGAACCAGAACGCCGCCCCCGCAAGCCCAAGGAGCGCAGCCCCGGCCCCCGCCACCCAGCCCCACGGCGCAAAGCGCACCGAGGCCGATGCCTCGCCCCTGGCACCGCCTGCCGCCGTCACCGTGAGGGTCACCTCGGCGGAGTCGAGGGAAGGGGCGTCCTTCCACGGTTCCGTCAGGGTGACCCTGCGGCCGGGGAGGAGTTCGATCGGGAGGGGGCGGGCGGGGCGGTCCAGGAGGGTGCCGAAGAGTCCCTCGGCGCGGACCGCCAGCTTCGGGGTCAGGACGGTGTTGCCGCGGTTCACGATGTCGTACGTGATGCGCGAACCCTCCGCCTTCACCTTCTCCACCGTCAGCGCGGACAGCGTCGGGCCGCTGACCCGCAGATGCACACGGACCCCCGCGTCGCGCCCGCCGCCGCGCGCGACGATCGCCCCGGGGTGGTCGCCCGGTATGGCGCCCTCGGGGACGCTCACGCTGAACGGCACCTCGGCGCGGGTGCGCGGCGGCACCTTCACCTCGCGCCGGGCGAAGGTGATCCAGGAGCCGGTGTCGGTGGGCTTCCCCCGGTCCAGGGAGAAGGCGCCGCCCCGCGTGTTGTCCGCGTCCGCGCCGGTCAGCTCGATCGTGCGCGGCTTCGACCCCGGATTGGTGACCGTCACCGTGTCCTCCAGGACGGAGCCGGGCGTGCCCTCCACATAGAAGTAGGGCCGCCCGTCCTTCGCGGGCCGCGTCCCGCCTCCGGCCGATGGCGCGACGGACCATGCTCCGGACTCGTCGGCGTACCCGGGAGTCGCCACAGCCGCGCCCGTCACCAGTAAGGCCACGGCCAGGGGGAGAGCGCGGGCAACGGACAGCAGCGACGGCATCGGCGGCTCCTGGATCTTCGTACGCGATGAACGCGTCGTACGCGGCGGTCGGAATGAGGGCGCGCGCGGTCACCGCGTCCCCACGACGCCGCGCACCGCGCCTATCGCGAACGCGCCGCCTGGTTCCTGCGGGTCAG
The DNA here is from genome assembly GCF_026340305.1 of Streptomyces sp. NBC_01381. NCBI lineage: Bacteria > Bacillati > Actinomycetota > Actinomycetes > Kitasatosporales > Streptomycetaceae > Streptomyces > Streptomyces sp. NBC_01381. The sequence continues at coordinate 1,813,447 of NZ_JAPEPI010000001.1, read as the reverse complement.
CCACAGCGCACCGGCCGCGCCCGCGAGCAGCACCGTGCCGCCGAGGGTGCCGAGCGCGATCGCGGAGTCCGCGGGTCCGGTCTGCGGGAGTTCGTCGCCGCCGGAGGGGGCGCTCGCCGAGCCGCCGGAGCCGCTGTCATCACTCGATCCGCCGCCTGTGGTGCCGCCCTCGTCGCCGCCGCCCGAACCCTTCACGTCCAGGGAGAGCGAGGGCTTGGGGCTGTTGGACGGGGTGCACGTCGTCGTCGTACCGAGTGCCTTGATGGTCAGGACACCGGCGGTGAAGGTGACCTTGCCGCTCCTCTTCGGCGTGTACGTCCCGGTCAGATCGCTGATCTTGATGGGGGTGTTGGCGGGGATCGCCTTGTCGTTGGGCGCCCCGGACACCGGGACCGTGCCGCTCTCGGCGCCGCCCAGCTTGATCAGCGCGCTCGGCTTCATCGCGCCCTTGCCGAGCTCCACGGGGCTGGAGGAGACGCCCTTCTGGAAGGACATGGTGAGTTTGTAGCCGCTGCCGCTCTTGACGCTCTTGATGTCGATCGGCGAGACCGCGCCCTTGTTCCCGATGGGCGTCTTGCACTGGTAGTTGACGTCCTGGACCTCGGCCTGCGCGGCGGGGGCGGCCATCAGCACCGCCGAGCCACCGGCCAGAACCGTGGCGAGCGCGAGTGCGGCCCTGCGTTTCTGGTGAGACACCTCAAGTTCCCCTCATGCCGGTCGTGGCGTGCCGCGGGGTGCGGATTTACTGACGGCACATCAGATTGGGCGCTCAAGGTACGCCCGGCGCCTTGCCGAGGGAAGACAAAGAACGCGCCGGATCTGTAGTGATCCGGCGCGTGAACGAACCGCGGGTAACCCAAGGGGGAATTGGGCGGACGCTACGAAGGGCGGCCCGGGCGCGCACTACACGGGCGCGCTCAGCTCCGCCCACACCGTCTTGCCGGAGACGCCGGGGGTTCTGACGACCCCCCAGTCCAGGCAGAGCCGCTGCACGATGAACATCCCGTGCCCGCCGGGCCGCCCCGCGCGGTGCGGCGTGCGCGGCGCCGGCTGGCCCGCGCCGCGGTCGGAGACCTCTATGCGCAGCACCTTGGCGTCGGAGGAGAGCCACAGCTCGTCCGGACCCTCGGCGTGCAGACACGCGTTGGTCACCAGCTCGGAGACGACGAGGAGGACATCCTCCGCAGCCGCGCGCTGATCGGCGCCCGCCGCGGGCAGCCAGCCCCACGCCTGCAGGGCCTGGCGCGCGAAGTCCCGGGCGAGCGGGACGATGCCGCTCGCGCCGTTCAGGCTCAGCCTGCGGACCTGGCGACCCTGACCGACCGCAGCCGCGGAGGCCGGGCCCTCGGGAGCGTCCGCGACGGCGGCCTCCGACTCCGGGCCGCGGTCGCCCGGCGAGTAAGGCCGGGTGGTGCTCATCAGCGCTTCACCTCACCGACAAGGGGACTCTGGACAAGAAACTGGACAAGATTGATTTAGAGACTTCTGACGCGACTTCCGACGGGACTCCTGACCGGACCTCTGACCGGACTTCTGCTGACGGATCCAGGGTGTCTCCTGCCCGGCCGAACCGTGAGAACACCCACTTATTCGGTGCGACCCGTGTGACGCTGGTAACGCGACGATCACGCAGGGACAACTGGCGCGTAACTCTTGAGTACGTACCGTCAGCGGGCGCCCCGCTCAGAGGGTCAGCGCCGCTTCTAGCGTCTCGTGGACGGTGAAGACCGCATCGGCACCAGTGATCTCGAAGACCCGGGCCACCACCGGCTGCATCCCTGCCAAATGGACTCCGCCTCCCGCGGCCTCGGCTTTGAGCCGGGCGCCGAGAAGCACATTGAGCCCCGTGGAGTCCATGAACTCCAGCCCCGAACAGTCGATGACAAGCCGCGAGAAGCCGTCGTCGAGGCAGCTCTCGAGTGGCTCACGCAACAAATCGGCGGTGTGGTGATCCAACTCACCCGCCGGAGTCACGACGGCACTCGGGCCCTCTCCTCGCACTTCGACCAGAAGTCGGCCCCGATGTGCGCTGCCGACCGTCCCGCGGTCCATTCCGTCACTCACTTCCGACCGTCGTGGCTGTTGATGACGCCCTTGAACATTACCGCCCTCAGTACGCCCCGGGTACCCGAACATCCCCCCGAATTCGGACATTTCGTCGCAGAACGCACTTGCGACTGAGCTGTTCAAGCGGGTAGGGGTAGAAGAGACAGCAATCAACACGGACGGCTTTGGAGGCGCCGCACACCGCAGTGCACGTATTGGCATCGGCAGCCATATGCCGAGAACGATGGAGGACACCATGTCACCCCGGCTCGACGAATCGCATACTGACCAGGCGACGTCGACACTCCCGCCGCACCGCATCGAGACAGCGATCCCGGGCCCCCGCACGGACGGCACGCCGGAAGTCTCTCCGGCCCCGCAGTCCGCGCCAGACGCGGAAGCCCTGGAGAACGGGCTCGCCGATCTGCCCGAGATCCCGCCGTACGCCGAGGTGGGGCCGCTGGACGCGAGGGCTCTGTCCAAGACGCTCTTCGAACGCCTCGAGTCGCTCGAGGAAGGCACCCACGAGTACGCGTACGTCCGCAACACGCTGGTCGAACTCAACCTCGCCCTGGTGAAGTTCGCCGCCTCCCGGTTCCGCTCCCGCAGCGAGCCGATGGAGGACATCATCCAGGTCGGCACCATCGGCCTGATCAAGGCGATCGACCGCTTCGAGCTCAGCCGCGGCGTCGAGTTCCCCACCTTCGCCATGCCGACCATCGTCGGTGAGATCAAGCGCTTCTTCCGCGACACGAGTTGGTCGGTGCGCGTGCCGCGCCGCCTTCAGGAACTCCGACTGGACCTCGCCAAGGCGGGCGACGAACTCGCCCAGCAGTTCGATCGCGCCCCCACGGTGGGCGAGCTCGCCGAGCGCCTGGGCATCTCCAACGACGAGGTCGTGGAGGGCATGGCCGCCTCCAACGCGTACACGGCAAGCTCGCTGGACGCCCAGCCGGAGGAGGACGACTCCGAGGGCGCGCTCGCGGACCGCATCGGTTACGAGGACCACGGGCTCGAAGGCATCGAGTACGTCGAGTCGTTGAAGCCGCTGATCGCCGAACTGCCGCCGCGTGACCGGAAGATCCTGTCGCTCCGCTTCGTCGCCAACATGACGCAGTCGGAGATAGGCGATGAGCTGGGCATCTCGCAGATGCACGTGTCGCGCCTGCTGTCACGCACGCTGGTCAAGCTCCGCAAGGGTCTGACCGTCGAGGAGTGACCCCGCGCGTTGCCCAAGCTGTCCTCAATCGCCGGACGGGCTCAATGAGTTGAGCTGCCCGTCCGGCGATTGCTTTTCTCTTCAGCTCTGCAGCGCCGCGGCCACGGCTGCCTCCGCGTGGATCCGCGTCGTGGGGAACAGCGGGACGTCGCTGTGTTCCTGGGAGATGAGCAGCTCGATCTCCGTGCACCCGAGGATCACTCCCTCGGCGCCGTCACGCACGAGGTCCGCGATGACCTCCTGATACGCCGCACGGGACTCGTCCCGCACGACCCCCACGCACAACTCCTCGTAAATCACCCGGTGCACAAGCGCCCGCCCCGCCGCATCCGGAACAAGGACGTCCAACCCCCGCGAGACAAGCCGCTCCCGATAGAAGTCCTGCTCCATGGTGAACGCCGTACCGAGCAGCCCCACACGCCGCACCCCTGCATCGAGCACGGCATCGGCGGTCGCGTCCGCGAGGTGGAGCAGCGGCACGGAGAGGGCGCCCTGCACCTGGTCGGCGACCTTGTGCATGGTGTTGGTGCAGATGAGCACGAAATCGGCGCCGGCGGCCTCAACTCCCTTGGCGGCGGCGGCCAGCACCTCCCCCGCCCGCTCCCACTCCCCCGCCACTTGCAGCCGCTCGATCTCGGCGAAATCCACGGAGTAGAGCACGCAGCGGGCGGAGTGCAGTCCGCCGAGGCGCTCGCGTACGAGTTCGTTGAGCAGCCGGTAGTACTCGGCGCTGGACTCCCAACTCATGCCGCCGAGCAGCCCGATGGTCTTCATGGGGGCGTTGATGGGGGCATTGCTGGAGGCGTTACTGGGAGCATTCATGGGGGCGTTCATGGGGTCACCTTTCCATTTTCCATTGCCGCCAGTTCGAGGACCGCAGGGATCACGGACCCTCGCCACGCCCGCGTCGGGGCGCGAGTGTACGCTCGCCCCCGCTGTGCCAGCCGAGACTGAACTGAGCTGCTGCCCCCACGCCGGCGCCGACTTCGACCCGCACGAGGAGACATGCGTCGCACTGCACCAGCGCCCCTTGCCTTGGCCCTCGCCCTCACCGCTCTCACCGGCCTCACCGCGGCAGGCTGCGCGCCGGACCCCGGCGGCAGCGGAGGTGCGCGCGGCGCCTCCGAGAAGCCCGCCGCCGACGATTCCCCCGCGGCCAAGGCGTTGCGCAACGCCGTTGAGGCCACCCGCGGCACGAGCGTCAAGATCAACGAGACGATCATCTTCCAAGACGAGGGGAAGAAGATTCTCCTCACCATGAACGGCCCCTTCGACCTCGCCCGCGACCGCGGGAATCTCGTCGTCCAGAAGAGCGGCCCCAACCCCATCGAACGGCTCGACCAGGTCTTCGCAGGTGACAAGGTCTACCTCGGGACCGGCAAGGACCGGTGGCTCGTGACCACCCGCTCAAAGGCCGAGTCCCACTACTTCCTGCGCGCCCCGGTCAACGACCCGCAGCACCTCCTGGACCAGATCGCAGCCACCAGCAAAGTCAAGAAGGCGAGCCCGGACCCCGTCTACGGCATCAACGCCACCCACTATCGCGGCGTGCTCGACCACCGCGCGCTGACCGTGCGCATGGCCGCGAAATCCCGCGACGACATCGACGCCCTCCACCTGGCCGAGGAGGACCCTGACCAGCCGGTATCCGTAGACGCGTACATGAAGGAGGGACGCCTCGTGCTGGCCAGGCTCAGCTACCGGAACGGGGGCAGGTCCGTCCACGTCAACTTCGCGCTGTCGGACTTCGGCGCACCGGTGACGGCCCCCGTGCCGCCGTCGGCGACCCCGTCCGCGCCTCCGTCCACGGGAGCCATGGTCGTCATGACCGGCTGACACGGAACATCCGGAATCCCGCTCAGGCCAGGCTCACGGGCAGCGCGATGCCGTGGATCACGGCCGGCCCGTAGTCCACGCCCTCCAGCGCGAGGGCCAGCGCCAGCCGCCGTTCGGCTTGGAGGAGGCGGTGCTCTGCGGCGCGGTAGTAGGGGCGGGTGAGGGGGGTGCCGCTGACGTCGATGGGTTGCCCCTCGGTGACCTCGCGGGCGTAGGGGCTGCGGGGGAGGTTTCGGGGGCTGGGCCTGGGGTTCGGCTTTCCGGGTTTCGGTGGCTGCGGCTCTGGCCGGGTGACGCGGGCCCGGCGTCGTACGCCCGTACCGGGCAGCAGCCGCGCGAGCAGGCGGCTCAGCACCTACCCCTCCCCCAGCTCACACCAGACGGTCTTGCTGTCCGCCCCCTGCTCCACGCCCCACCGCAGCGAGACCGCGTCAAGGAGCGCCAGGCCGCGCCCCGTCTCGTCGTCGCTGCCCGCGCGGCGGGGGAGGGGCCAGGCGCGGGGGTCCGGATCGGTGACGGCCACGCGAATCCGGCCGGGGGCGCCGGTGACGCGGACGGTCACCGGGGTTCCCTCGCCGAGGTGCCGGATCACGTTGCTGAGGAGTTCGCTGACGCAGAGCTGGAAGTCGGGGTGGGGGCCGTAGGGGAACGTGCTGAGGGTGCGGCGGAGTTCGGGGACTGCTTTGGGCACGGCAAGCAGGTCGAGTTCGAAGTCGGGGGCGGAGTCCGGGACTTGCATGGGGTACGCCTTCCAGTGCGCTCTGTGATGTTTCGGTCACACAGTGGTGTGGGGCGGCGTAACGTGACAGGGGTTTGGGTTGCGCAGGGCGACTGGCAAATGGCGGTGGTGAGTTGTGCCTCCTCGTAAAGATCCCGACGCGTCTGCGAGTGTTCCGGCCTTCTACGGCGCGGAGTTGCGCTTCAAGAGAGAAGCCTCGGGCCTCACCCTCGAACGGCTGGCCGAGGGCAGCTATCGGGGTGTCTCCTTCCTCAGCCAGATCGAGCGCGGTGAGCGGCGCATGCCACTCGATCTGGCCCAACACGTCGACGAGAAGCTCGGGACGGACGGCTTTTTCCAACGCCGTTGTGAAGATGCGCGCAAGGCCCGCCAGGGCGGTCACGCCGAGTACTTCGCGGATGTCGCGGAGATGGAGCGGTATGCGGAGTCCATTGAGGAGTGGGCGCCAATGCTGGTCCCTGGCTTGCTTCAGACCGCTGCGTACACGCGCGCGATCGTACGAGCGGCAATGCCCCGGGCCTCGACCAGCGAAGTCGAGAAGAAGGTGGATGCCAGGATGGAGCGTTCCGAGCTCTTCGAGCAGGCGAAGCCACCGGAGTTCTGGGCGATCCTGGACGAGTCGGTGGTCCGCCGCCGGGTCCTCGCACCGCAGCAGATGGCTGAACTGCTGGAGCACATCGCGGAGGTGGTCGAGTCCACCCGGTCGATTGTGCAGATCGTTCCGGAAACCACCGCCGCCCATCCGCTCATGATGGGCATGGCCAAGGTCATGACCTTCACGGACGCACCTCCGGTCGTGTACACCGAGAGTCTGCACAGCGGCCAACTCATCGACTATCCGGCGCTCGTGAAGCAGTACCGACGGTCGTACGATCTGCTCAGGGCCGTCGCACTGCCGCCTGAGGCGACCCTGGCCATGATCGAGGATGCGGCTGAGGATTACCGAAATGGCAAGCCACGACATTGACTTGAGCACAGCTGCCTGGCGCAAGAGCAGGCACAGCAACGGCACCGGCGGTGACTGCGTCGAGATAGCCGACAACCTCCCCGGCGTCGTCCCCGTCCGCGACTCCAAGCTCCCGCACGGCCCCGCCCTCGTGCTCCCCACGAACGCGTGGACCCCCTTCATCACCGCCGTCACGAAAGGCGAACTGACCGCCTGAGGGAGGACTATTCGTGTCGTTGGACGGTGAGGACTGGCGTCGGTTTTTCGACGCCTTCGAGCAGGAGGCCTGGCGGTTCGAGGCGCAGGCGACGTACACCATGCCCAAAGAGCAGGAGAACGTTGCCCGCTTCCTGCGGGGCGAGGCCAAGCCCGCCGACCACAACGCCCGCTGGCACGAGCGAGTGCACGCATACATCGAGTCCGGCAGGCGCATCGGCCGCGTCCGCATCGTGCGCCGACCGCTCACCGACTACCAGCGGTACCAGTTCGCCTGGGGCATCCCCGGAAACATTGCCGCCGGAGAGGACATCCGCGTCCTGGATGTGACGCAGGAGGGCTATGGCTTGCCACTCTCCGGGCGCGACTGGTGGATGTTCGACGAGTCCCGCATCGCCCACCTGAATTTCCGGCCGGACGGTACACAGATCAATCGCGAGGCGTACGAGGGTGATCCGGCCCCCTACCGGGAGTGGAAGCGCATAGCCCTTGAGCACGCCGTGCCCTTCGAGGAGTTCATGCACTGATCACGCGCCACACCCATGTAGTGGCTGGTCAAGTCGCCATCTGCCATGACTTGGCCCCACGGTTCTATGCGACTACGTGACTGGACTGCGGCCGTCCTTGTGGCAGGGGTATGACCATCCGTAGCTTGCTGAACCACACAGACCGGAGGGGTCTCAGTGGACGAACTGCGGATGATTGCCGGTGGACCGTGCACCAGCGACTACGACAAGTGCGGGAACGGCGACTGCCCGACCGTGTACGCGACGCCGGAACCCGGCATGTTGGCGATTCAGGGATACGACGTGACCCACCCGACGCCTGATGGCGAATCGGTCGTGTTGATCCCGGAGGACATCCTGAAGGAGGCGGCCCGTGCCCGTGGATGGCTCTAGCCCCGTACTGCTGGACGGCGACGCGTGGCAGGCGTACTTCCGCGATTTCAAGCGTTCGGCCTTCCGGCTCGAAGTGCACCAGACGTACACCATGCCCGCCGAGGCTGAGGCGGTCCGCGACTTCCTTGCCGGCGCTCAGAAGCCTGAGGGCTTCAACGCGTCGTGGCATCGGACGATCAGAGACCATGCGGCGGCCGGGCGGACGATGACACGCGCCAAGATCGTGCACCGACCGCTCACGCCGTACAGCCGGTATCTGTTCGAGTGGTGCATCCCCGGCAATGTTGCAGCCGGGGAGGACTACCAAATGGTTGATTTGACTGACAGGTCGAACCCTGGAATTCCTGAACAGGATTTCTGGATGTTCGACGAGTCGACGGTCGTACACCTCAACTACCGCTCCGACGGAACGCAGATCAATCGCGAGCTGATCCAAGACCCAGACATGGGTAAGTATCTCGCGTGGCGGGATCTCGCCCTGGAAAGTGCCGTACCGTTCAGTGCCTATCGAACCTGAGACACAAGCACGGGAACGGAAGGACTTGGCGGAGGCCCTTCGAGGTCTCCGCCGTGCTTCCGGCCTCAGCGGTGAGCGACTGGCGCTCCGCTGCAACATGAGCCAGACAAAGATCAGTCGTATCGAGACTGGCCGCGCGCTGCCCACGGTCATTGACGTTGAGTGAATCCTCAAGGCTTTGGCCGTACCCGACGAGGTTTCCGACGAGCTGCTACGGCTGGCGCGCAGGGCCAATGTTGATTACGCGTCTTGGCGCGCTTATGCGCGTGTTGGCCTCTACCACAAGCAAGCCGAGCTGAAAGCACTTGAGTCTTCCTCGCGGGTGATGCGGCACTTCCTGCCCGCCATCCCTACCGGTCTCCTGCATGTCCGTGAGTACGCCATCGAGACGCTGTCACCCACGGTGGACAGCGATCCGGCCCGGGATGTCCTCAGGGCCGTGCGGGCCCGCATGCATCGGCAGGCCATCCTGGACGACACGTCACGCTCGTTCTGGTTCCTGATGACCGAGCAGGCCGTGAAATGGCGACGGGCGAGCGTCGGAGCCATGGGGGCGCAGTGTGCGCACATGGCGAAGGTCAACAGGAAGCCCAACGTCGAGATCGGGATAATCCCGCAAGGAGTGCAAGCGCCCGGCACTCCGATGAACATCTTCGTCGTATACGACGACCGCCTCGTGACGGTCGAATTGTTCTCCGGGGAAGTCGTGTTGCGCGACCCGAGGGATATAACCCAGCATCTGAATCTATTCGACCTGTTCTGGTCTCACGCCCTCACCGGCGATGACGCTTCAGCCTTTCTGACCGAAACCGCTGAAGGCTTTATGCGTCAACGTAACTAGCGCTCCACATTTCCCCGTTGGGGCGCAATGATGGCTTCACCAATTGAGCAGGAAGGTGCAGCCATGCAGAACAGAACTGACCTGTACAGCCTCCCTATCTCCGAGGCAGCCGTGTTCAGCAAGGCATGCGGAGGCAACACGCACCCGGACGGCGAATCGTGCGTGACCCTGGCCAAAATCGGCGAGAGCGCCTGGGCGGTGGGTGACAGCAAGCGGCCCGACATCCCGCCCCTGCGCTTCACCACAGCCGAGCTGGACGCGGCCGGTATCGATCCGGCGAGGTTCGGGCTCTCCGCCTGACCACGGCTCATGTGCCTTCGGCCGGGCTCCGATCCCTCCGCAGGACGGAGACCGGCCGGACCGAAGGGGACGACAGTTGCACCACCATGGCTACCTGTGGACCGGCCCCAAGCAACGCTTCGACGACGAGGCCCTGCGTCGGCCTCCGCCCCCGCAACCGCCTCCGGACGGCGGCCGCCCCGAGCTGATCCAGCGCCACCGGGAGGTGCAGGCGGAGTTCCCCGTCGTGGACCTGCCGCCGCTGGAAACGGCGTACTGGCTGATCAAACCGGAGAAGCTGATCCGGGGTACGTGGGAGGAGCCGAAGGAAGCCGCGGATTGGCTCGGGGAGCGGCTGGTCGAGTACGCGCCTCGGTTCGACTCCGGGAGCGGGCGGGAGGGGGCGCGCCTCGCGATACTCGTCGACTCCGCTGCCGAACGGCTCGGTTGGGGCGGCGACGTGTCCCACGGCTGCTATCTGGAACGGCCCTCGTTCCTGTCGCTGGCCCTGGTGTGCTGCTCCCCGAATCGCTTCCTGCCCGAACTTCCCTGCCCTGCAAGGGACATCAGCCGACGCGCACGCCCCGCCGCCATACCTCGCTGACCAGCGGCACCCCCGGCCGGTAGGCCAGGTGGACATGGCTCGGGGCGTCGAGCAGGGCCAGGTCGGCTCGGGTGCCCTCGCGGAGTACGCCGATGTCCGTGCGGCGCAGTGCCGCCGCGCCGCCCGCCGTCGCCGACCAGATCGCCTCGTCCGGGGTCATGCCCATGTCTCGTACCGCGAGGGCGATGCAGAAGGGGACCGAGGACGTGAAGGACGAGCCGGGGTTGCAGTCCGTGGAGAGGGCCACCGTCGCGCCCGCGTCCAGGAGGCGGCGGGCGTCCGGCCACTCCGCTCGGGTGGAGAACTCCGCGCCCGGGAGGAGCGTCGCCACCGTGTCGCTGTTCGCGAGGGCGTCCACGTCCGCGTCCGTCAGGTGCGTGCAGTGGTCCGCCGATGCGGCGTCCAGTTCCACCGCCAGTTGGACTCCCGGGCCGTACGAAAGCTGGTTCGCGTGGATGCGGGGGTGCAGGCCGCGTGCCTTGCCCGCCGTCAGGATCGCGCGGGCCTGGTCGCCGTCGAACGCGCCCTTCTCGCAGAAGACGTCGATCCAGCGGGCGTGCGGCGCGCAGGCGTCGAGCATCTCGCCCGTCACCAGTTCGACGTACGCCGCCGGGTCCTCGGCGTAGTCCGGGGAGACGATGTGCGCGCCCATGTACGTGACCTCGTCCGTGTGGCGGGACGCGATGCGCAGGGCTCGGGACTCGTCCTCGGTGTTCAGGCCGTAGCCCGACTTCGTCTCGAACGTCGTCGTGCCCTGGCGGAGGGCCTCCGCCAGGTAGTGCGTGAGGTTCGCCTCCAGCTCGGCGTCCGTCGCCGCGCGGGTCGCCGCCACCGTCGTGCGGATGCCGCCCGCCGAGTACGCGCGGCCCGACATGCGGGCGTTGAACTCCTGGGTGCGGTCGCCCGCGAAGACGAGGTGGGAGTGGGAGTCGACGAAGCCGGGGATCGCGGCACGGCCCTCCGCGTCGTGGGTGGTGTCCGCTGCGGGGGCCTTGGCGGCTGGGCCTACCCAAGCGACCTGCTCGCCGTCCAGGACGACGGCGGCGTCCGTCAGGAGGCCGATGGGGCTGCCGTCACCCTGCGCCGGGTCGTTGGTGACGAGGCTGCCGATGTTGGTGATGAGGGTGGTTGTCATGGGAGTCCTGTAGTCCTCTTCCGGGAAGGGCGGTCAGGCGTGCAGCTCTGCGATGGCCTCGGCCAGGGCTCCCGGCACGTCGGGGATCGAGGTGTGGGCGCCGTCGCGAACCACGTGGCGGCCGCCGACGACCGTGTGGCGGACGTCCGCCGACGTCGCCGCGAACACCGCCGTCTCCGCCGCCAGGCGCGGCAGCGGGCCCGCCGTGCGGACCGAGTCCAGGGCGATCGTGGTGAGGTCGGCGAGGGCGCCGGCCTCGATGATCCCCGCGTCCGCCCAGCCCAGCGCCGCGTGACCGTCCGCCGTCGCCGCCCGGAGGAGCGCCGCCGCCGTCCAATGCCCCCGCGTGTGCGAGCGCAGGCGCTCGTTCAGTTCCATCGCCCGCGCCTCTTCGAGGATGTCGATCACCGCGTGGCTGTCGCTGCCCAGGGAGAGAGGGCTGCCGGCCTGCTGAAGGCTGACCGCCGGGCCGATGCCGTCCGCCAGGTCGCGTTCCGTCGTGGGGCACATGCACGTGCCCGTCGAGGAACCGCCGAGCAGCGCGATGTCCTCGTCCGTGAGGTGGGTGTTGTGGACGCCCGTCGTGCGGGGGCCCAGCACCCCGTGGTCCGCAAGCAATTGCGTGGGAGTGCGGCCGTGGACCGCCTCGCACGCCTCGTTCTCCGCCGTCTGTTCGGAGAGGTGGACGTGGAGGGGGGCCTTGCGGGACGCGGCCCACTCCGCCACCACTCCCAACTGGCGTGCCGGGACTGCCCGTACGGAGTGGATCGCCGCCCCGATGCGTGCGTGGTCGCGGTCCTTGAGCGCCGACGCCCGTTCCGCCCACGCCTCCGTCGTTCCGTCGGAGAAGCGGAGCTGGTGGCGGTTCGGGGGCTCACCCCGCGACTCGGTGAGGAGTCCCGACGCCACGTACGCCGTGTCCAGGAGCGTGATGCGGATGCCCGCGTCCGCCGCCGCCTGGATCAGTGCCTCGCCCATCGCGTTGGGGTCGGCGTAAGCCGCACCACCCGGCCCGTGGTGCAAGTAATGAAACTCGCCCACCGTCGTGATGCCCGCCAGCGCCATCTCCGCGTACACCGCCCGCGCGAGCGCGTGGTAGGTCTCGGGCGTCAGGCGGTCCGCCACCGAGTACATGACCTCCCGCCACGTCCAGAACGTGCCGGAGCCGACCTGGACCGTGCCGCGCAGCGCCCGGTGGAAGGCATGCGAGTGGGCGTTGGCCAATCCCGGGAGCGTCAGGCCGCGCAGGACCGTCGCGCCGGGCGGGGGTGCATCGACCCCCTTGCGGACGGCCCTGATCCGGTCGCCCTCCACGTCGACCGCGACCCCCGGCTCGACATGCGTGTCCAGCCAGGCCTGCTCCAGCCAGTACGTCGTCACCTGCACGCCAGCCCTTCCAGTACGTCGGCCAGTGCGGTCACCCCGGCCACGCAGTCGTCCTCGGCGGCGAACTCGGCCGGGGAGTGCGAGATGCCCGTGGGGTTCCGTACGAACAGCATGGCGGTGGGGATCGACTCGGACAAAATGCCCGCGTCGTGTCCGGCGCCCGTTCCCAGGACGGGGATCGGCTGGTCCGCACCGGTGCCCAGGATCGTGGCCAGCTCATCCCGCAGCGCGTCCTCGAATTCCACCACCGGCGTGAAGGACTCGCGTACGACGTCGAGGTCGATGCCGTGCCGGTCCGCGTACTCACGGGCCGCCTTCTCGATGCCCGTCACGACCGTGTCGAGAGTCGACTGGTCTGCGGCACGGGAGTCCAGCCAGCCCCTGACCAGCGACGGGATCGCGTTCACGCCGTTCGGCTCCACCGAGATCTTGCCGAACGTCGCCACCGCGCCCGCGAGTTCGGCCTCGCGGCGGGCCGCAAGGACCGTCTCCGCATACGTCAGCATCGGGTCCCGGCGGTCCACCAGGCGGGTCGTGCCCGCGTGGTTGGCCTCGCCCCTGAAGTCGAAGCGCCAGCGGCCGTGCGGCCAGATGGCGGACGCGATGCCCACGGGGTCGCCGGAGAGGTCGAGGGCGCGGCCCTGTTCCACGTGCAGTTCCACGAACGCACCGATACGGGCGAGGCGTTCGGGGTCCGGGCCGATCGTCGACGGGTCGTAGCCCGCCGCCTCCATCGCCTGCGGGAGCGTGACTCCGTCGGCGTCCGTCAGGCGGTGCGCGGCATCGGCGGTCAGCTTGCCCGCCGTCAGGCGTGAGCCCACGCAGGCCAGGCCGAAGCGGGCACCCTCCTCGTCGCCGAAGTTGGTGATGGCGAGGGGGCGGCGGAATGCCACCTTCCGTGCGCGGAGTTCATCCAGCGCCGCGAAGGCGGACACGACCCCGAGCGGGCCGTCGAAGGCACCGCCGTCCGGGACGGAGTCCAGGTGGGAGCCGGTGACGACCGCGTCGCCACGGGACGGGTCGCCGAGCCAGGCCCACTGGTTGCCGTTGCGGTCGACCTCGTACTCAAGGCCGCGTGCCTCCGCCTGCGCCTGGAACCACAGGCGGCACTCGGCGTCGGCGCCGGTCCAGGCGTAGCGGCGGTAGCCACCGGTGGCGTCGCTGCGGCCGATGGGCCGCAGCGAGCGCCACATGGCGTGGAACGTGTCGCTCACGCGGTGCCTTCCTCGCGCATGGGGATCCGTACGCCCTTCTCGTCCGCCACCGACTCCGCGATGTCGTAGCCCGCGTCCACGTGCCGGATGACGCCCATGCCGGGGTCGTTCGTGAGGACGCGGCGGATCTTCTCGCCCGCCAGCTTGGTGCCGTCGGCGACCGAGACCTGGCCCGCGTGGATGGAGCGGCCCATGCCGACGCCGCCGCCGTGGTGGATGGAGACCCAGGAGGCGCCCGAAGCGACGTTCACCATGGCGTTCAGGAGCGGCCAGTCGGCGATCGCGTCGGAGCCGTCGAGCATGGCTTCCGTCTCGCGGTACGGGGATGCCACCGAGCCGCAGTCCAGGTGGTCGCGGCCGATCGCGAGCGGGGCGGCGAGGGTGCCGTTGCCGACCATGTCGTTGAACATGTCGCCCGCCTTGTCGCGCTCGCCCTGGCCCAGCCAGCAGATACGCGCCGGGAGGCCCTGGAAGTGGACGCGCTCGCCGGCCATCTTGATCCAGCGGTGCAGCGATTCGTTCTCCGGGAAGAGGTCGAGGATCGCCTTGTCCGTCTTGTGGATGTCGGACGCCTCGCCGGACAGCGCCGCCCAGCGGAACGGGCCCTTGCCCTCGCAGAAGAGCGGGCGGATGTAGGCGGGGACGAAGCCCGGGAAGGCGAACGCGCGGTCGTAGCCCGCCAGTTGGGCCTCGCCGCGGATCGAGTTGCCGTAGTCGAAGACCTCGGCGCCCGCGTCCATGAAGCCGACCATCGCCTCGACGTGCTTGGCCATGGACTCGCGGGCGCGGGTGGTGAAGCCCGCCGGGTCCTTGGCGGCCGCGTCGGCCATGTCGTCGAAGTCCACGCCGACCGGGAGGTAGGCGAGCGGGTCGTGGGCGGAGGTCTGGTCCGTCACGATGTCGATGGGGGCGCCCTCGGCCAGCATCTGCGGCAGCAGCTCCGCCGCGTTGCCGAGCAGGCCGATGGAGAGCGGGCGGCGGGCGTCGCGGGCCTCGGTGGCCAGCTGGAGGGCGTGGGCCAGGTTGTCGGCCTTCACGTCCAGGTAGCGGTGCTCGATGCGGCGCTCGATGGCGCGCGGGTCGACGTCGATACAGATCGCGACGCCGTCGTTCATCGTCACGGCGAGCGGCTGGGCGCCTCCCATGCCGCCGAGCCCGGCCGTCAGCGTGATCGTCCCGGCAAGCGTCCCGTTGAACTTCTTCGCGGCGACGGCGGCGAACGTCTCGTACGTGCCCTGGAGGATGCCCTGCGTGCCGATGTAGATCCAGGAGCCCGCGGTCATCTGGCCGTACATGGTCAGGCCGAGCTGCTCGAGGCGCCGGAACTCCTCCCAGTTCGCCCAGTCGCCGACCAGGTTGGAGTTGGCGATGAGGACACGCGGCGCCCACTCGTGGGTCTGCATGACGCCGACCGGGCGGCCGGACTGGACGAGCATCGTCTCGTCCTGCTTGAGGGTCCGGAGCGTACGCACCATGGCGTCGAAGGAGCGCCAGTCGCGGGCCGCCTTGCCGGTGCCGCCGTAGACGACGAGCTTGTCGGGGTGCTCGGCGACCTCGGGGTCGAGGTTGTTCTGCAGCATGCGCAGGGCGGCTTCCTGCTGCCATCCCAGGGCGCTCAGTTCCGTACCGCGCGGTGCCCGTACGGGGCGGGGTCCTGACATGGCGATTGCCTCCTCGCGTGAAGTACTGCAGGGGTGCGTTGCTGTGACCTTGTTATTCACATCCTGCGACGTTGAATAGAGCTAGTCAATACGTTGACAGGGCAGCGGGACCGCGTCGCGGGTGATTGGCTTGAACACATGAGCGATCAGGGCGCGGGGACCGCACACGCATCCGGGGCGGGCGGCGGCCCGGAAACCCCCACACGACGCCTCACGGCGGTGGATCCGGCAGCCGAGCCCGCCGCCCGCCGCGACCAGGCCGTCCGCGCCGCCGTCGAGCAGGGCCTCGTCGGGCCCGCAGCCCCCATCGCGGGGCTCCTCGACATCACCGGCATCCGCGCATCCGCCGCCGCCCTGCACGCCGCCTTCGACGCGGTCACCCCGGACGGCACCCCCGTCCTGCACGCCTTCGCGGTGAAGGCATCGCCCCTGGTCCCGGTCCTGCGCCTGCTCCGCGACGCGGGCATCGGCGCCGAGGTGGCGAGCCCCGGCGAGCTGGCCATCGCGCGGGCCGCCGGCGTGCCGCCCGCGCACACGGTCCTCGACTCGCCCGCCAAGACCCCGGCCGAGCTGCGCGAGGCCCTCGCGCTCGGCATCGCCGTGAACGCGGACAATCCGCAGGAGCTCGCCCGCATCGACGCGATGACCCAGTCGGCGCCCACCCGCTCCCCCGTCGGCCTGCGGGTGAACCCGCAGATCGGCGGCGGCTCCATCGGCGCACTCTCGACGGCGACGGCGACCTCGAAGTTCGGCGTCGGCCTGCGCGACGAGGGCGCCCGCGAGTGGATCGTCCAGGCGTACCTCGACCGCCCTTGGCTGACCCGCCTGCACGCCCACTCCGGCTCGCAGGGCCTGCCCCTGGAACTGATGGTGCGGGGCGTGGCGGCGACGTACGAACTGGCCGAGGAGATCAACGAACGCGCCGGACGGCGGCAGATCGACACGATCGACATCGGCGGCGGACTGCCCGTCAACTTCGGTTCGGACGAGGAGAGTCCGACCCACGCGCAGTACGCGCGCCGCCTCAAGTCCCGCGTCCCGGGGCTGCTCGACGGGCGGTACGGCCTGGTCACCGAGTTCGGCCGCTCGCTGCTCGCCAAGCACGGCACGATCCTCGCCCGCGTCGAGTACGCCAAGTCGGCGGGCGCCCGGCCGATCGCGGTGACGCACGCGGGCGTTCAGGTCGCGACGCGCACGGTGTACGCGCCCGCGTCCTGGCCACTGCGGATCGCCGCGTACGACGCGAAGGGCCGCCCCAAGAGCGGCCCGCCGGTGGGCCAGGACATCGCGGGCCCGGCCTGCTTCGCGGGCGACCTGCTCGCCGAGAACCGCCCGCTCCCCCTGCTCGAACAGGGCGACTACGCTGCGGCGCTCGACACCGGCGCGTACTACTTCGCGCACCACTACTCGTACAACAGCCTTGCCAGGCCCGGCATTTACGGCTTCTCGACGCGCGCCGACGAGGTGCGATTCGCCGCCGTGCGGGAGCCGCAGACGCTCGACGAGATCGTGGCGGAGGCGGGCGGCGGCATCGCGCGGGAGGCTCTGCGCCGCCTCTGAGCCGGCGCGCCCCCCTCGAAGGCTCTGAGGTTCCTCAACTCCCGCATAGTGACGTGGATCACGGGCAAATCCTCCCTCCAGGCCCGTAACTCGGTCCCGGTCTCGGGGGAGGCATCCGTGACGACATCCAACACGACCACCACCGCACCACCACCGGCCGAAGAACCCTCGCTGCACCGCGCGATCGGCCCCAAGCTCCTGATCCTCTTCGTGATCGGCGACATCCTCGGCACCGGCATCTACGCCACCACCGGCAAGGTCGCGGGAAAGGTCGGCGGCGCGCTGTGGCTGCCGTTCGCGATCGGGTTCGTCGTGGCGATCCTGACGGCGGCTTCGTACGTCGAACTGGTCGGCAAGTATCCGAAGGCGGCGGGAGCGGCCCTCTACACCCAGAAGGCGTTCAAGACGCCGTTCCTCACCTTCATCATCGCGTTCATGGTGATGTGCTCGGGCCTGGCGTCGGCGAGCGCCGCGGCCCGTGCCTTCAGCGGCGACTATCTGAGCGAGCTGACGAGCGACGCGCTCCCGCCGACGCTGATCGCGATCGTCTTCATCCTGGCGCTTGCGGCGCTGAACCTGCGCGGCGTCTCCGAGTCGGTCAAGACGAACGTGGTCCTCACGCTCGTCGAGCTGACGGGCCTGGCGATCATCCTCGCCATCGGCGCGTACGCGGTCCTGAGCGGCGACGGGGACCCCGGCCGCCTGACGAACTTCGAATCACCCGGCGGCGGCACGGGCTACGCGCTCCTGACGGGCGTGCTAGGCGCGACCGCGCTCGGCTTCTTCGCCTTCGTCGGCTTCGAGGACTCGGTGAACATGGCCGAGGAGACAAAAGATCCGGGGCGCACCTTCCCCCGCGCCATCTTCATCGGGGTCGCGGTGACGGGCACGATCTACGTCCTGGTGGCGCTGGTGTCCTCGCTCCTGGTCGACTACAAGGTCCTGGAAGGCTCCAGCGGCCCGCTGCTCGAAGTCGTCAAGGCGGGCGGCATCGACTTCCCGCACAAACTCTTCGCGCTGATCGCCCTGTTCGCGGTCACCAACTCCGCGCTCATCAACATCATGATGGCCTCGCGGCTCTGCTACGGCATGGCCAACGAACGCATCCTGCCGCGCGCGATGGGCCGCGTCCTGGCCCGCCGCCGCACGCCGGTGGTCGGCATCGTCTTCGTCTCGCTCCTCGCGATCGGCCTGGTCACGACGGGCGAGATCGAGGGGCTCGGCGACACGACGGCGTTCCTGCTGCTGTGCGTCTTCGCGATCGTCAACGTGTCGGTGCTCGTACTGCGCCGCGACCCCGTGGACCACGAGCACTTCCGTACGCCGACGGCGCTGCCCGTGATCGGGGCGATCACCGCGCTGATCCTGGCGAGCCCGCTGGCGGACCGCCCGGCGGAGGTCTACATCCGGGCCGGCATCCTCGTCGCCATCGGGGTCGGCCTCTGGGTGGTCAACAAGGCGGTGATGAAGGCGCGGGGCGAGGACTGATCAGGCGGCCACCCGCTGCTGCGGGCGGCGGCGCGCGCCGCCGGGGGCGGCGTCTCCCGCGGCGAGGCCGGTGGAGCGGTAACCCTTCACCGCCCTGCCCGCGGGGGATCCGGCCCGGCGGCCGAGCCAGTCGACGCGCACCCACAGGAGCACGTCGCCGTCCTGCTCGCGGCGCCCGAGCCAGGCGGCCTTGGCCCAGAGCCCGACTCCCGCGCCCGCCATGGCCATTCCGGCCGCGGCGGGCACCACGAAGGCGCTGCCAAGCGCGGCGACGAAGCCCGCGGCCAGCCACCAGAGGTGCGCGCGGCGCCAGTTGCGTACGGTGACGGCGCGGTCCTGGAGTACGTCGTACTTGGCGGCGCGGGTCGCTTCGCGGGCGAGGGCGGTGTAGCGCTTCCTGCGGGAGCACGCGGTCGCGGCGGCCACGACGATCCAGAGAGCCGCTCCGGTGAGCACCCCGATGCGCCGCCCGGTGAGCCCGCCCGGCAGTGCCCCCACGCCCGCGGCGACCACGCCGAGCCACCACAGCGGGGCGGCCCCCGCCCGTACGACCACCGGCACCCTGACCAGCCCCTGCCCACCGCGTCCCACGGTCCTGCCTCCTTCGCCGCCGCTCTGCTCCGCCCCTTCGGCGGCGCAGGTTAGCGGGGGAATCTGAGGGGACCGTGAGAGTCGTGAAGGGACCGTGAGAGGCGCCGGATCATGTGCGCGTTACATCCGGTCACTCGTGGGCCTTCCCGAAGCGCGCACCGAACCGATCGCGTCGAGCTCGGGCACGTTCACGTGGAAAGTGCCCATTGCGTACGGCACTTGGGCTTCGCTGCGTAACTTCCTCCCCGCCGGGCGAGGGCAACCGCCGCCCGGCCGGGTGGTGGGGACCACCTGGTTCCACCTGGGGAAGGGGAGGCCGCGTGCCCGGAATCGACGAGTGTCTGCTCGAAGCCATGACACTGCCCGGCGCACGCGGTGCAGCGATCGTCGACTGGACCAGCGGGCTCGCCCTCGGTTCCGTCGGCGCATCGCCGAACGGCGACCCCGAGGAGACGGCCACCGAGACCGCCGAGGTGGCGCGGTCGGCGGCGGAGTACCGGGCGTTCACCCCCGGCGACGGAGCGCTCGACCAACCGGGCCGCGAAGGGCTCCAGGTCGAGGATCTGATGCTCACCACGAGGAACGGCTTCCATGTGATCCGCTTCGTGGAGACGACCTTCGACAGCAGTGTCTTCCTGTACCTCTGGCTCGACCGGCACTCCGCCAACCTCGCGCTCGCCCGGATGCGGCTGCGGGACCTGTCCGAGCGTCTGGTGCTGGTGTGAGAACCGCACCGGCCGCCGTGCCCGCCACCTCCCCCATGCTGATGCGCCTGGCCGACGAGCGGGCGACCGGCGCTTTCCTGCGCGACCAGGGCACCCTCTACCTGGCGGAGGGCCGTGTCGTACACGCGGAGAGCTCCGCGGCACCCGGCATCGACGTCCTGCTCACGGTCGGCGGTGCGCTGCTCCCGCAGGGCTGGCAGGAGGCCCTCTCGCAGGCGGGGACCCGGCACGAGGTGGGCCGGCAGCTCATCGACAGCGGCCGGGTGACCGAGGGCGAGCTGGAGATGTGCCACCTGGGCGCGCTGTTCGACGCCGCGTTCTTCGTGCTCGGCCCGGCGAGCGGGCCCACCCGGTTCCGCTACGGCGTCGCGCACTGGCTCGGCCGGGTGCGTCCGGTGCCCGCCGAGGCCGTGGAGCGGGAGACCCGGCGGCGGCGGGCGCTCCTGGACAGCGTCTGGTCCTGCCCGGATCTCGACACCGCCCCCGTGGTGCCCCGCCCGCCCGCGCCGGGCCAGGCGGTCACCGGACGGCAGCGTGCCCTGCTGCGGCTCGCCGACGGCGTCCGCACACCGACGGCCATCGCCTGGGCCCTGGGCCGCCCGGCGTTCCACACCCTGATCGAGGTCAGACGGCTGGCCGCCGCCGGACTCGTGGAGACCCCACGGCAGGCCGGCCCGGCCCCGCACGCCCCGGCTCCACAGGACTGCGCCGAGCCGGACATCGCCCTGCTGCGCCGGATCCGTGACGGGCTGGAGGCGACCCTGTGAGTCTCCGTACCGCCCACCTGCCCCGGCACCCGTCCCCATGAAGTTCTTCGCGCTCTGGAAGCGCCACGGGAGGAGACAGCTGATGGCTGCCGAAGCCGACGTACTCGGCGAACTGAAACGCCTGCGCACCCGGATACCCCAGCTCACGGGCGCCCTGACCGCCAGCGTCGACGGGCTCGTGCTGGCCCAGGACGCCACGGACGTCGAGGTGGAGGGCGTCTGCGCGCTCACCGCTGCGGCGCTCGGGGTGGCCCTGCGGCTGACCGACACCACGCACCAGGGCGGCTTCCGGGAGCTGCTCATCCGCGGTGAGCAGGGCTATGTGGCCACGTACGCGGCCGGTTCGTCGGCCGTCCTGACCCTGCTCGCCGAGCCCCGCGTCAACGTGGGCCGGCTGCACCTGGAAGCCCGCCGTTCCAGCGCACTCATCGGAGAGCTGGTCGACGCCGCCGGACGGGGCGACGCCGCCACCGGCCGAGCGGAGGAAATCTGACCCATGTCCCCCACACCAGCCTCATCCCCCTCCTCACCACGTAAATCCACCAGACGGAAAGGAAGTGCGGCACTCGTGACCACCACGGAGATTGCACTCAAGGAAACGACCACCTCGATCGAGGGCGTCATCGGCGTCGCCCTCGTCGACTACACGAGCGGCATGGCGCTCGGCACGCTCGGCGGCAGCAAGGACATGGACCTGACCGTCGCCGCGGCCGGCAACACGGACGTGGTGCGCGCCAAGCTGCGCACGATGGAGCTCCTGGGGCTCAAGGACGAGATCGAGGACATCCTGATCACGCTCGGCTCCCAGTACCACCTCATCCGGCCGATCAAGGGGCGCAACAACAACGGCCTCTTCCTGTACGTGGCCCTCGACAAGGCGAGGGCCAACCTCGCCATGGCCCGGCACCAGCTCAAGCGCATCGAGTCGGGGCTGGACGTCTGACACCGTCCGGGGCGTGCCGCCGCGCCTACTCCACGAAGAGCCCGCGCGCCGCCGCCCCCGCGTCGAACTCCTCCAGGTGGGCCTGGGCGTCGGGGAGGCCGTCGCACATGGCCTCCAGGAGGACGCGGCCCAGGAGCATCGGGGCGCAGGCCGTGTCGAAGGCGAGGCCTGTGCCCACCGCCGCCGGGAGGAGGAGGTTGGAGTGGGCCGCCACGGGGGCGAACGCCGAGTCGGCCACCGTCACCACGGTCAGGCCCGCCGACTGGGCGTAGGCCAGCGCGTCGACCACCTCGCGCGGATGCCTCGGCAGCGCGAAGCACAGCAGCGTCGATGCGCCCGCCCGTACCGCCGCGTCGATCCGGTCGGCCAGCATCGTGCCGCCCTCGTCGAGGAGGCGTACGTCCGGATGGACCTTCGCCGCGAAGTACGCGAAGCCGTACGCCTGGGAGGCGGCGGCCCGCAGGCCGAGGACGGGGAGCGGGCGGGAGGCGGCGAGGAGCCGGCCCGCGCGCTCCACCGGTGCCGGGTCCGCGAGGACCTCCGCCAGGTGCCGCAGGTTCGCGATCTCCGCCTCGACCGCCTGCTGGTACTCGTTGAGGGAGGACTCGCCCCCCTCCTCCGCGGGTGACAGTTCCCGCAGGTGCCTGCGGAGCGCCGGGTATCCGTCGAAGCCGAGCGCCACCGCGAACCGCGTCACCGAGGGCTGGCTCACCCCGGCGAGCTCCGCCAGTTCGACGCTGGAGAGGAAGGGGACGTCCGCCGCCCTTCGCACCATGCAGTGCGCGATGCGCCGCTGCGTGGGCGTAAGCCGGTGTCCCTCGAAGAGCACTTGCAGCCGTGCCGCAGGACTGTCACTCATACCGTTCCCCTCACAACACCCTGGCCCTCGACGGCCGTTCCGCCTCCGGCCCCCAGGCCCGCCCACAACTCGGTGAACCGGTCAAGGAGTCCGGCCGCCGCCGTCACATCATCCGTCAGCGGGCGGTCGGCGAGCTCCGCGTCGAGGACGGAGTCCGCGAGTTCGAAGGCCCGCCCGACGGGCAGTTCGGCGTCCAAGCGCATGTCGCGCTGGCGCAACGCCCTTACCGCGGCGACCAGTTCACAGCCCACCACCAGCCGGTAAGCCTCGCACGCGCGCAGCGTCTGGCGGGCCGCCAGCGAGGCGAAGCTGGCCTGCTCCTCGACGCCGCGGGAGAGGACGGCGTGGCCGAGCGACGCGGGCGCCGAGAAGGCCCGCAGGTCACCGAGGGCCGCCCCGGCCGCGTACTCAAGGATCATCACGCCCGAAGAGGCCGGTTCGCCGTCCGCGAGGAAGGGGCGCAGGCGGGTGAAGGCCGGTTCGTTCAGGGTCGAGAGGCGGGACGTGGAGAGGCGGGCCGCCTGTGTCATCGCCAGCCTGAAGTGGTCCAGGGACAGGGCCAGTTGAGCGAGATAGAAGCCGCCGTGGTGGTACGCAGCCATGTCGTCCGGCGAGATCAGGGGGTTCTCGGCGGCCGCGTTGATCTCGACCGTGAGGACGTTCTCAAGGGCGTCCGCCGCGTCGTGCGCGGGGCCGTGGATCTGCGGGACGCAGCGGAAGCCGTACGGGTCCTGGATGCGGCCGAGCGGTGGGGTCGGCCGGTCCGGTGCGCCGAGAATCAGGCGCATGCGTTCCGCGACCGCGTACGAACCCGCGTGGCGGCGCGCCTCGTGGACGGGCAGCGCGTACGCCTCGTACGAACCGTCGACGGCCATCAGGGAGAGCGCCGCCACCACCTGCGTGGCCGCGATCAGGCCGCGCAGTTCGTGCAGGGCGAGCGCGGACTGGCCGAGGGTGAGCGCGTTGCTGCTGATCAGGGCGAGGGCGTCGTTGTTGTCGAGGGGCTGGGGCGCCGGGGCCGCCCCGGTGCCCTGCCAGGGGTGCTCGCCCGCGAGCGCGAGGCCCATCTGGGCGAGGGCCGCGATGTCGCCGGTCCCGACCGAGCCGAACTCATTGACCTTCGGGTACGCGCCCGTCTCCAGGGCCTCGCAGAGCGCCGTGACGACGGTCGGGCGCAGGCCCGCGCCGCCGGCAAGGAGCTGATTGGCGCGGACCGCGAGCATCGCGCGGACCTGCCGTGCGGGCAGCTCCTCGCCGATCGCTCCGGCATGGCTGCGCAGCAGCCGCAGGCCGTGGTCGGCGGCCGCCTCGGTCGGCACGGACTCATTCCGGTTCGCGCCCACGCCGGTGGAGCGGCCGTAGACGCGGCCCCAGGACGCGATCTCCCGCGCGGCGTTCCAGGAGCTCTCGGCCCGCTTCATCCCATCGGTCGCCGGAACGGGCTTTGCGGTGGATTCGGCCAGGCGTACGACATCTGCGACCATCAGTCCGCGGCCGTCCAGGACGACGACCGAGCCGCTGTCGACGGTCGCCCTTCCGGTCGCCCTGTCCGCGATATGAGACGACATCACGCGCAATTCCTCCTCAACCCGGACGCTCCGTCTTGCCCTGCGATCACTCGTAACCGGCGATTTACGTCAGGGCGTGGACTAGCTATTGACAATCTATTCAGTCAACGAGAACTCTGCATGACGATATACAGCCGGGCAAGGGACTCCTCATGATCCAATTCGATACGGTCCACAAGCGCTTCCCGAACGGCACAACCGCGGTCCACGACCTCACACTTGAGATGCCGGAAGGCGGCGTGACCGTCCTCGTCGGATCTTCCGGTTGCGGCAAGACGACGACGCTCCGCATGATCAACCGGATGGTCGACCCGACCTCAGGGACGATCAAGGTCAACGGCAAGGACGTCCTGCGGCAGGACGCGGCCGAACTGCGCCGCTCCATCGGCTATGTGATCCAGCAGTCGGGGCTCTTCCCGCACCGCACGGTCCTGGACAACATCGCCACGGTGCCGCTGCTGCTCGGCTGGGGCCGCAGGAAGGCGCGGGCGCGGGCCGCCGAACTCCTGGAGACGGTCGGCCTCACCGCCGACGCGGGCAAGCGCTACCCGCACCAGCTCTCCGGCGGCCAGCAGCAGCGCGTCGGCGTGGCCCGCGCGCTGGCCGCGGACGCGCCGGTGCTGCTCATGGACGAGCCCTTCGGCGCGGTGGACCCGGTGGTCCGCACCCAGCTACAGGACGAACTCCTGCGCCTGCAGCGGGAGTTGAACAAGACCATCGTCTTCGTCACGCACGACATCGACGAGGCCGTACGGCTCGGCGACCGAATAGCCGTCTTCCGCACCGGCGGCCATCTCGTCCAGTGCGCGTCCCCCGCCGAACTCCTGGCCCGCCCGGCGGACGACTTCGTCGCCGACTTCCTGGGCGCCGAACGCGGCCTCAAACTGCTCTCCCTGACGACACTGGCCGAGGTCCCGCAGGGGCCGGCTCCGGAGGGCGGCGCATGGACGCTGCGCCTGGACGCCGCGGGGGCCCCGGTGGCCTGGCGGCACAAGGACGCGCAGGCCGCGGATGTTCCCGTACGCCCGCTGCGTGACACAGACTCACTGCTCTCGGCCCTGAACGAGTCCATAGCCGCCCCCAGTGGCCTGGTCGCCCGCGTCGACGCGGCAGGCGCCCTGACCGGCGTCACGTCCCGCGACGACATCCACGACCACGCGGGCACGGCCCACGAACAGGGCCGCACAGCCGCCCCCGAAGGGGCGCGGGGCTCTGACATGTGCGGCTCCGCCGCGCGGGCGCGAGCAACCCAAGACGACCCGCACCCGAAGGACGACACCAGCGACACAAACGCAGACGCCAAGCCCGCCAAGACGGGCCCCGCGGGCACGGCGGAGCGTCCTGCATGACCATCGACTGGTCGTGGATATCCGACCACACCGACGACCTCACCACCCTCACGCTCTCGCACCTCCAGGCCGCCCTCACCGCCGTACTGCTCGGCCTGCTGATCTCGCTCCCGCTGGCCGTCGTCGCGCATCGCGTGCGCCCCCTGCGCGGGCTGCTCCTGGGCCTCTCGAACGTCCTGTTCACCATCCCGTCCATCGCCATCTTCGTGCTGCTCCTGCCGGTCAGCGGGCTCACCCGCACCACCACCGTCATCGGCCTGACGATCTACACCCTCGTCGTGCTCCTGCGGAACACCGTCGAGGGCCTGGACTCCGTACCGGCCAAGACGAAGGAAGCCGCGAAGGCCATGGGCACCCGCCCACTGCGCACCCTGCTCACCGTCGAACTCCCCCTCGCCCTGCCCGTGATCATGGCGGGCGTACGGATCGCCACCGTCATGGCGATCTCCCTCGTCTCCGTGGCGACGTACATCGGCGACGGCGGTCTGGGACAGCTCTTCACGGACGGGTTCCAGCGCAACTTCCCGACCCCCGTCATCGTCGGCGTGGTCCTGACCCTGCTCCTCGCACTCGTCGCGGACGCGCTGCTCGTCACCCTCCAGTACGTCCTGACGCCCTGGACCCGCCGCAAGAGGAGCGCGTGACATGTACGAACTCTTCAAGGACCTCGGCGCCTGGCTGGTCAGCGGCGATCAGTGGGCCGGGCCCGACGGCATCGGGCACCGCCTCGCCGAACACCTCCAGTACTCGCTGCTCGCCACGCTCATCGCGGCCGCCATCGCGCTGCCGCTCGGCCTGCTCATCGGGCACACCGGGCGCGGCGCCTTCCTCGCCATCAACCTGTCGAGCTTCGGCCGGGCGCTGCCCACCGTCGGCCTCGTCGTGCTCGTCTTCCTCGCCAGCGGGCTCTCCATGTGGCCCGTCTACATCGCGCTCGTCGCGCTCGCCGTGCCCTCCATCGTCACCAACACCTACGCCGGGATGACCGCCGTCGACCGCGAGGTGAAGGACGCCGCGAAGGGCCAGGGCATGCGCTGGCACCAGGTCCTCTTCCAGGTCGAACTCCCCCTCGCCATGCCGCTGATCATGACCGGGCTCCGGCTCGCGCTGATCCAGGTCGTGGCGACGGCCACCATCGCCGCGTACGTCTCCTTCGGCGGGCTCGGCCGGTATGTCTTCGACGGGCTCGCCCAGCGCGACCTGGTCCAAGTCCTGGGCGGAGCCGTGCTCGTGGCGGTCGTCGCCGTCGTACTCGATCTCGCGCTCTCCGGACTGCAGCGCGCCCTCTTCCGTCACCGCCCCGCCAAGTCGGCCTAGGAGCAAGCCAGATGGCCCCCATGAACCGCAGGACTCTCCTCGGCGGACTCTTCGCCGTCGCATCCGTCCCCGCACTCGCCTCCTGCAGCGGCGGCATCACCTCCCTCGACGGCCAGGGCGCCGGCGGCGGGGGCGGCGGCTCCAGCAAGGACGGCGTGACGATCGGCACCGCCAACTTCACCGAGAACCAGGTCCTCGGCTACCTGTACGCCGCGGCGCTCGAAGCGGAGGGCGTCAAGACCACAGTCCGCCCCAACCTCGGCACCCGCGAGATCCTCATCCCCGCACTCAAGGGCGGCGACATCGACCTGCTGCCCGAGTACCAGGGCGCGCTCCTGCACTACCTCGACCCCAAGGCGAAGGCCACCGAGGAGGGCGAGATGCAGAACGCCCTCGCCATGACGCTGCCGCGCGGACTGCAGATCCTCCCCTACGGGATGGCCGAGGACTCCGACGCCTTCGCCGTCACGCGGGAGACCGCCGACGAGTACGGCCTCAAGTCCCTCGCCGATCTGGCGAAGCACAACGGCAAGCTCGTCATCGGCGCCGCCCCCGAGGTGAAGAAGCGCACCGTGGGCGCCGTCGGCCTCAAGGACGTCTACGGCGTGGAGTTCAAGGAGTTCAAGTCCCTTGATTCCTCGGGCCCGTTGGTGAAGGGCGCCCTGAAGAAGGGCGACGTGGACGTGGCGAACCTCTTCACCACCGACACCGACATCGCCGCCGAGAAGTGGGTGGTCCTCACCGACCCGAAGAACCTGATCCCCGGCCAGCACGTCGTCCCGCTCATCGCCGACCGCAAGGCCGACTCGACGGTGCGGGGGGCCCTCGCCCGCCTGGGGAGCGTACTGACGACCAAGCAACTCACCGAGCTGAACCGCCTGGTGGACAAGGACAAGAAGGACCCGGAGGACGTCGCGAACGACTGGGCGGCGCGCCACGGCCTGACGAAGAAGTAACGCACGTACGGAAAAGCAGACTTACGGCGGACTTACGAAGGAAGCAGGGGAGTCGAGCGGCATGGCAGCTGAGGATCTGGTGGAGCGGCGCTCCATCGACGTCGTCCCCGACGACGAACGGCACGGCACGGCGTTCAGCCAGTTCACCCTCTGGCTCGGCGCCAATCTGCAGATCACCGCGGTCGTCACCGGCGCGCTCGCCGTCGTGTTCGGCGGCGACGTGGTGTGGTCGGTCATCGGGCTCCTGCTCGGCAATCTGCTCGGCGGCGCGGTGATGGCCCTGCACTCGGCGCAGGGCCCGAAGCTGGGCCTGCCCCAGATGATCCAGTCCCGCGCCCAGTTCGGCGTGAAGGGCGCGGTCGTCCCGCTGCTCCTGGTCATCGTGATGTACGTCGGGTTCTTCGCGAGCGGCAGCGTCCTGGCCGGACAGGCCACGGCCGAGCTGACGCACACGAACGACACCACCGGCATCATCATCTTCGCGGTGGTCACGGCGGTGACGGCGGCGGTCGGCTACCGCGTCATCCACACGCTCGGCCGGATCGCGAGCGTGATCTGCGCGCTGGCCTTCGTCTACCTCGGCATCCGCCTCCTGGACCGCGTCGACCTCTCCGCGCTCCTCTCCGACGCACACTTCGACCTGCCGATGTTCCTGCTCGCCGTCTCCCTCTCGGCGTCCTGGCAGCTGGCCTTCGGGCCGTACGTCGCGGACTACTCGCGCTATCTGCCGCGTACGACGTCGGGCAAGGCGACCTTCTGGTGGACCCTCTCCGGATCAGCGCTGGGCTCGCAGTGGTCGATGACGTTCGGTGTCCTCGTGGCGGCGACCGCGGGGGACGCGTTCCTCGCCAACCAGGTCGGATACGTCGTCGGCCTGGGCGGCACGGGCCTGATCGCATCGTTCCTGTACTTCGTGATCGCGCTGGGCAAGCTGACCATCAACGTCCTCAACACCTACGGCGGCTTCATGTCGATGGTGACCAGCGTCAGCGGCTTCCGCGGCCAGAAGGTCCTCTCGCAGCGCGGCAGGGCGGTGTACATCGCCCTGATCATGATCGCGGGAACGACGGTGGCCCTCCTGGGCAAGGACAGCTTCCTGACGTCCTTCAAGGACTTCCTGCTCTTCCTGCTGACGTTCTTCACGCCGTGGTCGGCGATCAACCTGGTCGACTACTACCTGATCTCCAAGGAGCGCTACGACATCCCGGCGCTCTCCGACCCGGCGGGACGGTACGGCGCATGGCGCTGGGACGCCCTCGTCGTCTACGGGGTGGGCCTGCTCGCCCAGCTCCCGTTCCTGGTCACGCACTTCTACACCGGCCCGCTGGTCGAGCCGCTCGGCGGCGCGGACGTGTCGTGGATCGTGGGCCTGGTCGTACCGGCGGTCCTGTATTGGCTGCTGGCCCGGCGCGGCGCCACTCTAGGGCTGAACCCCGATGAGAATGGGGGGATAGCCCCACTGCCAGAGGCGTCCGAGCTGCGTACGGTAAAGAACCATGGAAGCCCGTGACGCCGAACTCAAGAAGGAACTCGACGCCACTCTGCATGCCCGCAGAGAGCTCGGCGAAGAGTATGAGTCCGCGCTGGTCGACTCGTTCCTCGGAAAGGTCGAGCAGCGCCTGGACGGCACCATCGACCGGCGGATGCGCCGGCACATGGCCGAGCAGCAGATGGTCGTCGCCCGCGGCTCCCGCGCGCCCGACAACGCGGTGGACTCATGGGGCGAGCGCTTCGGCTTCGCCGTCGTCTCACTGATCCTCGCGATCCCCCTCTCGGCGATCGGCGTGGTCAACGCCGATCTGCCGGGCCTCTTCATCACCTGGGCGGGCATCGTCGGGGTGAACGGGGTGCACGCGATGCGCGGCATGCGCTTCGGCCGCCGCGGGGACCGCGGCGGCCGGAAGTCGGAGTGGGACGAGTGAAGTTCATGCGCGGGGACCGCCGCACCCCCGGTTTCCCAGGGGGCGGGACGACGGCGGTCCCCGCGAGGGACGCGGGCCGGGTCAGGCCGGGCCTCGCGTCCGGGCGTTCAGAGGTCCGGGAGCCGCTCCGGAGTTCCTGTACGCCGACAACGACCAATGTGCCGGAGCCGTGTTAAGCGGGTGCTGCGCGGACGTGACGCGCTCGTACCACTTCCGCGAAGTTCGGCCCACGGCACACCCGGTGGCTTACTGCCCCTGCTGCTCCGCGAGGAACGCCAGCAGGTCCTGACGGCTCACCACACCCGTCGGCTTGCCCTCGACGAGCACGATCGCCGCGTCGGCCGCGCCGAGCACCGACATCAGGTCGCCGACCGGCTCGCCCGAGCCGACCTGCGGCAGCGGGTCGGACATGTGCTTCTCCAGCGGGTCGCCGAGCGAGGCGCGCTGCGCGAACAGGGCGTCCAGGAGCTCGCGTTCGACGACCGAGCCGATGACCTCCGCCGCCATCACGTCGGGGTGGCCCGCGCCCGGCTTGACGATGGGCATCTGCGAGACGCCGTACTCACGCAGTACCTCGATGGCCTCGCCGACCGTCTCCTCCGGGTGCATATGAACGAGCGAGGGCAGCTTGCCACCCTCCTTGCGGCTCAGTACGTCACCGACGCGAGGCTGGTCGCCGGCCTGCTCCAGGAACCCGTAGTCGTTCATCCACTCGTCGCTGAAGATCTTGCTCATGTAGCCGCGGCCGGAGTCGGGGAGAAGTACGACCACGACGTCGTCGGGCCCGAGCCGTTCCGCCACCCGCAGCGCGGCCACGACCGCCATGCCGCAGGAGCCGCCGACGAGCAGTCCCTCCTCCTTGGCGAGGCGCCGCGTCATCTGGAAGGAGTCCTTGTCGGACACCGCGACGATCTCGTCGGTCACATTGCGGTCGTACGCCGTCGGCCAGAAGTCCTCGCCGACGCCCTCGACGAGATACGGCCGCCCTGAGCCGCCGGAGT
Organism: Streptomyces sp. NBC_01381; assembly: GCF_026340305.1. NCBI lineage: Bacteria > Bacillati > Actinomycetota > Actinomycetes > Kitasatosporales > Streptomycetaceae > Streptomyces > Streptomyces sp. NBC_01381. The sequence continues at coordinate 1,782,863 of NZ_JAPEPI010000001.1, read as the reverse complement.
AGACCGACCCCTCGGGGTCGGCGCCGACGACCTTGACCTTGCCGCCGGACACCTCCTTCAGATATCCGCCGGTCCCCGAGATCGTGCCGCCGGTGCCGATGCCCGCCACGAAATGGGTGATCTTTCCTTCTGTCTGCTCCCACAGCTCAGGGCCGGTGGAGTGGTAGTGGGAGAGCGGATTGTTCGGGTTCGAGTACTGGTCGGGCTTCCAGGCACCGGGGGTCTCACGCACCAGGCGGTCGGAGACGTTGTAGTACGAGTCCGGGTGCTCCGGGTCGACGGCCGTGGGGCAGACGACGACGTCGGCGCCGTACGCCCGCAGCACATTGATCTTGTCCAGGGACACCTTGTCCGGGCAGACGAAGATGCACTTGTAGCCCTTCTGCTGGGCCACGATCGCAAGGCCGACCCCGGTGTTCCCCGAGGTCGGCTCGACGATCGTGCCGCCGGGCTCGAGCTCCCCGCTCTGTTCGGCGGCCTCGATCATGCGCAGTGCGATGCGGTCCTTCACCGACCCGCCGGGGTTGAAGTACTCGACCTTGGCCAGGACCGTGGCCTGAATGCCCGCGGTCACGTTGTTGAGCCTCACCAGCGGGGTGTTGCCGACGAGACTGATCATCGAGTCGTGGAATTGCACCGTTGTCTCCGGGCTGCCATGTAGTGCGACGAATGGGTGTCGTAAGCGTAAGACTCCTGGTCGCCCGTTCACCTCCGATCACGATTGGCCGACCGCCCTTACGGGGCAATGAGTGGATGTACGGCGGTATGGCTACGAGGAGGTGGCTGCAGGGCATGTCGAGGGCGAGGGTGGCGAGGCGGATCGCCGCGGGCGCGGCGTACGGCGGCGGAGGCATCGGGCTGCTCGGCGCGGCGACCGTGGGGGTGGTCCTCGCCGAGGTGCAGCTGGCGAAGCGTTCGGTGGGCAACAACGGGGAGCATGCGGCGCCGCCACGGGCCGACGGGCGGTACGGCGGGGCGCTCGCGGAGCGGCAGGACGGCGCCGAGCCCGTGCGGTTCGCGATGCTCGGCGACTCGACGGCCGCGGGGCAGGGGGTGCACCGGGCCCGGCACACCCCGGGGGCGCTGCTCTCCTCGGGGCTCGCGGCGGTGGCGGAGCGTCCGGTGGAGCTGCGGAACGTGGCGCAGCCGGGGGCCCAGTCGGACGACCTGGACCGCCAGGTGTCCCTGATCCTCTCCGACCCCTCGTCCTGGATCCCGGACGTCTGCGTCATCATGATCGGCGCGAACGACGTGACGCACCGGATCCCGGCGACACGGTCGGTCCGCTACCTGGCGGCGGCGGTGCGGCGGCTGCGGACGGCCGGCGCGGAGGTGGTCGTCGGCACCTGCCCGGACCTCGGCACCGTGGAGAACGTCTACCAGCCCCTGCGCTGGATGGCCCGCCGGGTCTCGCGGCAGCTGGCGGCGGCGCAGACGATCGGCGTGGTGGAGCAGGGCGGCCGTACGGTGTCGCTCGGCGATCTCCTGGGCCCCGAGTTCGCGGCGAACCCGCGGGAGCTGTTCGGCCCCGACAACTACCACCCCTCCGCGGAGGGGTACGCGACGGCGGCCATGGCGGTCCTGCCGACCCTCTGCGCGGCGCTGGGCCTGTGGCCGGAGGAGGAGCGCCCCGACGTCTCCCGCCGGGAGGGCTTCCTGCCGGTGGCCCGCGCGGCGGCGCAGGCCGCGTCGGAGGGCGGCACGGAGGTCGCTGCCGCGATGCCTACGGGGCCACGGGGACCCTGGGCCCTCCTCAAGCGGCGGCGCCGCCGCCGCATCCACACCCCGGATCCGTCTCCGCTGCCGCACTGACGCTGTTCACGATCTGCGGGCCGTCTGTGGCTGATCGCGCAGTTCCCCGCGCCCCTGAAGGGGCGCAGGCGGTCGTGCCCCTTCAGGGGCGCGGGGAACTGCGCGCCAAGCCCCCACCGGCCCGCAGCCAGAATCCGCACCCCCCATCCAAGGCGCCCCCGCCAGAAATGAGCAAGCGCTTAGAAAAATGCGTCCCGCGTCACAGTCCCCGCCCGGTGACTGACAGCGATACGTACAGGTAACTTCCCAGGGAGTCCGCCAGCCGCCCGCCCCGCTCGGGGCGCCCCCGCCAGGAGTCCGTGATGCCCGAAGCCGTGATCGTCTCTGCCGCCCGCACCCCGATCGGCCGCGCCTTCAAGGGCTCGCTGAAGGATCTGCGCCCGGACGACCTGACCGCCACGATCATCGAGGCCGCCCTCGCCAAGGTCCCCGAGCTCGACCCGAAGCAGATCGACGACCTGATGCTCGGCTGTGGTCTGCCCGGCGGCGAGCAGGGGCACAACCTGGGCCGCATCGTCGCCGTACAGATGGGGATGGACCACCTCCCCGGCTGCACCATCACCCGCTACTGCTCCTCCTCCCTGCAGACGAGCCGCATGGCCCTGCACGCCATCAAGGCGGGCGAGGGCGACGTCTTCATCTCCGCGGGCGTCGAGATGGTGTCCCGCAGCATCAAGGGTTCCAGCGACGGCCTTCCCGACACCCACAACCCCCTCTTCGCCGACGCCGAGGCCCGCACCGAGGCCGTGTCCAAGTCCGAGGGCTCCTCCTGGCACGACCCGCGCGAGGACGGACTGATCCCGGACGCGTACATCGCCATGGGGCAGACCGCCGAGAACCTGGCCCGCGCCAAGGGCGTCACCCGTCAGGACATGGACGAGTTCGGGGTCCGGTCCCAGAACCTCGCCGAGGAAGCCATCAAGAACGGCTTCTGGGAGCGCGAGATCACCCCCGTCACCACCCCTGACGGCACCGTCGTCAGCAAGGACGACGGCCCCCGCGCCGGCGTCACCGTCGAGGGCGTCTCGGGCCTCAAGCCCGTCTTCCGCCCCGACGGCCTCGTCACGGCCGGCAACTGCTGCCCGCTCAACGACGGCGCCGCCGCCCTGGTGATCATGAGCGACACCAAGGCCCGCGAGCTCGGCCTGACCCCGCTCGCCCGCATCGTCTCCACCGGCGTCACCGGCCTCTCCCCCGAGATCATGGGCCTCGGCCCGGTGGAAGCGTCGAAGCAGGCACTCTCCCGCGCCGGTCTGACCGTCGACGACATCGACCTCTTCGAGATCAACGAGGCCTTCGCCGCCCAGGTGATCCCCTCCTACCGCGACCTGAACATCCCGCTCGACAAGCTGAACGTCAACGGCGGTGCCATCGCCGTCGGCCACCCCTTCGGCATGACCGGCGCCCGCATCACCGGCACGCTCATCAACTCCCTCCAGTTCCACGACAAGCAGTTCGGCCTGGAGACGATGTGCGTCGGCGGCGGCCAGGGCATGGCGATGGTCATCGAGCGCCTCAGCTGACCCTCTGGACCCCTGCGGATCCCCGGCGTCGCCATTGATTCGTGACTCAATCTCCCCCAGGATGTGACCTATCTCCTGGGGGAGATGCATATGCCCAGGTCAGAGCACATCTGTGGATAAACACCGGGCCAAAAGACCTGTCCAATTCGTGACGTAATGCACTGACAGGTGGATCGTGCAGGCTTCAAGCTGATGTAGGAAGTCGGGGGTCGACTTGAAACCGGGAGTACGTCAGTGAGCGCCATGCCTCTTGCCCTGCTGCTCTCCACGGCTGCCGCCACGGCCGTGGGCGCCGCCGCCCTGCACGCCGTGCACGGGCTGCGGAAGCAGATAACGGCCCTGCGCACCGAGCTGGCCCAGAGCCACGCCGCGACGGGGCGCCCCACCGTGCCCGCGGCACGCACCACTCCGGACACCGACGAGATACGCGCGGCCGTGGCCGACGCGCTCGCCGAGGAGCGGGAGCGCGAGCTCGCCGAGGCGCGGGCCTTCTGGGCCGCCCAGGAAGCCCGCGACGCGTCGGACGCGCCGTCCCTGCTCAGCGGTCTGCCGGGGCTCGCCGACATGGCGGACGAGCTGTTCCTGCCGCGCCAGGCGGATCTCGCGGGCATCGAGGCGGACAGCCTCGAGCCGGTGATCGAGCCCTACGCGGATCCGGCCGACGAGTTCGCGGGCGACTCCCCCGAGCTGGCCGCGGCCCGCCGCAGGCACCCCTCGCACCCGGACTTCGTACCGGTCCAGACGCCCCACACGGACGGCCACGGCGACCACGAGCGCACGGTCGCCTGCCTGGAGGAGCTGGCCGGCGCCCGCACGGCGCTCGCCGACGTCCGCCCGGGCCCGCTGGGCACCCTGGACGTCTATGTCTTCGCGGACGGTACGACGCTCTGTATGACGCCGGGCCACCGCGAGACCGCGGAGCAGCTCGCCGACGCCCTGCGCGACGGCCACACCCCGGTCCTGCTCGGCGGCTCCGGAGTCTCCGGCGCCTACGCCCTCACGTTCGAGTGCGGCACCGAGAACGTCTACATCCTGGCCGACCGCGTCATCGCCTCGGTCTGACCGTCCCCCTGGTCTGAGGGTCCCCACCCCTCAGACCCCGCGCCGGGCGGCCTCAGACCGACGCGCGTTTCTGCGCCTTCTCCACCAGCGTCAGCGCTTCCGCCAATTGGCGCTCGTCCTCCAGTACGAGGGCCAAGTCCCGCCCCGCGACCGTGATCTGGTCGGCCGCCGCGAACATCCCGGCGTCCGGCATCTCCCGCGGCTCCTCGTCGGGCACCTCGATCCGCTGCGCCCACGCCGCCAATTCCCTGGCCAGAGCGAGGGCTTCGGTCGCCGCCCCCCGCTGCAGGCGACTCTGCGGGGCGGCCCGCAACCGATCGGCGAAATGGTCCACTGCGGCCGTCAAAGGCGTCGTATCAAGCACCCGGCGACCTTATGCGCCGGGACGGGACTGTTGCCAACGCCCGAACGCTCAGGCACGGTGGCGTGAAGGACGGAACACATCGCGACGCGTCCGGAGGCGCCGATGTCCCAAGTCTTCTCCGAGGAGACCCACCGCAATCTGCTCGCCCGCATCCCCCACTGCACCGGTCGTGAAGTCTCCGACTGGCTTCGCGCCGTGGACGAAGGCCCTTCTCTCTTCCGCTTCGAGGAGAAGGTCAGCTGGCTCCGCGCCGAACACAACCTCGCGTACGGACATGCCAAGGCAATCATTCACGAGTACGACTTGCGGAGGGCCGCACGCAAGTTCCTCTGACCCCCTGTCCCCTCACACACACGTCACACACGGCGAAGGGCCCCGCGGAACATCTGTTCCGCGGGGCCCTTCGGCTGCCGGCCGTTGACCGACGTCGTGCGTCAGTCGTTGCCCTGCAGGATGGCGATCAGGCGCAGGAACTCCAGGTAGATCCAGACCAGCGTCATCGTCAGACCGAACGCCGCGAGCCAGGCCTCTTCCTTCGGAGCGCCGTACGCGATGCCGTCCTCGACCTGCTTGAAGTCCAGGGCCAGGAAGCACGCGCCGAGCAGGATGCCGACGATGCCGAAGACGATGCCGAGGCCGCCGCTGCGGAAGCCGAGGCCGTCGCCGCCGCCGAAGACCGCGAACAGCAGGTTCACCGCGGTCAGCAGCAGGAAGCCCATCGCCGCGGCCATCACGAAGCCGTAGAAGCGACGGTTGACCCGGATCCAGCCCGCCTTGTAGGCGATGAGGACACCGAGGAAGACCGCCATCGTGCCGAGCACGGCCTGCATGGCCGCGCCGCTCGCGATGCGGTTGTCGACGACGCTGGAGACGACGCCGAGGAAGACACCTTCGAGCGCGGCGTACGTCAGGATCAGCGGGGGCGACGCCTTGCGCTTGAAGGCCTGGACGAGGCCGAGCACCATCGCGATGAGGCCCGCGCCGATCGCGATGCCGTAGGACTTGCTGATGTTCGCGTCGTCCACCGGCAGCAGCGCCCAGGCGAGCGCGGCGGTCACCACGAGGGTGCCGAGCGTCGTGGCCGTACGCATGACGACGTCGTCCATCGTCATGCGGCCCGCAGTGGTCACGGGCGCCTGCGGCGCGCCGTACTGCAGGTCCTGCTGGGCGTAAGGGTTGGCCGCGTACGGGTTGGTGGGGGCCTGCTGGCCCGCGCCCGCGTACGGATTGCCCTGCGCGTACTGGGTCTGCGTCCCGCCCGCGGGTCCCCCGGCCTGCGGCTGCTGGCCGAAGCCCGCGTAGCCGTTGTCGCGGCTGAACCCCCGTCGCGAGAAGACCGGGTTGCTGCTCCTCATCTCACTCCTCCATGGCCACCGGGCGTGGCATTGGCTCAAGAGTAATGCGTAGGCAAAAGGAAGACCCTAGTGCTTGGGGAGGATCTTTCCCTCCTTGTGACCAAGAACGATCGGTGCCGCGCTCTCTGTTCCCGTCGAGTCTCCCGCCGATTCTCCCGCCGCGGCCGGGTTGCGGCGGCTGCGCCGGACGAGTGGCACCAGGGAGATCGCCACCGCACCGAGCACGGCGGCGACGGCGAACGTGGTGAATCCGAGGGACGCGTTTCCGCCCGAGACGACGGCGCCTCCCAGCCACGGCCCGACGACCGCGCCGGTCCGCCCGACGCCGGTGATCCAGCCGAGGCCCGTGGCGCGCTGGGCCGGCGTGTAGACCGAGGGAGCGGAGGCGTACACCATGACCTGCGCCGAGAAGAGCCAGATGCCGGTGACGAAGACGATCACGTACGCGACGCCGAGCGGCAGCTCCGCCTTGAGCAGGAAGGCGCCGCAGGCGGTGAGCAGGAACCAGATCGCGGAGATCCGCATGGCGCCGAACTTGTCGGCGGCACGGCCCGCCACCAGCATGCCGACGATGCCGCCCGCGTTGATCACCATGAGGAAGGTGACGGAGGAGGAGAGCGAGTAGCCGGAGGCGCGCATCAGCTCGGGGAGCCAGGTGGAGACGCCGTAGACGAGGAGCAGTCCGGCGAAGGACGCGACCCAGAGGAGCGGGGTCGCGAGGCGCTGTCCCGGGGTGAAGAGGGACGCCACGGCGGAGAAACGGCCCTTGGCACCCGCCTCGGGGGCTTCGGCGAGGGTCGGCGACGGCAGCAGATAGCGGGCGGCGACCGCCTCGGCCTCGCTCGCCCGGCCCTTGTTGAGCAGCACCCCCGGCGATTCGGGCAGCCACTTCACCACGAGGGGGATGGCGACGACGGCAGGGATGACGCCCGCCCAGAAGACCACGCGCCAGCCGTGGTCGGGCCCGAGCGTGAGGCCGAGGCCCGTGGCCGCCATGCCGCCCGCGTGGTACGAGGTCATCATCAGGCCGGTGGCGAGCGCGGCCCTGCGCTTCGGCGCGAACTCGGCGACGATCGCGAGGCTGATCGGCATCAGACCGCCGAGCCCGAGCCCGGCGATGAAGCGTCCGGCGCCGAAGACGGCGGCGCTCGGCGCGAGCGCGCAGACCGCGGAGCCGAGTGAGAACAGCGCAACGCTGCCCACCACCATCGGCTTGCGGCCGATCCAGTCGGTGAGCGTGCCGCAGCCGAGGGCGCCGATCAGCATGCCGAAGGTGGTCCAGGAGCCGATGGTGCCCGCGGTCGACGGGGTGAAGCCGAAGCCCTTGTCGTCGATGAGGTGCGGCATCACGGCGCCGTAGATGTTGACGTCCATGCCGTCGAAGAAGACGACGAGCCAGCACAGGGCTATGACGGGGGCCACGGATCTGAAGGTGCGCTCGGGGGCGGCGCTCTGGGGAGCGGTCACGGGGCTCTCACTTCTTTGTGGAGTGGGGAGTGGGGACTTCCGGGGGGACGGGGGTTTTCCGGCGATGCGGCGGGCTCAGTCGAGGGGAAAGCCCGTATAGCCCTCCGCGAGGTCGGCCTCGGCCGAGCGCGTGGTGGTGATGCGGTCCAGCTGGGCGAGCTGGATGCGGTCGTCGAAGGGGGTGGCTTCGGGGCCGCGGTGGAGCATCGTGGTCATCGCGTACGAGAAGCGCTCGGCCTGCCAGACGCGGCGCAGACAGGTCTCCGAGTACGCATCGAGGCGGGCGTCGGAGCCGGTCTCGCGGAGGTCGACGAGCGCGCGGGCGAAGGTGACGACGTCGCCGACGGCGAGGTTGAGGCCCTTGGCGCCGGTGGGCGGGACGATGTGCGCGGCGTCCCCGGCGAGGAAGACCCGGCCGTGCCGCATGGGCTCGTGGACGTAGCTGCGCATGGGCGTGACGGACTTGGCGGTGACGGGTCCGCGCTTCAGCGTCCAGGAGGGGTCGTCGGTCTCCAGGCGGCGGTCGAGCTCGTCCCAGATCTCCTCGTCGCTCCAGTCGGCGGCGTCCGTGCCCGCGGGGACTTGCAGGTACGCGCGCGTGACGGTCGGCGACCGCATGGAGAGCAGCGCGAAGCCGCGGTCGTGGCGGGCGTAGACCAACTCGTCGTGCGAGGGCGGCACATCGGCGAGGATGCCGAGCCAGCCGAAGGGGTACGTGCGCTCGAAGACCCGGGAGATGTCGGCGGGCACGGCCTTGCGGGCCACGCCCCAGGAGCCGTCGCAGCCCACTACGTAGTCGCACTCCAGGACGTCCTCGCGGCCCTGATGCCGGAAGCGGACCCGCGGGTTCTCGCTCTCGGCACCCTCGACGGCGAGCGCCTCCGCCTCGAAGAGCAGCGGTCCTCCGGCCGCGAGCTGGAGGGCTATGAGGTCCTTGCAGACCTCGGTCTGGGCGTACACCATCACGGACCGGCCGCCGGTCAGGGCGGGGAAGTCGACGCGGTGCCTGCGGCGGTCGAAGCGCAATTCGATGCCGTCGTGCGGGATGCCTTCGCGGTCCATGCGGGCAGCCACGCCGGCCTCCCGAAGGACATCCACGCTGCCCTGCTCCAGGATCCCGGCGCGCTGGCGCTGCTCGACGTAGGCGCGGTCCCGGGTCTCCAGGACGACGGAATCGATGCCGGCGTTGTGCAGCAGGCGGGCGAGGAGCAGTCCCGCGGGTCCGGCCCCGATGATTCCGACGGTGGTGCGCATCGATCGTTCCCTTCGCTTCCGAACCAGCCCACTCGACTTGTTCGCCTGGTGAACTTTCGTTCATAATGTGCTGACGGGAGTCTCCGACCGGACCCAGCGGCTGTCAACGGTTGCGGGGCACCCATTTCGACGGCTTTCCACGGCCACGAGGAGCGGCGCCATGCCCGAAGAGTCCGTACGCCCCCTGGAGCGCGGCCTCGCGGTGCTGCGCGCCCTCGCGGCCGCAGACAGGGCGAGGGCGGGCGATCTGGTCCGCGCCACGGGTCTGGCCCGCTCGACCGTGGACCGGGTGGTGGCGACCCTGGCCCGGCTCGGATACGTACGCGAGAGCGGCCAGGAGCTTCAGCTCACCCCGCGCCTCATGGAGCTCGGCAACGCCTATCTGGCGGCCAGCGGTCTGACCGGCGAGGTCGCGGCGCGCACCGCACGGCTCGCGGACGAGCTGGACGAGTCGGTGTCGCTCGCCGTGCCGGACGGCGACGGCGTCCGCTTCGTCACGCAGGCCGCGCGTCGCCGCGCGATGTCGGTGGCCTTCCGCATCGGAGATCTGCTGCCCGCCGAACGGTGCGCTCCGGGCGCCCTGTTCGCCGCCGAGTGGGACGAGACGGGGTGGGCCGCGTGGCACGCGCGCGTGGCCGCCGATCCGGACGGCCACGCCTTCCCCGCACTCCCGCCAGGGCCCGCGCCCCGCGTCCCGGACCTGGCGGACCGCGTGACGCACTCGCGCGCCGCGGGGTGGGCCCTGGACGACCAGCTGATCGAGCCGGGCCTGATCGCGACGGCGGTCCCGGTGCGCGACGCCGCGGGCCGCGTGCGGTACGCCCTGTCCGCGGTGAGCCACACCAGCAGACACACGGCGCAGGGCCTCGCGGAACTGGTCCTTCCGCGGCTGCGCGAGGAGGCGGCCCACCTGGAAGCACTGCCGACCGCCCCATCGCCGTACGAGAAGGGCGAGTTGACGCCAGATCAGACTCAGACCCAGCCCCAGACTCAGACCCAGACACTGGAAACCGCCGACGCCAAGGCCGAACTGGGCCCCGGCTTCCTGCAGTCGCTCGCCCGCGGCCTCGCCGTCCTGCGCGCTCTGGGCCGGGCCCGCGGCGACGGACTGCCGCTCACCGCGATCGCCGAGGCCACCGGACTGCCCCGGGCCACCGCACGCCGCTGCCTGCACACCCTGGAACTGGAGGGGTACGCCGCGCACGACGGCCGCCTCTACCGCCCGCTCCCCCGCATCCTGGAGCTCGGCTACCCCGGCCTTTCCCGCCTTGGCTTCGCCGAGATCGCCGAGCCGCATCTGCGCGAACTGACCGGCCGCGTCCACCAGTCGGCGTCGGTGACGGTGCTCGACGGCACGGACATCCTGTACGTGGCGCGGGCGGCGACGGTCCGCGTGATGAGCGTCTACATCACGCTCGGCACGCGCTTCCCCGCCCACCCCACCGCTATGGGCCGCGTCCTGCTCGCGGGGCTCCCCGAGCGGGACCGCGCCCGCCTGCTGGCGGCCGAGCCGCCGAAGGCCCTCACCCGGCACACGGTCACGGACCCGGCGGAGCTGCGGCGCATCCTCGACCGGGCCGCCGCCGACGGCTACGCCACCGCGGACGAAGAACTGGAGGAGGGCCTGCGCTCGGTCGCCGTACCGCTCAAGGGCGCGGACGGCCGCGTGGTCGCCGCCCTGAACGTGGCCCAGCACGCGGGCACCGCCCCGCTGAGCGAGACGGTCGAGGCCCTGCTGCCGGCCCTGCGCGAGACCGCGGCGGCGATCGAGACCGATCTGCACACCGCGGCCCGCTTCAACGCCGTACGCATGCCCTGAGCGCGCCCGCACAGGGCGGTGAAAGTGCCCCGAGCCGGAGTCGAACCGCCGATCAGCCGGTCGGCAACGGTACGGAATCGATGAGCGCCTCCCCCTGCACAACACTGGATACCGAACGGTAATGTCGCGGCGCCGCCGGGAGGACAGAACCGGCGGGTGAGTGCAAAGGAGCCCTCATGGCGACGGACATGCACCCTGCGCGTTCGGGCGGGGCGGCCGACCAGGCGGACCTCGACCGGTGGCAGCGCGCGTGGAGTCACCGCGAGGAACTACTGCGGGTGGCCCGCCGCAGATCCATGAGCGCCGAGGACGCCGAGGACGCCGTACACGAGGCGATGCTGCGCGCCGCCGAGCATCCGCAGCTCGACGACGAGCGGCTCGGCGCCTGGCTGACGACGGTGACCATACGGCTGTGTGTCGACCGGTACCGGCAGGTCAGTCGCGAGGCCGAGGTGCGCAGCAGCCCCAAACTGGTCGCGCCGGGCCAACTGCCCGTCGACGACGCGGTGTGCGACCGTGCGGAGGCGCGGTGGCTGGCCGCGCGGAGCGGGGAGCTGCCCGCGCGGCAGGCGGAGGCGATCTGGCTCAAGTCCGAGGACCTGGACGTCGGTCAGGTCGCCAAGAAGATGGGCCTGAGCTACCGGACGGCCGAGTCGCTGCTCGCCAGGGCCCGGCGCACACTGCGCACGGCGCTTGCCGCCACCCTTGGTCTCGCCCTGTGGCTGTGCGGGCGCGGGCCGCGACCGGGCGGAAACGTGCAACTGGCGGCCGTGACCATGACGGCGGCGACGCTCGCCGTGGCGGGGTTCGTCCTGCCGGGCATCACCGACGGGGACCGGCCAGGACCGGCACGGCCCGCCCCTTCCGTCTCCTCCGTGTCCTCCGTCTCCGATGGGGCCGATGACGCACGTACTCCGGAGCGCGGGGCGACGCCCTCGGCCCGCTCCCGCCAGGCTCCGTCGACCACCACCCCCGGCACGGCGCCGGCCGACGGCTCGCTTCCCGTGGTGCCGTCCCTGCCCGAGGTGCCGCTCCCGGCCCTGGAAACACTGCCCGCGGTGCCCTCCCCCGACGTCCCCGAGGTACCGGTCGAGCCGCCGGAGGTGTCCGTACCCGCGGCCCCGTCCGCCTCCGCGACAGCCCCGAAGCTGCCCGCCGACGGCGTCACACAGGCCCCGTAGAAAAAACTTCGGTTTCTCCGCGACGGACGGGGCGCCCTTCCCCGTAGAGCAGATGAGAGAGCTGCTCACGGCGAAGGGTGAACCGGATGGGTGTCGAGATCTGCGTGGAAGGGCTGACCAAGTCCTTCGGCGACCAGGTCATCTGGCAGAACGTCTCGCTGACACTGCCCGCCGGAGAGGTCTCGGTCATGCTGGGCCCCTCGGGCACGGGCAAGTCGGTCTTCCTCAAGAGCCTCGTCGGACTGCTCAAGCCGGAGCGCGGGTCGATCCGGATCGCGGGCACGGACATCACCGAGCTCCGCGAGCACGACCTGTACGAGGTACGGAAGCTGTTCGGCGTGCTGTTCCAGGACGGCGCCCTGTTCGGGTCGATGAACCTCTACGACAACATCGCCTTCCCGCTGCGCGAGCACACCCGTAAGCAGGAGAGCGCGATCAGGAAGATCGTGCTCGAGAAGATGGACATGGTCGGTCTGATCGGCGCCGAGGACAAGCTGCCCGGCGAGATATCCGGCGGGATGCGCAAACGGGCCGGTCTGGCACGGGCCCTGGTGCTCGATCCGGAGATCATTCTCTTCGACGAGCCCGACTCGGGCCTCGATCCGGTCCGTGTGGCCTACCTCAACCAGCTGATCGTCGACCTCAACGCGCAGATCGACGCGACCTTCCTGATCGTCACGCACGACATCGCGTCGGCCCGCCAGGTCCCCGACAACATCGGACTGCTCTTCCGCCGTGAACTGGTGATGTTCGGCCCCCGCAAGCAGCTCCTGACCAGCAATGAGCCAGTCGTACGGCAGTTCCTGAACGGCCGGATGCAGGGGCCGATCGGCATGGCCGAGGAGAAGGACGCCGCCACGATGGCGCGCGAGGCGGTGCACTTCGGCAACGGCGGCGCCGCCGACAGCGTGGGCGTCGCCGAGATGACCCCACGACTCCTTCCGGGGCCCGGAATCGACCGCCCGCCCCGCTGGCAGGCGATCGCCGAGCAGGAGGAGACGCGAGAGGCGCAAGAGGCTCGCGAGGTGAGCGGCGCATGAGTCTGTCACCCAAGGGGGCGCTGCGGCACTCGGGCAGTCTCTTCGCGATGGGCCTGGACGTGCTGCGGACGCTGCCTCGACGGCCGTTCCAGGTGCGGGAGTTCATCCAGCAGTCCTGGTTCATCGCGAGCGTCACGATCCTGCCCACCGCGCTCGTCTCCATCCCGTTCGGTGCGGTGATCGCGCTGCAGATCGGCAGCCTGACCCGGCAGCTGGGCGCGCAGTCGTTCTCGGGCGCCGCCTCGGTGCTCGCGGTGCTCAGGGAGGCCTCGCCGATCGTCACCGCGCTGCTCATCGCGGGAGCCGGCGGAACCGCCATCTGCGCGGATCTCGGGGCGCGCAAGATCCGCGAGGAGATCGACGCGATGCAGGTCCTCGGCATCGACCCGATCCATCGCCTCGTCGTGCCCAGGGTCCTCGCGTCGATGGTCGTCGCCGTACTGCTCAACGGCCTGGTCTCGGTGGTCGGGGTGGCCGGCGGCTATTTCTTCAACGTGGTCCTGCAGAACGGCACTCCGGGCGCCTATCTGGCCTCGTTCACCACCCTCGCCCAGCTGTCCGACCTCTGGGCGGCGGAGCTCAAGGCCCTGGTCTTCGGCGCCATCGCCGCGATCGTCGCCTCGTACAAGGGGCTCACCGCCAAGGGCGGCCCCAAGGGCGTCGGTGACGCGGTGAACCAGGCCGTGGTCATCACCTTCATGTTGCTGTTCGTGACGAACTTCGTGATGACCGCCGTGTACTTCCAAATCGTCCCGCAGAGAGGGTAGTTGATGCGACTTCTCGACCGCCCGCTCCGCTCGCTCGAAGAGCTGGGCAGCCAACTGGCCTTCTACGGCCGCTCCCTGGCCTGGACAGGCCGCACCCTGCGCCGCTACAAGAAGGAGATCCTGCGCCTGCTCGCCGAGGTGAGCTTCGGCCGAGGCGCCCTCGCCGTCATCGGCGGCACGGTCGGTGTGATCGCCTTCCTGTCCTTCTTCACCGGCACCGAGGTCGGCCTCCAGGGCTACGCCGCCCTCAACCAGTTGGGCACCTCCAACTTCGTGGCGTTCCTCTCGGCGTACTTCAACACCCGGGAGATCGCGCCCCTGGTGGCGGGCCTCGCCCTGTCCGCAACGGTCGGGGCCGGGTTCACCGCGCAGCTGGGCGCGATGCGGATCAGCGAGGAGACCGACGCGCTCGAAGTGATGGGCGTCCCCTCGCTGCCGTTCCTGGTGACCACCCGGATGATCGCGGGATTCGTCGCGGTGATCCCGCTGTACGTGGTCGGCCTGCTGTCCTCGTACTTCGCCGCGCGCACCATCACCACCGGCTACTACGGGCAGTCCGCGGGCACCTACGACCACTACTTCCAGCAGTACCTGCCACCTGTGGACGTGCTCTGGTCCTTCGGCAAGGTGATCGTCTTCGCCGTCGTGATCATCCTGGTGCACTGCTACTACGGCTACTACGCGAGCGGCGGCCCCGCCGGGGTCGGCGTCGCGGTCGGCCGTGCCGTGCGCACCTCCATCGTCGCCATCAACGTCCTGGACTTCTTCCTCAGCCTCGCGATCTGGGGCGCCGTCACGACCGTACGAATAGCGGGGTAGGGCAGATGCGGATTCCGGTCTCTCTCGTTTCGCCCGGCGCCAGACTGCGGCTGTACGGCATCGTGTTCATCGCGGTCATCGCACTGCTGCTCGCCCTCTCCGTCGCCGTGTACCAGCAGGTGTTCACCTCCGTCGTACGGATCACGCTGCAGGCCGACACCCTGGGCAACCAGCTGGAGCCGCGGGCCGACGTCAAGCTGCGCGGCCTGCTGGTCGGCGAGGTCCGCGAGGTGCGGGCCGACGGGGAGAAGGCGACCCTCGGCATCGCCCTCAAGCCGGAGCACATCGCCCGGATCCCGTCCGATGTCCACGCGCGGCTGCTGCCCAAGACGCTGTTCGGCGAGAAGTACGTCGAGCTGGTGGAGCCCCGTGAGCCGGCACAGCGGCACATCCGCGCCGGTGACGTCATCACGCAGGACCGCACCACGGTCGGCATCGAGGTGCAGCAGCTGATGAACGATCTGCTGCCGCTCCTGCGCACCGTGCGACCCGCCGATCTCAACGCGACGCTCTCCGCGTTCGCCACCGCGCTCGACGGGCGCGGCGACCGGATCGGCGCCAACCTCACCCGCGTCGAGCGCTATCTGCGCCGCCTCAACCCGCATCTGCCGTCCCTGAAGGAGGACATCACGCGCTTCGCCGACGTCGCCGAGGTGTACGCCGACGCGGCGCCGGACCTGATGAAGATCCTGCGGAACTCCGTCACCACCAGCCGCACCCTCGTGGAGAAGCAGGGCCAACTGGCCGCCGCCCTCACCGCGACCGCCACCGCGGCCGACACCGGCGAGGACTTCCTCGACGACAACGGCGAGCGCCTGATCGCCCTCGGTCGGGTCTCCCGTCCGACGCTGGCGCTGTTCGCCCGCTATGCGCCCGAGTACCCCTGCCTCCTTGAGGGCCTGGTGCGGCAGGACAAGGCGTCCGAAGAGACCTATCGAGGCGGAAAGATGCGTATCACCCTCGAATTCGTCCACCCGCAGCCCGCGTACGAGCCCGGCGAGGAACCGCGGTACGCGGACCGCTCGGGCCCCGACTGCCGCGGTCTGCCCCATCCCCGGGTGCCCGCGGGGGACGACCAGCTCAACGACGGTACGAAGCCCAACAAGGTCGGTGGTCCTTCCGGCGCGGCCACGATGTCCTCGACCTCGGCCGAACAGCGGGCCGTCGGCTCCCTCGTGGCCCCGGTCCTCGGGATGCCGGCGGACCAGGTGCCCCCGGTCGCGACGCTCCTCTTCGGCCCGATGGCACGCGGAACGGCGGTGAGCGTCGCATGAAGACGGCACGAGCCACGGACACCGCGGCGCCTTTGGTGAAGTTCCTGCTGTTCGCGGTGGTGACGGTGGTGGCGACGGCGCTGCTCGCGGCCACCATCGTCAATATCTCCTTCACTCCGGAGCACACCTACCGCGCGGTGTTCAGCGATGTCACGAGCCTGGAGGAGGGCGACGACATCAGGGTCGCCGGGGTGCGGGTCGGCGAGGTCGATGGCATCCGGATCAAGGACCGGACCCGGGCCGAGGTCACCTTCACCGTCACCGAGGACCGCCCGCTGTTCACCAGCACCGGCGCCGTCATCCGCTACCGGAGCCTGGTCGGGCAGCGCTACATCGCGCTGACCGAGGGCGCGGGCGGCAGCACACCGCTGCGGCCCGGCGGCCGGATCCCGCTGTCCCGGACGCAGCCCGCGCTCGATCTGAACGCGCTGCTCGCCGGGTTCAAGCCGCTGTTCGCCGCGCTGAGCCCCAAGGACGTGAACCAGCTCGCCACCGAGATCGTCAAGACGCTGCAGGGCGAGGGCGGCACGGTCAACAGCCTCCTGGCCCACACGGCGTCGCTCACCACCACCCTGGCCGGCCGCGACAAGCTCATCGGCTCCGTGATCGACAACCTCAACGAGGTGCTCACGACGCTGGACAAGCGCGGCGGCCGCTTCTCCTCGCTGCTCAAGCAGTTGCAGCGGCTCGTCTCCGGACTGTCCGCGGACCGCAAGCCGATCGGCAGGTCACTGGTGAACATCGGGCACCTGACCGAGGCCACCTCGGGCCTGGTCGGGGAGGCACGGCCCCCGCTGAAGGACGACATCAAGGAGCTCGGCGAGCTCACCGGAACGCTGAACGACAACGAGAAGACCGTGGAGGGCGTGCTGAAGCGGCTGCCGAACAAGCTCAACAAGCTGACCGGGACCGCGTCCTACGGCTCCTGGTTCAACTTCTACCTCTGTGACTTCGACGGCCGGATCGTGCTGCCGAAGACCAAGGAGGTGCTCACTCCCGAGCTGCATGTGGCACGGGCGAGGTGTGGCGGATGAGGCTGCGTGTGCCGCGCATTCCGCGGCTCTTCCCGCGGAGGCGTGGGCGGATGACGCCCTTCCGTGAGCGGAACCCGGTGACGATCGGTGTCGTGGGTCTCACCACCCTCGGCCTCCTGACCGCCGCCGCGTTCAACGCCGACAGCCTGCCGCTGATCGGCAACGGCGAGACGTACAGCGCGGCCTTCTCGGAGGCGGGCGGGCTCAAGCCGGGCGACGAGGTACGGATCGCCGGGGTGAAGGTCGGCAAGATCGACGAGGTCGACCTGGACGGCGACCATGTGAAGGTCACCTTCCAGGTCAAGGGCGAGCCGAAGTTCGGCACCAGGACCGGCGCGTCCATCCGGATCAAGACGATCCTGGGCTCGAAGTACCTGGCCCTGGAGCCCAAGGGACCCGGCCAGTTGAAGCCGGGCGCCGAGATCCCGGTGTCCCGGACGACACCCGCGTACGACGTCGTGACCGCGTTCAGCGATCTGACCACCACCACGGAGAAGGTCGACACCGAACAGCTCGCCAAGGCCATGGACACCATCTCCACCACCTTCGAGGACTCTCCCGCCGAGGTGAAGGCGTCCATCAAGGGCCTGTCGAAGATCTCCCGCACGGTCGCATCGCGCGACAAGGAGCTGCGCGAACTACTCGACCACGCCAACGGCGTGACCAAGGTGCTCGCCGACCGCTCCGACGAGTTCTCCACCTTGGTCAAGGACGCCGACAAACTGCTCACCGAGATCGCCAAGCGCCGCAAGGCCATCCACACCCTGCTCAAGAGCTCGGCCACGCTCGGCATCGAACTCTCGGGCCTGGTGGCGGACAACCGCAAGGAGATCGGCCCGGCGCTCAAGGGCCTGAACAGAGTGGTGTCGATGCTGGAGCGCAACTACTCCAGCATCGATCGCAGCGTCCAGCTGCTCGCGCCCTATGTACGGCTCTTCACCAACACCCTCGGCAACGGCCGCTGGTTCGACAGCTACATCCAGAACCTGGTCGCCACTCCGGTGGTCCCGCGGACGGGAGACAAGCGATGAGCAAGCACGCACGACTCCTGCGGCGGACGGCCCTGGTGACCGCCCTGGCTGTGGTGGCCGCCCTCACCGTGGTGCTGTGGCCGCGCGGTGAACCGGTGCGCGTCACCGCGTACTTCCCGCGCACCGTCGGCATCTATCCGGGTTCGGACGTCCGGGTGCTCGGCGTCCGCATCGGCGAGGTCAAGGAGATCACCCCGGAGGGCGAGCGGGTGCGGGTGACCCTTGAGTACGACAGTGAGCGCAAGGTGCCCGCCGACGCCCGGGCCGCGATCATCAACTCCTCCGTGGTCAGCGACCGTTATCTCCAGCTCCTTCCGGTGTACCGGAAGGGCCCGGCGATGCGGGACGGCGCCGTCATTCCGCAGAGCCGTACCGCCGTACCGGTCGAGCTCGACCGCGTCTTCGACAGCCTGCACACCACGTCGCAGGCGCTCGGCCCGCGCGGCGCCAACAAGAAGGGCTCGCTGTCCCGGCTGCTCGGGGTCAGCGCGGACAACCTCGAAGGGCAGGGCGGGAACCTGCATCAGACCGTGGAGGATCTCTCGACGGCCGTCACGACCCTCTCCGACGGCCGGGGCGATCTGTTCGGCACCGTACGGAACCTGCAGGTGTTCACGGCCATGCTCGCCAAGGACGACAAGAGCGTGCGGTCGTTCAACACCAGCCTCGCCAAGGTGGCAGGGCAGCTCGCCGGAGAGCGCAAGGACCTGGCGGCCGCGCTGAAGCACCTGGGCACCGCGCTCGGCGATGTGCAGCGGTTCGTCAAGAAGAACAAGAAGTCGCTGACCTCCAATGTGAAGGGGCTCAGCAAGGTCACCAAGGTGCTCGTCACCCAGAAGAAGGCGCTCGCCGAGATCCTGGAGACCACGCCGACCGGCCTGTCGAATCTGCAGAACGCCTACAACCCGGGCTCGGGCACCCTCGACACCCGCAACAACGCCGAGCAGGCACAGGACCCGGCCGCGCTGCTCTGCTCGCTGCTCGGCACCACCGGCGAGAAGCAGGCCGCGGACTGCAAGGACCTGCGGAAACTCTTCGACTCGCTGCCCAAGTTGTCGCAGCCACAAGGGGTTTCGGGCGCGAAGCCGGGCGACAAGACCCTCGGCGGAATCCTGGAGGCCGCGGCATGAGCGCACTGCGCAAGGGCGGGACGGCCGCCTGGGCCGCGATCGGTTCACTGCTCCTGGCCGGCTGTGAGTTCAACGGTCTGTACGACGTCGAACTGCCCGGCGGCGCCGCCAAGGACGCGGGCGCCTACCGGGTCACGGTCGAGTTCCGGGACGTGCTCGACCTGGTGCCGCAGTCGGCCGTGAAGGTCAACAACGTCACCGTGGGCTCGGTCGAGAAGGTGGAGCTCGACGGCTGGCACGCCAAGGCACGGCTGCGGGTCGCCGGTTCGGTGAAGCTGCCCGCCAACGCGTTCGCCGGTCTGCGCCAGACCAGCATGCTCGGCGAGAAATACGTGGCCCTGTCCGCCCCACCGGACAGCGCCCCCGTCGGCAGGCTCAAGGACGGTGCGCGGATTCCGCTGTCCCGCAGCGGCCGCAACCCGGAGATCGAAGAGGTGCTCTCCGCGCTGTCGGCGCTGCTCAACGGCGGCGGTGTGGCCCAGCTCAAGACGATCACCACGGAGCTCAACAAGGCCCTGTCAGGCCGCGAGAACCGGGTCAAGTCGCTGCTGAAGGAGCTGAACAAGTTCGTCGGCGGTCTCGACGGCCAGCGCAAGGAGATCGTGCGGGCGCTCAAGGGCGTCGACCGCCTCGCCAAGCGCCTCAAGAAGGAGAAGAAGACGATCGGCAAAGCCGTCGACACCGTGCCGCCCGCCCTCAAGGTGCTCGCCGACCAGCGACGCGATCTGACGAGGATGCTCACGTCGCTGTCGAAGCTGGGCAAGGCGGGCACCAAGGTGGTCAACGCCTCACGCTCCGACGTGGTCGCCAATCTGAAGCATCTGCGGCCGATCCTGGAGCAGTTGAACAAGGCGGGCGACGATCTGCCGAACTCCCTTGAGCTCCTGACGACCTATCCCTTCCCGCGCGGCGCCACCGACGCCATCAAGGGCGACTACGTCAACCTCAAGATCACCGCAGATCTCGATCTGGACAGCATCTACGGCAATCTCGCCGACGACCCCGAGAAGCCGGACGGCTCGGACAAACCCGGGCTGCCCGAGGTGCCGAAGCCACCGAAGCTGCCGGACGTGCCCGGCGTTCCGGACGCCCCCGAGATCCCCGAGCTGCCCGACGGCCCGAAGCTGCCGGACACCCCCGACGACCTATCGGACCCGGATGGCGACGGCGGGCAGCTGTGCCCGCCGGTGTGCACCGGCCAGTACGCCGCGTACGGGAACGGGAACGCCGAGGGCTCTGCGCCCGGGATCAACCTCGCTCTGGCCGAGCTCCTGCTGAGGGGGGTCTACTAGTGATCACACGTACGGTCAAGATCCAACTGCTCGCGTTCGCCACCGTGACCGCCGTGGGCGTGAGTTACGTCGGCGCGCAGTACACCGGCATCCCCGACGCCCTGCTCGACCGCGGGTACACCGTGCGCGCCGAGTTCGCCGAGTCCGGGGGCATCTTCCAGGGGGCCGAGGTCACCTATCGCGGCGTGCCCGTGGGCCGGGTCGGGCAGCTCGAACTCGCCGACGCCGGAGGGGTGTCGGTGGCGCTCGACATCGAGGACGGGGCGCGGATTCCGGCGGACACGCTTGCCGTGGTGGCGCACCGTTCGGCGGTCGGTGAGCAGTACGTCGATCTGCAGCCGCGCACCGGCTCCGGGCCGCTGCTCAAGGAGGGCAGCACGATCGCCCGCGGCGACACCCGGGTGCCGCTGGCCAGCACGGAGCTCGTCCTCAGCGTGGACCGCCTGGTCAAGTCCGTCGGCAAGGAGGATCTGCGGGTCACGGTCGACGAACTGGGCAAGGCCTTCAAGGGGACGGGACCGCACCTGAGCCGCCTGGTGGACTCGGGCAATGAGCTGGTCGAGTCGGCCTCCGAATCGCTCCCCGAGACGATCAGGCTCATCGAGGACTCGCGGAAGGTCCTCAGGACCCAGTCGGAGCAGGGCTCGTCGATCAAGTCGTTCTCCGAGGACCTGGCGGCCCTCACCGCGGAACTCAAGTCCAGTGACGGGGACATCCGCAGGCTGATCGGGTCGGGCGCGCCCGCCGCGCACGAGGTGGACTCGCTGCTCAAGGCGAACCGGACCCAACTGCCGGTACTCCTCGGGAATCTGATCAGCGGCGGCCAGATCACGGTGGCCCGACTGCCCGGGGTGGAACAGGCCCTGGTCACCTTCCCCCTGACCGTCGCGGGCAGCTACACGGTGGTGCCGGGCGACGGCACCACGCACTTCGGACTGGTCGCGGGCAAGGACGAACCGGCGCCCTGCCGCCAGGGGTACGACACCCGGCGGCGCGACCCCGCGGACACCGGCGACCGCCCGGCCAACACCGGCGCACGCTGCACAGCACCACGCGGCGGCGACACCTCGGTGCGCGGTGCGCAGAACGCCCCCGGCGCCCCGGCCCGCTCCGGCGGGGCGGACCGGGCGGCGCACGTCACCCCGTACGACCCGGACACCGGCACCGCCGTCGGACCGGACGGAATGCCCGTCGAGATCGGCTCGACGGGCGGCGAACAGAACGCGTTCGGAAAGGACTCGTGGCAATGGCTGCTCGTAGGACCGATGGCATGAGCGGGGTTCTGATCGCCCGCATCGCCCGCTCGGCCGGGGGCCTGATCTCCCGCCCCGGATGGGCGCTGCGCCGCATCGGCGCCAGACTCACGGGCGCCGCCCGCAGCGGCCGCGCCATGGCCGCGGGACTCGCCGTGGCCACCGCGGGAACGTCGGCGCTCGCCCTCTGGCTCGGCCTCCAGGTGTACGAGCAGCGTGCGACGGAGCAGCGGCACCAGGACATCCTGGCCGCGGCCAGGCAGTCGGCCCTGAACTTCACCTCGCTCGACTACCGGCATTACGGGCGGGACAGCGAGAACGTGCTGAAGGGCGCGACCGGTGACTTCAAGAAGCAGTTCACGGCGCAGACCGCGCAGCTGACGAAGCTGGTCGCCAAGAACAAGTCGGTCTCCAAGGGGCAGGTCCTCGAAGCGGGCATCACCCGGGCCGACGAGGACTCCGCCCGTGTCCTGGTGGTCGCCGACAGCAAGGTGACCAACACCGCCGCCCCCGACGGCCAGGCCCGCACCTACCGGCTGCAGCTGGACCTGGAACTCAAGAACGGCCGCTGGCTGACGTCCGGAGTCGAGTTCGTCGGCTGACCGCACCCCACCCCACGAAGCGCATGACCCCGTACAACGCATGCCCCGTAAGGCGCATCACCTCGCCGTAAGGAGAGACACCGTGGCGAACACCAGTACCCGAGGCCGCGGCACCGGACCCGGCTCACCGGGCCGGCGCTCCCTGACCGCGGCCGCCCGCGCCGCAGCGAAGCGGGCCGACGGCAGCCGCTCCGGCGCGCAGGACGCGCTCGACGGCGTACCCGAGGATCTGGTCAACGACCTGACGGGGCTGCCGCCCGTCGAGAAGGTGGTCGGGGAGGTACTGCTCGCGCCGGCGGAGTCCGATCCCGGGCCGGACCCGGAGGCCTCGGACCAAGAGGACCCGCCCCGCGGGCGCCGGCGCGCACGGCTGAGCGCCGTCCTTGCCCTCCTGACCGCCGCGGGCCTCGTCGCGGTCGCGGTGCTCGGGTGGCAGTACCGGGACGGCCGCCAGGTCGAGGCGGCGCGGGCACAGGCCCTCGCGGCCGCGCAGAAGGCGGCGCCCCTCGTCCTGTCGTACGACTACCGACATCTGGACCGGGATTTCGCCGCGGCGCGCGGTCGGCTCACGGGCTCCTTCCGCGACGAGTACGGCCGGACGACGAAGGCGGTGGTCGCGCCGACCGCGAAGAAGTACAAGGGGGTGGTGAAGGCCTCCGTGGTCACGCCGCCCGACGGCGGTGCCCCGGCGGCCTCGGTGGCGTCGGCGTCGGCGGACAGCGCCGTTGTGGTGCTCTTCGTCAACCAGGTCACCAAGAGCACTCAGGTCTCCGGCTCGCGCGTGGATCTGAATCGGGTCCGGATGACCCTCACGCGTATGACGGACGGCTGGAAGGTGAGCGCCGTCGATGCGCTGTGACTGGCCAACGCCGATGCTTGACCGTTGAACTGATTTTCCGTCAGACTTGCCCAAGCGTCCCGCAAGGGGACGGTTGAGGTGCCCGGAGCCGGACTCGAACCGGCACGCCCCCGAGGGGCAGCGAGGTTTAAGCTCGCCGTGTCTGCATTCCACCATCCGGGCAGGCCATGGGCTCCGCATCAAGTGATTCGACCCTATCGGGAGGCGTCCCCCGAACAGCGGAACAACAGCCCGATGTTGTCTTATTTTATTGACGTCTGAGGGTGCATCAGCCACCGGTACGGGCCATCGGTACATGCCGCAGGCCATTCCGCGAGTTCCCGGCCTCCTGCACGGAATGACGGAATTTAGCCGCAGCCGGACCGCACCCGGCTCGCTTCCGCCTGCTGCCCGTCTCAGGGGCAGGTGTCATCCCCAGGTATGACAAGGGCGTCCCGGGTCCGACTGGAGAGGGCCCCGGGAACCGGAACAGCGGCTGACTACACGGCGCGGATCGGCAAGCACGATGGAGTACGTCCCCACTCGTCGTCCCGACAGGAGCACCGTCCCGTGACCACCACCCCCTTCGCCGCCCGCGCCACCGCCGTGGCAGCGCGCGCCACGGATCTCTCCAAGGTGTACGGACAGGGCGAGACGCAGGTGGTCGCCCTGGACCATGTCTCCGTCGACTTCCGGCAGGGCGAGTTCACCGCGATCATGGGCCCCTCGGGCTCCGGCAAGTCGACGCTCATGCACTGCGTCGCGGGGCTCGACAGCTTCAGCGGCGGCTCCGTGCGGATCGGCGAGACCGAGCTCTCCACCCTCAAGGACAAGCAGCTCACCAAGCTCCGCAGGGACAAGATCGGCTTCATCTTCCAGGCTTTCAACCTGCTGCCGACGCTGACCGCCCTGGAGAACATCACGCTGCCGATGGACATCGCGGGCCGCAAGCCGGACAAGGCGTGGCTGGAGCAGGTCATCAGCATGGTCGGCCTCGCCGAGCGGCTCAGCCACCGGCCCACCGAGCTCTCCGGCGGGCAGCAGCAGCGCGTCGCGGTGGCCCGTGCGTTGGCCTCTCAGCCGGACATCATCTTCGGTGACGAGCCCACCGGAAACCTGGACTCGCGGTCCGGTGCCGAGGTGCTTGGCTTCCTCCGGAACTCCGTACGCGAGCTGGGGCAGACCGTCGTGATGGTCACCCATGACCCGGTGGCGGCGGCGTACGCGGATCGCGTGATCTTCCTCGCCGATGGGCGGGTCGTCGACGAGATGCTCTCGCCGAGCGCCGAGGGCGTGCTTGACCGGATGAAGTCCTTCGACGCGAAGGGCCGTACGAGCTAAGCGCCGTGCCACGTCCGCAGGTTCACCGCCTGCGGTCCGTCGTGGCTGGTCGCGCAGTTCCCCGCGCCCCTTCGGGGCGCGCCCCTCGGCCCTCTCTCTCCAGGACTCACACCATGTTCCGTACCGCCCTGCGCAACGTGCTCGCGCACAAGGCCAGGCTGTTGATGACCGTGCTCGCCGTCATGCTCGGCGTCGCCTTCGTCTCCGGCACCCTCGTCTTCACCGACACCTTCGGCAACGCCTACAAGAACAAGTCGGCGAAGAGCTTCGACCACGTCTCGGTCGCCATCCAGCAGAACGGCGGCTCCGACGACGAGACCAAGCAGCAGCCCCGGCTCACCGACTCCCTGCTCGCCAAGACCAAGGAGCTGCCCGGCGCCGCATCGGCGATCGGCGGGGTCTCCGGATTCACCGCGCTCGCCGACAAGGACGGCAAGCTGGTCGGCGGCGAGTGGGGCACCACCGGCTCCAACTACTACCCGGCCAAGGACGGCAAGGACCCGCGCTACGACTTCACCGAGGGCGCCGCGCCCAAGTCCGCGGGCGATGTCGCCCTGGACTCGCGCACCGCCGAGCGCACCGGCTACAAGGTCGGCGACACGGTCCGCTACTCCACCGAGGGTCCGGTGCGGGAGGCGAAGGTCAGCGGCGTCTTCGACACCGACGACGGCAGTGTCGTCGCGGGCGGCAGCCTGATGGTCTTCGACAACGCGACCGCGCTGAAGGCGCTGAACAAGACCGAGTACGACGAGATCGACGTGAAGGCGGCCGCCGGCACCTCCGAGACCGCGCTCAAGAGCTCGGTCGAGAAGATCCTGCCCAAGGACACGGACGCCGTCACCGGCACCCAGCTCTCCGACGACCAGGACGCGATGATCGAGCAGCAGACCAGCTCGATGAGCCAGGTCCTGCTGATCTTCGCGGGCATCGCGCTCTTCGTCGGCATCTTCATCATCGCCAACACCTTCACCATGCTGGTCGCCCAGCGCACCAAGGAGCTGGCCCTGATGCGGGCGGTCGGTGCGTCGCGCCGCCAGGTCACCCGTTCCGTGCTCATCGAGGCGTTCCTGGTCGGCCTGGTCGCCGCCGTGGCCGGCTTCGGGCTCGGCATCGGCGTCTCCACGGGCCTGGAGGCCCTGATGAACTCGGGCGGCGCCTCGCTGCCCCAGGGCCCCCTCGTCATCGCCCCGACCACGGTCGTCGTGGCGCTCGTGATCGGCGTGGTCGTGACCATGCTGGCCGCCTGGCTGCCGGGCCGCCGCGCCGCGCGGATCCCGCCGGTCGCCGCGATGAACAGCGTGCACGCGACGCCGACCACCCGCGGTCTTGTCGTACGCAACACGATCGGCTCGCTGATCGTCGCGCTCGGCACGGTCATGCTCTTCATGGACGACAACTACGTGATGGCCGGCGGCGCCGGTGTCATCCTCGTCGGCGTCATCGTCCTCACCCCGCTGCTCTCGCGCCCGGTCATCGCCGCGTCGGCCCCGCTCCTGAAGCCGTTCGGCGTCGCCGGCAAGCTGTCGCGCCTCAACTCGGTGCGCAATCCGCGCCGTACGGCCTCCACGGCGTCGGCCCTGATGATCGGCCTGACCCTCATCACCGCGATGACGGTCGTCGCGACCTCCATGAGCAGCGCCATCAACAAGATGGCGGTCGA
This sequence comes from Streptomyces sp. NBC_01381, assembly GCF_026340305.1. Taxonomy (NCBI): domain Bacteria; kingdom Bacillati; phylum Actinomycetota; class Actinomycetes; order Kitasatosporales; family Streptomycetaceae; genus Streptomyces; species Streptomyces sp. NBC_01381. The sequence goes on along the minus strand of NZ_JAPEPI010000001.1, from coordinate 1,756,945 downwards.
CTCCCTGAAGGCCGACTACAGCGTCTCCATGGCGAACTTCCAGCCGCTGGCCCCCGAGGTCCGCGAGAAGCTCGACAAGCTCCCCGACGTCGAGGCGAGCAGCCCGCTGCGCGCCGCGTACGGCGAGACCGACGGCAGCTACACCTCCATCTCCGGCGTCGACCCGAAGACCATCGGCGAGCTGGTCGGCCTGGACTTCACCAGCGGTTCGATGGACGCCTTCAAGGGTGAGTCCACGCTGGTGGACTCGGACACCGCCAAGGACAAGGGCATCAAGGCGGGCGACACCATCCCGGTGAAGTTCGACGAGGACAGCAAGACGGTCCGGCTGAAGGTGGCCGGCGTCTACGAGGCAAACGAGATGCTCAACGGCATGTTCGCGCCGACGTCCGTCGTCGACCCGCACCTCGACAAGATCGTCGACAAGCAGGTGCTCCTGAAGATGAAGGGCGGCGCGTCCGACAGCGCCGAGGACTCCATCGTCAAGGCCCTGGGCGACAACCCGGCCATCACCATCCAGGACAAGCAGGCGATCAGCAACGCCATCGGCGGCGCCATCAACATGGTCCTGAACATGCTGTACGGCCTGCTCGCCATGGCGATCCTGATCGCGGTCCTCGGTGTCATCAACACCCTGGCCATGTCGGTCTTCGAGCGGAAGCACGAGATCGGCATGCTGCGGGCCATCGGCCTCGACCGCGCGAAGGTCAAGCAGATGGTGCGCCTGGAGTCGGTCGTGATCTCCCTGTTCGGCGCGGTGCTCGGCATCGGCCTCGGCCTCTTCATGGGCTGGGCGGCGGGCGGCAGCATCGCCGAGACGGTGAAGACGTACTCCATGGAGATCCCGTACGGCCGCATCGCGATCTTCCTGCTGATCGCCGCGGTGGTCGGCGTCCTCGCGGCGGTCTGGCCGGCCCGCAGCGCGGCACGACTGAACCCGCTGCAGGCGATTAAGAGCGAGTAGCACCGCGCGGTGCGCGCTGACCTGGGCCCCGGACGGCTTGCCGTCCGGGGCCCAGTCAGGGGCGCGGGGAACTGCGCGACCAGCCACGTCGGACCCGCAGACGAAAAGCCGCTAACGCCAATCGCGCGCCCGCAACGGCACCCCGGAGGTGCCAACCTCCGGAGTCTTCACGGCGAGAACCTGATTGACGCCGATCCGATTGCGCTCAAAGGACAGCGCAGAGGCGGCCATGTAGAGCCGCCAGATCCTCGCCCGCCCCGGCGAGGTCAACCGCTGGCCCACCTCCCAATCGGCCTCAAGATTGGCGACCCACCTCCGCAGGGTGAGGGCATAGTGCTCACGGATGGCCTCCACGTCACGCACCTCGAACCCGGCCCGCTCCAGGAGCCCCACCGTGGTCCCCACAGGCGCCAGCTCCCCGTCCGGGAAGACATAGGCGTCGATGAACTCGTCCACCGAGTACGCGGACTCGTCCTCCTGCGGGCGGCGCGCGATCTGGTGGTTGAGCAGCCGCCCGCCGGGCTTGAGGAGGGCGTGCAGGTCGTGTGCGTACTCCAAGTAGCGCTCGGAGCCGACATGTTCGGCCATACCGATGGAGGAGATGGCGTCGTACGGGCCGTCGCGGACATCGCGGTAGTCCTGGACGCGGATCTCGACCTTGTCGGTCAGGCCCTCCTCCGCGATGCGCTTCCTTGCGTACGCGGCCTGCTCCTGGGAGAGCGTGACGCCGACGACGGCGACGCCGTGCTCGCGGGCCGCGTGGATCGCCATGGAACCCCAGCCGCAGCCGACGTCGAGCAGCCGCATCCCGGGCTTGAGGGCGAGCTTGCGGGCGATGAGCTCCAGCTTGTCGCGCTGGGCGTCCTCCAGGGTGGAGGCTTCCTCTCCATCGGCCCCCCAGTATGCGCACGAGTAGACCATCGAGGGGCCGAGCACCAGCTCGTAGAAGTCGTTGCCCACGTCGTAGTGGTGGCTGATGGCCTGGCGGTCGCTGCCCTTGGTGTGCAGATGGAGCCGGCCGCGCCTGCGCATCTCCTCCTGCGGCGGGGACGGCGGCAGGAACGGCGCGGCCAGGGCGATCAGCGAGCGGGCGGCGGCGCGGAACTCGGGGTCGCGCAGGGATTCCCTGAGGCTCTTGGCGTCGTCGCCGCGTTCCCAGATGAACTCGGCGAGCGCGTCGAGCGCGGCGTACAGGTCTCCTTCGACGTCCAGGTCCCCGGCCACCCAGGCGCGGGCCAGACCCAGTTCGCCCGGCTTCCAGATCAGGTGGCGCAGGGCCCTGCGGCTGCGCACGACGAGGGCGGGCGCACCCGGCGGGCCCGCTTCCGAACCATCCCAGGCACGAATACGTACAGGGAGCGGGGCTCCCAGCAACTGTTCGGCAAGCTTCTTCAGCCGCGGTGCGGCGCTTGGCATGGTGCACACCTCCGTGATTCGGGATATCCCGGATAGGTTCAACACCACGTAAACACCAACGGGGCGCTCGCGCAGTCCCCCTGTGGCGTTACAGATCGGCAAAATACATGTAACGGCCATGTACGAGGCGGTGGAAAAGCCGAAGGGGCCGCCCGCACCACGGATGGCGGGCGACCCCTTCGGGGTTGATCAATGACCGCAGGTCAGGAGGCCTTGGCCTTCTCCTCGGCCTTGGCGACCGGAGCCTCCGCGGCCGCGGCGGGCTTCGGCGCGGGCTTGGCGGCCTCGTAGAACTCCTCGCGCGGCGTCTCCATGGCGCCGAGCGAGACGACCTCGCGCTTGAGGAAGACCGCGAGGGTCCAGTCGGCGAGGACGCGGATCTTGCGGTTGAAGGTCGGCATGGCCATGCCGTGGTAGCCGCGGTGCATGTACCAGGCGAGACGGCCCTTGAGCTTGATCTTCACCTTGCCCATGACGATCATCGCGACGCCCTTGTGCAGGCCGAGACCGGCGACCGCACCCTTGTTGGCGTGGCTGTACTCCTTCTGCGGGAAGCCCCGCATACCGGAGATCACGTTGTCGCCGAGGACCTTCGCCTGACGCAGCGCGTGCTGGGCGTTCGGCGGGCACCAGGCGTTCTCGTTGCCGGCCTTGCGGCCCACGAGGTCCGGCACCTGGGCGTTGTCGCCCGCGGTCCAGATGTAGTCCGTGCCCTTGACCTGGAGGGTCGGCTCGGCGTCCACGTGGCCGCGCGGGCCGAGCGGCAGGCCGAAGCGGGCGAGCGCCGGGTTCGGCTTCACGCCGGCGGTCCACACGATGGTGTTGGAGTCGACCTCGAGGCCGTTCTTGAGCACCACGTGGCCGTCGACGCAGGAGTCCATGGAGGTGGAGAGGTAGACCTCGACCCCACGGCCCTCCAGGTGCTCCTTGCCGTACTGGCCCAGCTTCGGGCCGACCTCGGGAAGGATCTTGTCGGCGGCGTCGACCAGGATGAAGCGCATGTCCTCGCGCTTCACGCTGGTGTAGTACTTGGCCGCGTCGCGGGCCATGTCCTCGACCTCACCGATGGTCTCCGCGCCCGCGAAGCCACCGCCGACGAAGACGAAGGTCAGCGCCTTGCGGCGGACCTCCTCGTCCGTCGTGGAGTCAGCCTTGTCGAGCTGCTCGAGGACGTGGTTGCGCAGGCCGATGGCCTCCTCGATGCCCTTCATGCCGATGCCCTGCTCGGCGAGGCCGGGGATCGGGAAGGTGCGGGAGACCGCGCCCATCGCGATGACCAGGTAGTCGAAAGGCAGCTCGTACGCCTCGCCCACGAGGGGGGCGATCGTGGCGACCTTGCGGTCCTGGTCGATGGTGGTGACCCGGCCGGTCAGAACTTCCGCCTTGGGCAGCACGCGTCGCAGCGGGACGACGACGTGCCGAGGCGAAATGCTGCCGGCTGCGGCTTCGGGGAGGAAGGGCTGGTAGGTCATGTACGACCGGGGGTCGACGACCGTGACGGTCGCCTCTCCGTAGCGCATCTTCTTGAGGATGCGCCGAGCTGCGTACAGGCCTACGTACCCACCGCCTACTACGAGGATCCTGGGACGCTCCGTGGTGCTCATGCCATCGAGTATCCACCTGCCCGACGGGGGTCGCTCGTGCGCCCCTTCACAAGCATGGGTACACCCTCTGCTACACTTCGCCGCCCACGTGACGCAGGCCATAGCCCCCCAGGGGAACCACGACTTCACCCGAGACGTTGTGCACCCCTTGTGAGCTGCCGCTCTGGCCCATTTCGCACAGTGGACCACGCGGCCGCTTCACACTCCGGACATGCGCCCGAACCTTCACTGTCACGGGTCAAGAGGCGCCGGACGGGCACATTCCAGGGCTCAGAACCCAAGAACCTGGCCCAACCGAGGCCAATTCCTTGTGAAGAACTTCACGAAGTTTCCCGACAGGACGTCGCCGAAGGGCCCTCCAGGCCCCTCACCAGGCGCTCAGACGCCACTGGAACCGCTCACGCGAGGGACCATCCGATCCCGTCGAGGATGTCGTGCTCGCTGACGACGACCTCCCCGGCCCCCGTCCGGTCCATGATCGCCAACAGCACGAGAGCGCCCGAAACGATCACGTCGACGCGGCCCGGGTGCATCACCGGGATCGCGGCGCGCTCGTCGTGGGTGGACCCGGCGAGCCGCCCGACGATCTCGGCGACCTGCTCGTACGAGATACGGGAGTGGTGGATCGCCGCGGAGTCGTACGCGTCGAGGCCGAGCGCGATGGCCGCCACGGTGGTGACGGAGCCCGCGAGGCCGACCAGGGTGCGGGCCTCGCGGATCGGGACCGTCTGCTCCGCGAGGTCGAGCGCGGCCTCGATGTCGGCGCGGACGGCGTCGAGTTCGGCGGGCGCGGGCGGGTCGCTGCGGACGTGCCGTTCCGTGAGGCGTACGCAGCCGATGTCGACGGAGCGGGCGGCGCGGGCGTGCTCCTCGCCGACCACGAACTCCGTGGAGCCGCCGCCGATGTCGACGACGAGGTAGGGCTTGGCGAGGTGGTCGGTGCCGGTCAGCTCCTTCGTCGCCCCCGTGAAGGAGAACTCGGCCTCCTGGTCGCCGCTGATGACCTCCGGCTCGACGCCGAGGATGTCCAGGACTCCGCGTACGAAGTCGTCCCGGTTCTCGGCGTCGCGGGATGCGGAGGTCGCGACGAAGCGGAGGCGCTCCGCTCCGTGGCGCTTGATCACCTCGGCGTACTCGTGGCAGGCCGCGAAGGTGCGGGCGAGTGCCTCTGGCGCCAGGCGGCCCGTCTTGTCCACGCCCTGGCCCAGGCGGACGATGGTCATCCTGCGGTCCAGGTCGACCAGTTCGCCGGTCGCGGGGTCGGCGTCTGCGACGAGCAGACGGATGGAGTTGGTACCGCAATCAATCGCGGCGACGCGGGTCATGCGCGCTCTCCTGTCACGGGATGGGGGCTCAGCCCCCGAAGAAGGGCGGGTGGGTGGGGAGCAAGCCCGCCGCGAAGCGGCGGCGGGGTCAGCCCTGTTCCTCGGTCGTCGAAACGCACGCGCCCTTGCGCCACCACTCCGGGAGCATCGCGATGGCCTCGTCGCCCAGGGGGTTTACTCCGGGGCCCGCGGCCAAGGAGTGGCCGACCAGGACGTGCAGGCACTTCACGCGGTCCGGCATGCCGCCCGCGCTCGGGAAGCCCTCCAGGACCTCGATGGCGTCACGGCGCGCGATGTAGTCCTCGTGCGCCGCGCGGTACGCGGCGGCCAGCTCGGGGTCCGTCTTGAGCCGCTCGGACATTTCCTTCATGACGCCGTTGGCTTCCAGCGTGCCGATCGCGGACGCGGCCCGCGGGCACGTCAGGTAGTACGTCGTCGGGAACGGCGTCCCGTCCGGCAGGCGCGGCGCCGTCTCGACGACGTCCGGCTGCCCGCACGGGCAGCGGTGTGCGATGGCCCGCAGGCCGCGCGGCGGGCGGCCGAGCTGCTGCTTGAAGGCCTCGACGTCGGCGTCGGTGGGCTCGGTGCGCGGGGTGGTCGGCGGGGGCGTTTCCATGCCTGTCTTTCATGTCCTTGGGTCAGTCGTCGGGGCGGTCGGCCTTGTCGACGCCGTCCCATACGTTCGAGTACCAGGGGCGCGTGGCCGCCCCCTGGTCGGCGCGGCGGCTCTTCGTCGCCGCGGGATCGATCACCGTGAACCCGGTCTCGCCCGGCATCACATAGTGCAGCCGGTCCCGGATGCGCTGCTCCGCGTACGCGTCGTCACGCCAGCGCGCCTTCTCGTCCTTCAGCCTCTCGACGTTCTCGCGGCGCTCGGCCTGCTCCCGGCGCTGATCGGCGATCTCGGCGCGCTGGGAGACGTACTGCCTTATCGGGTACGCGAGCGCGACGACGAGGGAGCAGAGCACAAGCGCGAGGAGCGCCGCCCGGCCGGTGAGCCGGGAGCGGCGGGCCTGGCGCTTGGTCTGGGAGCGGTAGACGCGCTCCGCGGTCTGCTCGCCGAACAGCCGCAGCCTGGTCGCGGTGGAGAACCGGTCCCGGTCCTTCACGGCCATGTCCCCGCCTCCCGTTCACACGCGCGTACGTCCCCGCACACGGTACGGGACCGAGTACGGGGACGTACGTAACTACAGCGTGACTACGGCTCAGCCCTTGAAGCGGGGGAACGCCGAGCGACCGGCGTAGACCGCCGCGTCGTCCAGGATCTCCTCGATGCGCAGGAGCTGGTTGTACTTGGCGACGCGCTCGGAGCGGGCCGGGGCGCCGGTCTTGATCTGGCCGCAGTTGGTGGCGACGGCCAGGTCGGCGATGGTGACGTCCTCGGTCTCGCCGGAGCGGTGGGACATCATGCACTTGAAGCCGCTGCGCTGGGCCATCTCGACCGCGTCGAGCGTCTCGGTCAGCGAGCCGATCTGGTTGACCTTGACCAGCAGGGCGTTCGCGGACTTCTCCTCGATGCCGCGGGCCAGGCGCTCCGGGTTGGTGACGAACAGGTCGTCGCCCACGAGCTGGACCTTCTCGCCGAGCTTCTCGGTGATGACGTTCCAGCCGGCCCAGTCGTCCTCGAACAGCGGGTCCTCGATGGAGACCAGCGGGTACGCGGCGACGAGCTCCTCGTAGTACTCGGTCATCTCGGCGGCCGAGCGGGACTTGCCCTCGAACTCGTACTTGCCGTCCTTGTAGAACTCGGACGCGGCGACGTCGAGGGCGAGCGCGACCTGCTCGCCGGGGACGTAACCGGCCTGCTTGATGGCCTCGACGATGAGGTCGAGCGCGGCGCGGTTGGAGTCCAGGTTCGGGGCGAAGCCGCCCTCGTCGCCGAGGCCGGTCGACAGACCCTTGTCCTTCAGGACCTTCTTGAGGGTGTGGTAGACCTCGGTGCCCCAGCGCAGGGCCTCGGAGAACGACTCGGCGCCGATCGGCGCGATCATGAACTCCTGGATGTCGACGTTGGAGTCGGCGTGCGACCCGCCGTTCAGGATGTTCATCATCGGGACGGGCAGCAGGTGCGCGTTCGGGCCGCCGAGGTAGCGGAACAGCGGCAGGTCGCTGGCCTCGGAGGCGGCGTGCGCGACGGCGAGGGAGACGCCGAGGATGGCGTTGGCGCCGAGCGAGCCCTTGTTGTCGGTGGCGTCCAGGTCGAACATGGCCTGGTCGATCAGGCGCTGCTCGGTGGCGTCGTACCCGACGAGCTCCGGGCCGATCTGCTCGATGACGGCGAGGACGGCCTTCTCCACGCCCTTGCCCTGGTAACGGTTGGGGTCACCGTCACGGAGTTCGATGGCCTCGAAAGCACCGGTGGACGCACCGGACGGAACGGCGGCACGACCCGTGCTGCCGTCGTCGAGGCCGACCTCGACCTCGACCGTGGGGTTGCCTCGGGAGTCCAGGATTTCCCGGGCTACGACGACGTCGATGGACGGCACGAGCATCTCCTTCTGGGATGTGACGCGGGTACGCGGGGCGTTGGCCTCGCGGACACGAGCCTAACCGGCTCCCGGACAAGAGCCAGCCGAGCGACCGCCCTGTGGACAAACCGAGAGCAAAAAGTTTCCGAACGGAACAAAGCGGTGGATCAAAAAGACCCCGCCCCGGTGCGTACGGGGGATACGCGCACCGGGACGGGGAGCCCGTGGGGACGGGGGTGGGGCGGGCCGCGCTTCCGCCGAGGCGCGGCCGCCGCTCTGTCAGCTCTTAGCTGAGGTGCAGCTGCTGACCGGGGTAGATCATGTCGGCGTTGTCGATGATGTCGCCGTTGAGCTTGTACACCTTGTGCCAGCCGCCCTTGACGTCCTTCTCCTCGGCGATCTTGGAGAGGGTGTCGCCCTTCTTGACCTTGTACTCGCCGTCGCCCTTCTTGACCTTCTTGCCGGTCGGGGTCTCGACGGTCTTCTTGGACTCGGCCTTCGGGGCGGCCTGCTTCGGGGCGGCCTCCTGCTTCGGCGCCTCGGTCTGGGCGCTCGGCTGGCTCTGCGGCTGCTCGGCCGGCTGCTGCTGCGGCGCGCTCTCCTCGGCACCGCCACCGCTGTACGCGGCACCCGAGAGGCCCACGCCACAGCTCGGCCAGGCACCCTTGCCCTGACCCGCGAGAACCTTCTCGCCGATCTCTATCTGCTGGGCCTTGGAGGCCTGGTCGGCGGTGGCGGCGTACTTCGTGCCGCCGTACGCGGCCCAGGTGGAGGCCGAGAACTGCAGGCCGCCGTAGTAGCCGTTGCCGGTGTTGATGGACCAGTTGCCGCCGGCCTCGCACTGGGCGACGGAGTCCCACTCGGAACCGGTGGCGGCGGAGGCCGATCCGGCGGCCATCAGCGGGGCGGCGACCGCGACACCGGTGACGCCGGCGAGCGTGGCGACACGGGTGGCCTTGGACGGACGACGGTGCTTGCCCTTGCTGGAAAACAGCATGAGTGATCCCCTCACCGACGCCTACGAGGTGAGCTGTCGGGTTCGGGCCGATGAAGTTGCCCGGCCGCGCTTCTTGAGCGCGACTTAACCCCTAGCCGGTCCCAACTCCGCTCGGCAGCTTCTTCGTTCTGCTGCTGTGCGGCCGGGCCCGGCGGAAACCATTGGGTCCCCCGCTCCTGCCTACGGCGCTTGACGCGACGACTGTTCCCGAACGGCCGTTGGCAGGACTAGGCGTACCGACCGGCGGGGCCCGCTGTGGCGAGCGGTCACGACCGTAGTCATGCGATCCGCCGAATTTCAAAGACGATCAGGGCTTCTGAGACCCATCTCTCACTTACGCCAAACCGGACATTCAGCGCGAAGCGACTGGCCGACTCTTCGTCAACTTCCCTTACTTTTCGCCCAAATCGAGGCTCTGACCGGGGAGGATGAGGTCGGGATCGGTTCCGACGGACTTCTTGTTCTCGGCGTAGAGCGCGCTCCATCCGCCCTGTACGCCGAGGTCGTCGGCGATGGTCCAGAGGTTGTCTCCGGAGCGGACGGTGTACGTCCCGTCGGCGCCGTCCTTCGCGCGGTCGTCGCCGCGCGACGCGTGCCGCCCCGAGCCGTCGCGGTCGCCGTTCTTGGCCTGGCCGTCGTCCGCGCTGTCGCCGCGGTGCCGGCCGGAGCCTTCGCCCGCGCCGGTGGAGGGGGTGGAGTTCGGGGTGGCGGGCGAAGTGGAGTCGTTCTGCCCGGACTTGTCCGAATCACTGCCGGAGTCGCCCGACTCGTCGTGATTCTTGTCTCGGGAGTCGTCGCCGGAGTCGGCCTTTTCGGAGGGCTTCTCGGACGGCTTCTCCGAGGGCTTTGCGGACGGCTTCTCGGACGGCTTCTCGGAGGGCTTCTCCGACGGCTCCTCAGACGGCTTCTCCGAGGGGTCGGCCGAGTCGCCCGAGTCACCCGACTCGCCCGCGTCGCCGGACCCGCTCGTGTCGGTCGGCTCGTCCGAGGGCAGTGAGGTGATCGGGGCACCCGGGTCGACATCGGCCGGGGCGTCGTCCTTGCTCAGCCCAGCGATCACTCCGCAGCTGGGCCAGGCGCCGGGGCCCTGGTCGGCCAGGACCTGCTCGGCGACGGCTATCTGCTGCGAACGGCTGGCCTGGTCGGCGTAGGGGGCGTAGTCGAGACCGCCGTACTGCTCCCACGTCTCCTGGGACATCTGGAGGCCGCCGTAGTAGCCGTTGCCCGGGTCCAGGCTCCAGGAGCCGCCGCTCTCGCACTCCGCGAGCTTGTCCCAGGTGGCGGTGTCCGCGGCGCTCGCGCTGGTGGCGCCGAGCAGCGGGATCGCGATGGCTGATCCGGTGACACCTGCCGCGACGATGAGGGCCGGGGCTTGGCGGGGGCGTCGGTGACGACCATTACCGGAGAGCATGCAAGTGCCTTTCAGAAGACTGCAGAGGCGACTGCGGCTGCTGCGACAGCGGATGCCGAGTCGTCGGTGAACGTAGCCGCAGTCGAACAGTTGTCACAAGTCGATGCAGCGGAGATCACGTGAAAGTCACAGTCTTGACGCACCGTCAGCTCAAGGGTGCCTCAGGTGTGCTTCTGTGCGGGTGTGAACTCCACCGGCAGCGTGCGCAGTCCGCGCATGATGAGCCCGCCTCGCCAGCGCAAATCACCTGGTTCCGCCGCGAGGCGCAGGTCAGGGAGGCGGCGTAGCAAGGTCGCGAGGGCGGCCTGCCCTTCGAGCCGGGCGAGCGGCGCACCCAGGCAATAGTGAATGCCATGCCCGTATCCGAGGTGCTGGTTGTCGCGCCGGGAGAGGTCGAGCGTGTCGGGGTCCTCGAACCGCTCGGGGTCGCGGTCGGCGGCGGCGAGCACGACGAGAACGGGGTCGCCCTGCGCGATGTCCTGCCCGCCGATGGTCAACGGCTCGGTGGCGAACCGCCAGGTGGCCAGCTCAACGGGCCCATCGAAGCGGAGCAGTTCCTCGATACCGGTCTCAAGCAGCCCCATGTCCCCTCCCTTGAGGGACTCCTGGAGGCGCTCGCGCTGCTCGGGGTGGGTGAGGAGCGCGTAGGTCCCGTTCCCGATGAGATTGACGGTGGTCTCAAAACCGGCGAAGAGGAGAATGAAGGCCATCGCGGCGGCCTCGTTCTCGGTGAGGTGCTCGCCGTGGTCGGAGGCGCGGATAAGTCCGGAGATGAGGTCGTCGCCCGGTTCGAGGCGCTTGCGGTGGATGAGTTCGGCGAGATAGCCCCGCATCTTCTTCACGGAGCGCGCGACGCCGCCGCGCGGGCCGCCGCCGTGCCGGATCATCATGCCCGCCCAGTCACGGAAGTCGTCCTGGTCCTCGCGCGGGACGCCGAGCAGATCGCAAATGGCGTAGATGGGGAGCGGGAAGGCGAAGTCGTGAATGAGGTCGGCCTCCCCCTTCTCCGCAAACTGGTCGATGAGGTGGTCGGTCAGCTCCTGCACGCGGGGCGCGAACTCGGCGACGCGGCGGGGGGTGAAGGCCTTCGACACGAGGCGGCGGAGGCGGGTGTGGTCCGGCGGGTCGATGTTGAGCAGATGCGTCATCAGATTGGCGCTGCGCTCGCCCGGGATGCCGGTCTTGCTCTTGGCATGGGCGGGTTCGTCATGATGCGCCGGATTCTTGCTGAGCCGCTGATCGGCCAGCGCCTGCTTGGCATCGACGTACCGGGTGACCAGCCAGGCCTCCACGCCACTGGGCAGCGCGGTCCGGTGCACGGGCGAGTTCTCACGCAGCCAGGCGTAGGCGGGGTAGGGGTCGGTGGCGAACTCCCAGGTGAAGAGTTCCGGCTGCGGGGTGGCGGCTCCTGCAGGGCAGGCGGCGGGCGGCTGGTCGTGCATGGGGTCGACGGTATCCCTAGGCAGGGTCCGACTCCTGGCCGGTCGGGCGGAGGAGGCCTTTGAGGCGTTGCCCGGCCATGGGGTCGCCGTCGGCCTTGGCGATACGGAAGTAGTGGACCGCGAGGTGCTGGTGGACCTGCCCGAGGAGGGCGGCCGCCCCGGCCTCGCCCGCGTCGGCGGCGGCCGTGAGATGAGGAACCGCTTCCGCGTAGGCGACGCGGACGGCCAGGAGGCGGCCCAGCGCACCGGCGGCACGGGTGCTTCCGAGATCCGCGGCCTTGCGGTACCAGTCCTCGGCGGCCGCCGTGTCCCCTTCGTTTTCGGCAAGGAGGCCGAGCCACGTCATGGCAGGGGCGTCCCCGTTCGCGGCCTGGGGGGTGAGGATCAGCCGGAAGGCGGCCACAAAGCCGTCCAGTTCGGCCACGTCGTGGGGCTGCAGCTCGCGGTACGCACGGACCCACACCTTGTCCGGCACCGGCCCCGTCAGGGGCGAGCGGGCCGCGTCCGCGATCAGGGAGCCGTACGCCCGCCAGGTGCCTGGCCACTCGCCCGGTACGAGCAGTCCGGTCACTCCGTGCCGGGGCTCGGTGGCCCAGGCGAGCGCCTCCTCGAAGCTCTCGCTGTCGGCGTCGGCCGCCTCCGGGCCGTACTCCTCCTGGACCTGGCTCAGCAGCTTCGGTGTGACGCCCCGGGTGAGCCCGCACCGCGCGAGATCGATCGCGGCGCGCACCAGGAGGTGCCCCAGCGGATTCCTGCGGGCCGCCCTGCGCCACTCGTCCCACAGCTCCGGGCCGACCGCCAAGTACTCGGTGACGTCCCGCTCTCCGCGCCACCGCGCGGCGTCCACGAGGCGAGGGTCAGCTGCCTCTGCGAGCCGCGCGAGCTCCGGTTCGCTCCAGCGGGAGTTCAGCTGGACCGTGCCCGCGCCGCTCAGGACGCGGGACGCCGGGCCGCCGCCGAAGCGGTGGGTGTCGTACGCCTCGTCGCTCATCGTGGCGAGGACGAGCACGCCCTCGTGGGCGAGTTGAGCGAGGAGGCCCGCGGTCAGGCCGTGTTCACCGAGGTGGCCCTCCAGGTCGTCGAGCCACACCACATACGTCTGGGTGCGGTCGCGGCCCCGCAGCTGGGCCGGGATGTCGCGCAGGTCCGTCCCGGGGTGCGGGGTGTGGACCCGGGCGCCGTCGCCGACATTCCGGTGGAGCAGCGCCCAGGCCGCCGTCATCGTCTTGCCCGACAGCGGCTCACCCGTGACCACGACCAGGCCGCCCCCCTCCAGCGCGCCCGCGATCAGGGTGTTCAGCTCGTCGTCGCAGTCCCGGGCGACGTACGGCGGCAGGGCGGACTCGTCGCCGAACCGGCGCACGGGCCGCACGCCCAGCGCGGTCCGCCGCAGCTGGTCGGCGCGGGGCCAGCCGTCGGCGGACGCGGTCCGGGGCCCGTAGTTGTTCTGGACGCCGATGACGGGGCCCGGGCCGTTGAAGGTGCCGCTGCTGAAGTCGACGTGGTCCTTGGGGGTGGGCGAGCCATTGATGGTGACCGAACCGACGGAACGCGCCATGGCGACCTGTTCCACCGAGCCGCCCGATACCTCGTTGCAGACCTGCGGACTGCCGTCCGCGAGTGGCCCGAACTCCTCGACGATGTCCCGCAGTTCAGCGGCAGCTCTCGGGTGCTGACTCAGCAGACGGTTCAGCTGCGCCCGCCACTCGGCCTCCGCGCCGAGCGTCTGGTCCTGGTCGCCGGAGAGCAGCTCCGCCCTGGTCTCGTCGAGTTGGGCCGCTTCGGCTTCCTCGGACCTCCCGTACAGCCGCGCGACGCTGTCCCGCATGGCCGCCCAGGCATCCGTCCCCATCGCCCCGGTGAGCGCCGCGCTCACCGCAGACAGAAGTTCCGCATCCATCAAGCCAAGCCTCCAGCCGCTTCAACTCGCCCTGAAGCAACGGTACTGAGCCCGCGCACCTTCGGCGCTACTCAGACTCCTCGGCCGGTGCGGACATTCCCGCCCGCAACGTGTTCAGGTAAAGCGCCGCATCCCGGTGGCCCGCATCGGCGGCTTGGCGGTACCACTCGGCGGCCTGGCGCTCGCGGCCCGGCTTCAGTACGAGATGGGCCAGCTGGAAGGCCGCCTCCGCGTCGCCCGATTCCGCGGCCTTGGCCAGCCAGTGGCGGGCGCGGTCGCGGTGCAGTTTGCCCAGCGTGACGTATGCAGCCTCCACGCCCGCCTCCGCGGCGAGCTCCAGGTAGGGGATCGCCTCCGCCTTGGCGCCGCGGTTGGCGAGGATCTGGCCCAGGGCGTTGCAGGAACGGAGGTCGCCGAGGTCGGCCGCCTTACGGTGCCAGCTCTCCGCCTCGACCACGTCGCCCTCCCAGTGCGCGAGGGCGCCGAGCCCGTACATGGCGGTCAGGTCCCCGCCGTCGGCGCGCGGAAGCATGACGGCGCGGAACGACGCGACGACAGTGTCGGTGTCGAGCCCGTGGGTGCGTGCTCCGGCCACCGCCTCACCCCACACCGTGTCCGGCACCGGCTCCGTCTCGGGCCACCGGACGGCGTCCGCGACGAGTGAGCCGTACGCCCGCCAGGTGTCCGGCTGCTCACCGCGCACGAGAAGTCCTGTGACCCCGTTCCGAGGTTCGGCCGCCCAGGCCAGGGCCGCATCGAAGTCCTCGTCCGTGAGGTCCAGTTCGCCGTACCTGGCACACGTTTCCCGCAGCAGGACCTGCGGGATGTCCGCCGTGATCCCGCACCGGGCGAGGTCCACGGCCGCGCGCACCACGAGGTGCCCGAAGGGGTTGCCCTGGCGGGCCCTGCGCCACTTGTCCCACAGCTCCGGGCCCAGCACGAGGAACTGGGTGATGCCGCTTTCGCCGCGCCACTCACGGGCGTCCACCAGGCGGGGGTCGTCGAACAGCGCGAGTCGCGTCAGTTCCGTCTCGCTCCAGTCGTGGCTCAGCTGGACGGTGCCGCCCGCGCCGCCGAGGACACGGGACGTCGGGCCGCCGCCGAACCGGTGGGTGTCGTAGTCGCCGTCGTTCATCGTGGCGATGACGAGGATCCGCTCGTGGACGAGCTGCGCCAGCAGGCCCGCGGTGAGGCCGTGTTCACCGAGGTGGTCCGCCAGGTCGTCGAGCCAGACGACGTGCGTGCCCTCGCTGTCACGGCCCCGGAGCTGGGCCGGCAGGTCCCGCAGGTCGGTGCCCCGCGGGGCGACGTGGACCCTGGCGTCGTCGCGCACGGCCCTGCGGAGTGCCGCCCAGGCCGTCCTGGTCTTGCCGGAGAGCGGCTGGCCCGTGACGACGACGAGGCCGCCGTTGAGCAGGGCGCTCCGCACCAGACCGCTGAGTTCGGCGTCGCAGTCCCTGGTGACGTACGGCGGCACGGTCGGCTCGGCGGCGAACCGCCGTGTGGGGTGAACGCCCATGGCCAGGCGGCGGAGCCGGGTGATGCGGGGCCAGTCGGCAGCCATCGCGCGGGCCGTCGGCGACGGGGCTCCGTAGTGGTTGTGCTGGACGCCGATGGCGGGGCCGTTGAAGGTGCCATCGCGGAAGTCGATGTGGTCCTGGGCGGTGCCGGGGGCGGCGTTGACGGTGAGCGAGTCGATGCGGCCCGACTGGAGAACCACGCCGTCCGTGACACCGCCCGACACGGTGTTGCGCACCTGCGGGCCGGCGTCCGCGAGCGGCGCGAACTCGGCCACGATGCTGCGGAGTTCGGCGACCGAGCTGGGGTTGGACACCAGCAGGCGCGCAAGCCGCCCTTGCCACTTGCGCGCTCGCACCGCTGCGGGGTCAGGCCCCCGGGCGCCGAGCCAGCCCTCGCTCAGTCCCGCGTCTTTGAGGTGATGCGCCACCCGAGCGGAGACTTCCTGCCACTTGTCGGTCCGGGAAGCCGCCATCAGCGCCTGGGCCGCGGACGCCGCAAGCTCCTCCAACTCCGGTTCCACGCAAGCCCCCACGCATCTCGAACTGCCCTACCTCAAAGGTACTAAGCCCCCGCCCTCTCAGCGGCCCGAACCGCATCCCGGTAAGCCCGCGCGGCAACCCGCAGCGCCGCCTCCGGATCAACCCCGTCCGCCTCGGCCCGCAGGGCCAGGGCAAGCAGCTCATAGCCGACGCCCTCCCCTGAAGGCACCGTCACCTCAAGCCCCGCAGTCCGCGCCCGCGAGGCCAGCTTCGCCGCCAGCGCGAGGCCCGGCTGGCCCAGCGGGATACCCTCCGTCACCGATGAGCGCTGCTTCTCCTCCGCCTTCGTGCGCAGCCAGTGCGCCTTGACGTCCTCGGGGGTGTCCGCCGAGTCGTCGCCGAAGACATGCGGGTGGCGGTGGATGAGCTTGTCGACGATGCCGCCCGCCACGTCGTCCACGGAGAAGGGGGACTCCGGGTCCTCCTCGGCGATGCGGGCGTGGAAGACCACCTGGAGCAGGACGTCCCCGAGCTCCTCCCGCAGCTCGTCCCTGTCCCCCACCTCGATCGCCTCGACCAGCTCGTACGCCTCCTCGATCCCGTACTTCGCCAGGCCCTTGTGCGTCTGCTGGGACGACCAGGGGCATTCGCCCCGGATCTGGTCCATGACCTGCACCAGGTCCAGGAGCCGCGCGCCCGGCAGGTCGTACGACGCCGGGAGCAGCTCCAGGTCCGGCATCGCGATCCGGCCCGATCCCGCGAGGCGGGCCAGGCCGTCCGTCAGGGGGCGGTCGCCCTCGGCGGTGGCGATGACCAGGACCGTGCGGCCGCCGGCGCAGGCGTCCACCAGTTCCTGGGCCGTGGGCGACGCCTGCTCCACGCGCACGCCCGCCTCGCGCAGATACGGCAGCTGCGGATGCGTCGCGTCGGCGCACAGGACCGCGTCCGCCCCGTGCAGGGCCTGCCAGGCGGGCCAGGAGAGCAGGCCGGGGGCCACCCGGTGGCTGGTGGTGAGGAGGATGACGCGGCCGGGGGCGTCGGCCGGGGGCGTGGTTTCGTTCACCCGTCGAACGTAACCCACGGCACTGACAGCACTACTGCCTACGCCTGCCTGGGCCCCGCCGCCGCGTCCTCGGACACATCGCGAACCCACGGCGTCTTCGTGTCGGCGCGCTTGGACTTCTCCACGTCCCACGTGCCGTACCGCGGGTTCAGGTCGACGTCCAGCTTCTTGGAGGCCGCGGACAGTGCCTTCCAGAAGGCCGCCTGGCCCTCGGGGGAGTTCATGTCCGCGCCCAGGGTCTTGGCCAGCTTCTGCGCCTCGATCTCCGTACGGAGGCTGTCCTCCAGGCGGGACGGGGCGACGCTGTACTGCTGCAGCCAGCCCTGTTCGAGGGCCTTCTTGCCGCCCGCCTGCTGTTCGAGGCCCGCTCTCATCGTCTGGATCTCGCGGCGGGACACGTCCACGCCCGCGTCGGTCGCCGCCTGGTGCAGGACCTTGTCCAGGACCATCGTGTGCAGCGTGCTGCGGGTGAGGCCGCCGGACTTGGCGATGGCCTGCTCGTACTGCTGGTCGTCCGGGACGGCGGCGCGCTGCGCGTCGCGCACCTCGTTCACCCGGCCCTCCAGCTGCGCGACCGTGATGCGGTCGTCGCCCACGACGGCCGCGGCACCGGGGTGGGCTTCGCTGCCGCAAGCGGTCAGGAGCGGGGCCGCGGCGATGGCGGCTACGGAGAGGGCGAGCGCGGTGCGACGGCGGCGGTGCAAGTGAGCCTCCCGAGGAGATTGTGAAGACACTGCGGCGCGCAGCGCCTCCACCGGGGGTGGTGGTCGGGCGACGGGCGGGCGCACAAAGTCTTGCGGTGATCGATGTTAGGCAGTGGTCGGTCTATCGGCCACCTATTCGACCAACGATTCCGCAAGAGTTCGGGCACCCACGCCCGTCAGCCCGTCACTACCCGCGCACTTGTCCGAGCCACTGCAACGTACGCCGGATCTCCGCCGGGAACGGATGACCGACCCCGTGCATCCGCTCGGCGTCCAGGAGCAGCCGCGCCAGGGTGTCGTGGGCGGCGGGGCGGTCGCCGAGGGCGAGGAGCAGGTGGCCGATGCGGCGGCGGATCTCCAGGGGGCGTTCGCGGTCGTCCGAGGCGTAGCGGTTCTCGTAGTACGGGAGGAGCGCGCGGTACTCGGCGAGGGCCGCCGCCGGTTCGCCGAGCTGCTCCAGGCACTGCGCCGCCTCGTAGCGGAACTGGAGGGAGTGCGGGTCGGCCTGGCCCGACTCGGCGGCGCGTTCGTCGGCGAGGCGGCGCAGTTCGGGCAGGGCGCGGCGGTACTGGCCGTCGTCCATCAGCGTCGCCGCGTACTGCTTGCGCAGGGAGCGGACCACCGGGGAGTGCTCGCCGTGCTTGGCGGCGGCCGCGGGCAGGATCGAGCCGAGGATGTCGACCGCCTGCGTGATGCGGCCCTCGCCGAGCAGCCGCTTGACCTCGTCGACCGCGTGCACGACGTCCGTCTGGCTGCCGGGGCTGCCGGGGCCCTGGCGCTGGTCGGGCTGGTTCGGCGGGAGGGCCGGGGCCGACGCCGGTGTCGCCGCGCGGTCGGGCCACGGGGCCTGCGGGCGCAGGAAAGGGCGGGTGGGGTCGAGCGGGCCGCCGGTGGGGATGCCGCGCGCAGGGAGCAGCGGGGCCAGTTCCTCGTAGACCTCCTGGGCGCTGCCGTGGCGGTGCTGGGGGTCCTTGGCGAGGAGCCGCAGGACCAGGTTCTCCAAGGCCTCGGGGACCTCGGCGCGCAGCCGGCGGACCGGGAGCGGCGGTTCGTAGAGGTGGCGGTGGAGCACGCCGAGCGCGGTCGAGCCGGAGAACGGGACGTCGCCGCTGAGGAGTTCGTGGAGCAGGACGCCCAGGGCGTACAGGTCGGTGTACGGGCCCACCGCGCCGCCCATCGCCTGCTCGGGGGCCATGTACGCGGGGCTGCCGATGGGTGAGCCGGTGTGGGTGAGGCGGGTGGTGTCGGTGTCCATCACCGAGGCGATGCCCAGGTCGAGGATGGAGACCGTGCCGTCCTGCTTGACCATCACGTTCCGCGGCTTCAGGTCGCGGTGCACGATCGGCACGGCGTGCACCGCGGAGAGCACGGCGCACAGCTGCGCGGCGATCGCGACGGCCCACTGCCAGGGGTAGGGGTCGTGTTCGGCGAGATGGTCGCCGAGGTCGGCCCCGTCGACGTACTGCATGACGAGGAAGAGGTCCTCGCCCTCGGTGCCCGCGTCATGGACGGTGACCAGGCCCGGGTGGTCGACCTGTGCGGTGACGCGGCACTCGCGCACGAAGCGGCGGCGCAGCTCCTCCGCCTCGGCGCCCGCGACCCGGTCGGGGCGCAGGAGCTTGACCGCGACGCGGCGGTCGAGGCGTTGGTCGTACGCCGTCCAGACCTGGCCCATGCCGCCCTGGCCGATGAGCGTGGAGAGTTCGTAGCGTCCGGCTACGACACGGCCCCCGATCCCCAGTGTCACGGTCAGCTGCCGCCTTCCTGCTTGCGCAGGTAGTCACTGAGCTCGTCGAGCTCGGCCTGTACTTGGTGGATGCGGGCCGGTGCGGGACGCGTGGGCGGCGGCGGTGTCTGCTGGACCGGCGGCTGGTGCAGCTGTGTGGGCTGGAGGTGGACGGGGGCGGGACCCTGCTGCTGCGGATAGCCGTAAGCGGTCTGCGGCTGCTGCGGTACGTAGCCCGTGAATTGCGCTCGGCGGTACGGGCTGAAGTGGCGTATGTCCGCGAACAGGTAGTAGGCGACGGCCGCCACCAGCGTGCTCAGGAGGATCACCATGCCCGCGTTGCCGGGGCCCTGGAACTCGTCGGCGCCCGGGTCGACGCCGATCAGCACGACGGCCGTCACGTCGAGTGCGGCCACGATCCCGAACAGGACCCAGTCGTAGGACTTGCGGGTCACGATCGCGAGCCGCAGCAACGCGCCCCACGCCGCCAGGCCGCAGGTCACGACGGCGAGGACCACGAACAGCACGCGCAGCGTCACATGGGTGCCGCCGGAGGGCGGCGGCGGTTGCTGCGGCGCGTAGCCGTGGCCGTGCATGGCTGCTCCTGGTGCCTGATGCAGCCGTACGTGCCCACGGGCGAACGCACGGCCGGAAGTCGAAATACGAACGGATGCAGATTCGAGCGTATAGGCCGACAAGGAGAACCGGTCCCGGGTTGTACCGAACCGTTGCCGTACTGGTCACGTCCTGATCGCGGCCGGTCCGGAACCCGGTCGCCTCACTCCGGCGGAAGCGTCCCGTCCGTCAGTCCGTCGTGCAACCCCCGCACCAACTGCTCGCCCAGGCGGCCCGCGAGCCGCAGGGTGTCCTCGAAGGCGGCGAGCGCGCGGAACCGCTCGCCATAGCCGTGCTGTCCGTCGAGCGGCAGGCGGGGCACCTGGAGGCGGCGGATGTCGAGCCGGGCCGCGGTGGACGCGTAGCTGCTGGCCTGGCGGTTGTTGGCGGTGCCGCGCAGGAATCCGGCGAGGAACCACGGGTCGATGGCGGCCGGGTCGGGCCGCAGGAGGGTGAGGCCGCGGCCGAGCACGGCGCCCGCAGTGGCCTCGTCGACGACGCGGGCGGCGGTGCCGCCGCCGGACACCGGGATGACGACATCGCCGGTCTCGGTCACCACGGAGTCTGCTGTCAGCGGGTCGACAGATCCGGAGGGTGTCATTCCGGCGAGCACGTCGTGCTCGGTGAGCACCCGGCTGCCGGGAGCTCCCGAGCCCGTTCCGGTACGCAGCGACAGCGCCCCGGAGCGGGCGAGTTCCCCCACCGTGGTGAGCGGCCACCGAACGGCACCGGCGGGCTCGGCCTGCGGCGGCAGCAGATCGGCGGTCCGCCGCACCGCGTCGCCGAGCCGTTCGCGCACCGCCGTCAGCTGCTCGGTGCCGCCGCCCGCCGCCGGTGGCGGCAGGCGCCGGGCGGGGGCCAGGTCGACCTCGTCGTCGAGGAGTTCGAGCACCGGCACGGCGCGGGCGAGGCCGGGCCGCTCGTCGAGGGTGCCGTGCCTCTCGAAGTGGCGCCAGACGTCGAGGACGGCGTCCTGCACCGGCCGCCAGGCCTGCCGGTCCCTGCCGTCGGGGGCGGCGAGCCCCGCCGTCTCGACCAGGAGCAGCTCGGGCGAGGCCGGTGTGTTCGGCACGGGGCGGCTCAGGACCCAGATGTGCAGCGGGATGTTGTACGGGGGCGCGGCGCCCGCGGGCAGCGCGAGCACGGCGCGCAGGGCACCGCGGCGCAGGAGATCGGCGCGCACCCGGCGTCCCGAGCGGCGGGACGCGGCGGCGGGCGGCATCAGGATGACGGCGGTGCCGCCGTCCTTGATGCGGGCCAACGCGTGCTGGACCCAGGCGAGTTCGGACTCCGTGCGGGCCGGGAAGCCGTACTCCCAGCGGGGGTCGTAGGCGAGTTCGTCGTGCCCCCAGTTGCGTTCGTTGAACGGCGGGTGGCACAGCACGGCGTCAACCCGCGCGTCGGCGAAGGCGTCCGCGCGCAGGGTGTCGGCGGCGGCGCCGCGCACGGTGGCGTCGGAGTGCAGGGCGAGCCTGAGCGCGGTGAGGGCGGCGAGTTCGGGGGCGGCGTCCTGCCCGTACAGGCGCTGTTCGGGGCGGGGCGGGACGGCGCGCAGCAGGGCTCCGGTGCCGCAGGCCGGGTCGAGGACGGTCCGCGCGGGGGCTGCGATCTCGGCGAGTGCGGCCATCAGCTCGGCGGGGCCTGCCGGAGTGAGCGTGTACTGGCGGGGGTTGGCGTCGATATGCCGGCCGAGCAGGAACTCGTACGCCTGCCGTGCGCCCAGCTCGGTGGCGAGTTCCGCGACACCTCTCAACAGCGGGACAGAGGGCAGCAGTTCGGCGGCCCGCGGAATGCGCACGACTCCCGGACCGCCCCCGAAGCGCGGGGCGACGACCCCTTCCAGCTCCCCCGGAAGCAGCTGGGCCATCCGCTCGTCCGACACCGCGCTGACCTTGAGCCAGCCGGGATGACGATCGCGTACGAGAAGCAGGGCGCAGCCCGCGTGCAGCAGGGCGGGCACGGGGCCCGCCGGATGCCCTGCGAGCTGCTGCCAGACCTTCTCCCGGAGCGGGACCTCGCCGAGTTTGCCCTGGATGCGCAGCCACTCCTCGACCGCGGTGAGCGCGAAGGAGGGGCTGGTCTCGGTGCCGCCGACGGGCTTGGGGAAGTCGGCGTGCCTGCGGCGCCAGTTGCTGACGGCGGCGCGGCCGACCCCGGCGAGCCGGGCGATCCCGGCGGCGGTCACCTCTGTCGCGTTGTCCCGCACCGAACCGGCTCCCCTCAGTCCACTGCCCCACCGCGCGTGGTCGCGTCGCGGCGCTGTGGCGCCGAGCATACCCGCGCATGCGGCACCGCCCACTTCACGGCGTTAACTCACCATCCACCCAATCGCATGTTGACTCGGTTCACAGGCTCTGCTGAGATGACGTCAGCACTTTGACGAGCTCCTGTGGGGGGAACTTCCATGCATCGCACCACTTTTGTCGCCGTCTGCCTGGCCGCAGCGGCGACCGTCGGCCTGACGGCCTGCGGCACCGAATCCGGCAACGCCGGGGACAAGGCCGGGGAAAAGGCCGAGAAGGCCGAGCCCAAGGGCCCGTTCGCCGGGATGTCCGGCGCCGAGATCGCCGACAAGGCCGTCAAGACGACCTCAGACGCCAAGTCGCTCCGCGTCGCGGGCAAGGTCACGGACGAGGAGACCGGTCTGGACTCGATGGACATGGCCCTCGACACCAGCGGCAAGTGCGCGGGCGCGATCAGCACGACCGACGAGGGCTCGATGGAGCTGATCGTCCCGGGCGGCACCGTCTACATGAAGTACGACGAGAAGTTCCTGCGCGCGCAGAGCAAGGGTGAGCCCGCCGCCGACACCCAGGCCGCGGTGGACATGCTCGCGGACCGTTGGGTGAAGACGAAGGCGACGAGCTCCGACGCGAAGGACATCGCCGGGTTCTGTGACCTCGACGTCCTGCTCGCCGACTTCAAGGACGTCAACTCCGCGGCCCACAGGGGCGGCACGACCACGGTCGACGGCACCCCGGCGATCAAGCTCACCGAGAACGACGGCAAGGAGAAGTACACGCTCTACGTCGCCACGGAGGGCAAGCCGTATCTGCTGAAGGTCGACCAGACGACCGGCGGTAAGCCCGAGTCCCTGACGTTCAGCGACTACGACAAGCCCGTGAAGACGACGCCGCCCACCGGCGACGTGCTCGACCTGGACGAGCTGGCGGGCTGACAGCTGGCGGGCCAGCCCTCACAGCACGTGCCGCACCCACACATTGGGCTCGACGTACACCGCATACCCACGCTCGGGCTCGCAGTGCACCGGCACAAGCGCGCCCGGCACCTCGACCGTCCCGGCGGTGTCGAACGGCAGCCCCGTCCACGCCCGCCACTGGGCGGTCGACCCGGACACCGTCATCGACGCGTGCGCCACCTTCTCGATGGTGCCGCCGGCGCGGACGTGCACCCGCAGCCACGGGTCGGCGGGCAGCCCGTCGTCCCGCTTGCGCTGCGCGTACGTGTCGATCTGCGCGGCCGGTTCCAGGTGCTTGGCGTTCGGGCGGACCGGGGCGACGACCTGGGAGAAGCCGCGGGCGCGTGCGTTCTCGCGCATCGCGGCGAGCATCCGCCCGGAGACACCGTGACCGAGGTACTCCTTGGCCACGGTGATCTCGATCGCGCTCACCGTGTCGGGCTTCCTGCCGTGCCGCAGGTCGGAGAACGCCCACAGCATGACCTGGTCCCAGCCGCCGTCCGGCAGCTCACCGCGGCCGTCGGCGCGCAGCGCGAACGGCACGCTGAACGCCTTGGCCACGACAGCGCCGCCCTCGTCCGTGGCGACCAGGACGTACTCGGGAAGATCCTTGACGATCCGCCCGATCATCGACCAGGCGATCGGGTCGTTCCCGATGAACTCCGGCCAGGTGTCCTCCATCTGCCAGAGGGGCGCCGCGAGTTCGGGGCGCTCGGCCAGGGTCGTGATCTTCAGGTCCATGCGGGGGAACCTAGCGGGCTCGGACCGGTCTGTTAAGTGGTTTTCTTCCGGCTGCGCGCGGGGCGCCTCCTCAGCGCGCGTGGAAGCGCCCCGGTGCCGTCGTCGGATTGCCGCCGGACGGCAGCTTCTCCTGGGGGCAGTCCGAGAGGACCCGCTTCATCGCGTCGCGCTCGGCGCCCGTCACCCACACCCCGTACTTCTTCTTCACCGCGACCTGCCGGGCCACATACGCGCACCGGTAGCCCTTGTCGGGCGGCAGCCAGGTGGCCGTGTCGCCGTCGCCCTTGCCCCGGTTGGGGCCCGCGTCGACGGCAAGGAGGTTGAGCGGATCGTTGGCGAAGGCGATGCGCTTGCTCAGCTCCCAGCCGCCCGCGCCCTTCTGCCAGGCGTCCGAGAGGGCGACGAGATGGTCGATGTCGACCTTGCTCCGGCCGCGTACGAAGCTGACGTCCTTGCCGGTGTACGGGTCGGGCGCGAGCGTCCCCGAGGCCACGTCGCAGTCGCCGCCGTCCCGGAACTTCACGTCCTCCAGGTCGCGCTTGAGTATGTCGTCCCGGGTGCCGCAGCCGTTGGAGTCCGTGTCGGCCCAGGCGCTGCCGAACCGCTCCCGCTCGTAACCCGTCCTGGGCGCACGGCCCTTGACGGTGAGCGAGTCGACGGCGGCCAGCGCGGAGCCGGCCTCGGCGTCGGGGCCCGACGATCCGCCTTCGCCCTTCTCATCGGGGGTGCAGCCGGTGACGACGAGCAGCGCGAGCAGCGCGGCGGCCCGGATCCGGGTGGTACGGGTGGTGCGTCGGCTCACCGGGCGGCCACCGTGGCGCCGAGTGCGAGGGTGCCGGGGGTCACGACGTCCGCGTACACGCCGATGCACATGCCGCGCGTGGCGGTGAGGGTCTTCAGGACGCGGTTGTCTGCGGGCAGGCCGCGCTGGGCCTGGGTGGTCATCACGCAGCGCTCGATGCGCTCGGTGACCCGCAGCCGCAGCTCACCGCCGAAGTCGATCTCCCGGCCGACCCACTCCTCCTCCACCCACGGCTCGTCGGTCTCGACCACGATGTTCTTGCGCAGTCTGCGTACGTCGACGGGGTCGGCGTCGCCGAGCAGCTCGCCGAGCGCGCGCAGCGATGCGGTGCCGACGATCGAGACGCCGCCCGCGTCCTGATGACTGACGTCGCTCTCGCGCGCCAACTCCACGCCGGCGCCGAAGAGTTCCGCGGTCCGTGGATCCCCGGGCCGCAACGTTTCTCCGTCCGGCGTGGTGACGACGGGACCCTCGTCGTCGTACGCGGCGACATGCTCAAGGAGACCCGGCGTGCGCCGGAACCGCCGGCTGTTCTTGCCGCTCCCCAGCTTCCCGTCCTCGTACCGCAGGGCCCACAGCCGGTCCCCGACCACACCGCGCTCGTCGAAGACGAGTCGCTCGTGCGCCTCCCCCAGCATCGATTTCACCGGAAAACAGACGAGCCCCACAACGGCGCCGTGCGCCATGCCGCTTCCCCTCCCCTGAGCCGAATCTCGGTCTCCATCACGCTCCATCACGGCAACCGTAACGCGCGCGGGCAAGGGGCGGGGGCACCCGTGGCCACTTACACGCCGCCGGTTCCCGGCGTCCGCGCCGCCCCGGGCGCCGCATTACCTCGGACGTAATCGCGCCCGTCCGGCCCTCCCGGCACCATCGTCAGCACACCGCAACGAACCGCCGACCGCGAGGAGTTCGACATGACCGCCGAGAACGCCGAGCCCGCCGAGAACACAGCCGACGCCACCCGCGCCGCCGTCCAGGCCTTCCTCGGCCACCGGCTCGCGGGCGACACCGAGGGTCTCACCGCCCTCTTCGCCGACGAGGTCGACTGGCTGCTCGCCGAGAACCCGGCCGTGCCGTGGATCCGGCCGCGGACCACCGGCGCCCAGTGCGCCGCGCAGGCCGACGAGATGGCCGAGCACGTGATCCCGGAGAAGGGCGGCGCCACCATGGACGCGCTGATCGTCGAAGGCACCGACGCCGTCATCTTCGGCAGGCTCTGGGGCACCGTACGCAGCACCGGCAAGTCCTTCGATGGGCCGTTCGCCCTGCGCCTCACCGTCGAGGACGGGCGCATCACCCGCCACCACCTCTACGAGAACAGCCTGTCGATCGCCGCGGCCTGCACCCCCTGACCGCCCGCCGCACTTGACCCTGCCCCTAGCGGCAGGGTCCGACCATCACCGTCATGAGCCACCAAGAACCGCAGGACCACATCACCCGGACCGTGCTCGTCACCGGGGGCGGTACCGGCATCGGACGCGCCACCGCGCTCGCCTTCGCCGCCGAGGGGGCGCGGGTCGTCGTCGTGGGGCGGCGGGCCGAGCCACTCCACGAGACGGCGGCCGAGGGGGGCGGTCTCATCACGCCGCTCATCGCCGACATCACCGCCGACGGCGGACCCGAGCACATCGTCCGTACCGTCCTTGAGACCCACGGACGCCTGGACGTCCTGGTCAACAACGCCGGAGTCGTCCGCACCGCGAGCCTCGGCACCTACACCCGCGAGGTCATCGGCCTCCAGCTCGCCACCAACCTCGTCGCCCCCGTCCTGCTCACCCAGGCCGCGCTGGACGCCCTGGGCGAGAGCCGGGGCGTCATCGTGAACGTCACGACCGCCGTCGGGCAGCGCGGCTGGCCCGGCAACTCGCTCTACCCCGCCACCAAGTCCGCCCTCGAACTCCTCACCCGCGGCTGGGCCGTCGACCTCGCGCCCCGTGGCATCCGGGTCGCCGCCGTCGCACCCGGCGCGGTGGCCACGCCGATCGCCGACCACTCCGGATTCACGACCGAGGAGAAGGCGGCCATCCGGAAGTGGCAGATGGAGCACACCCCGATGGGGCGGGTCGGGCGGCCGGAGGAGGTCGCCTGGGCCATCACCCGGCTCGCATCGCCCGGCGCCTCGTTCATCACCGGCGTCGTGCTGCCGGTGGACGGTGGTGCCGTGGTCTCGTAGTGCCTCGTCGTGCGGCACGCCGCGTGATACGAAAAGCTCCGGCCGAAGGAGAACCGGAGAAGGGGGCCTTGCGGATGCGCATCGGGGAGCTTGCGGAGGTCACCGGGGCGACGCCTCGTGCGCTGCGGCATTACGAGGAGGCCGGGCTCATCGAGTCCGAGCGCGCCCACAACGGCTATCGGCTGTACGACGCCGAGCGCGCCGTCACGCGCGTCCGCAACATCCGCTTCCTCCTCGACGCCGGGCTCACCCTCGACGACGTACGCGTGTTCCTGCCCTGCCTGGACGGGGACATCGCCACCACAGAGCCGTCCGACCAGGGCCTGCGGGTCATCCTCGACCGCCTCGCCGTCATCGACCGGCGCATCGCCGCCCAGACGGAGGTCCGCGACCGCCTCGTGGAGAAGCTGGACCAGGCCACCGGCGGACGGATCCGTCCGGTGGCCTGAGCCGATCGCGTGCCTACGATCCGAGGATCGACGTGAGGAACTCCCCCACCCAGCCGAGGAGTTCGCGCCCGATCAACGGCTTTCCGCCGACCTTCGCCGTCTTCGGACGCGGGACGAGGACCTGGTGGGCGCTCTCCTTGATGACCGTGCCGGGGTAGAGGCGCTTGAGCCTGAGCTCCTGGGACTCCCGCAGCTCCACCGGTGCGAACCGGATGTTGTTGCCCTGCAGCACGATCTCGCCGACCCCGCACGCGCGGGCCAGCATGCGCAGGCCCGCCACCAGGAGGAGGTTCTCCACCGGCTCGGGCAACTTGCCGTAGCGGTCGGTGAGTTCCTCGCGCACCGCCTTGACGTCCTGCTCACTGCTCGCGGAGGCGATCGAACGGTAGGCCGCAAGGCGCAGCCGCTCGCCGGGTGCGTAGTCGTGCGGTACATGCGCGTCGACCGGCAGCTCGACCTTGACCTCCAGCGGCGGCTCCTCCTCCACGCCGCCCTCCAGCGAGGCGCGGTAGTCGGCCACGGCCTCGCCGACCATGCGTACGTAGAGGTCGAAGCCGACGCCCGCGATGTGTCCCGACTGTTCGCCGCCCAGGAGGTTTCCGGCTCCTCGGATCTCCAGGTCCTTCATCGCCACGTACATGCCCGCACCCATCTCCGTGTGCTGGGCGATGGTGGCGAGACGCTCGTGGGCCGTCTCCGTCAGGGGCTTCTCCGGCGGGTACAGGAAGTAGGCGTAGCCGCGCTCGCGGCCGCGGCCCACGCGGCCGCGCAGCTGGTGGAGCTGGGAGAGGCCGAAGTTGTCGCCGCGCTCGACGATCAGGGTGTTGGCGTTGGAGATGTCGATGCCGGACTCGACGATCGTCGTCGAGACGAGCACGTCGAACTTCTTCTCCCAGAAGTCCACCACGACCTGTTCCAGGGCCTGTTCGGACATCTGGCCGTGGGCGGTGGCGATGCGGGCCTCCGGCACGATGTCCCTGAGCCGGGCCGCCGCGCGGTCGATCGACTCGACCCGGTTGTGGATGTAGAAGACCTGGCCCTCACGCAGCAGTTCACGGCGGATCGCCGCGCCGATCTGCCTCTCCTCGTACGGGCCGACGAAGGTGAGCACCGGGTGGCGCTCCTCCGGCGGGGTGGTGATGGTCGACATCTCGCGGATGCCGGTCACGGCCATTTCCAACGTACGGGGAATCGGGGTCGCCGACATCGTCAGGACGTCCACGTTGGCCCGCAGCTTCTTCAGCTGCTCCTTGTGCTCGACGCCGAAGCGCTGCTCCTCGTCGACGATGACCAGGCCCAGGTCCTTGAACTTGGTCTCGGAGGAGAAGAGGCGGTGCGTGCCGATGACGATGTCGACCGAGCCTTCCCGCAGGCCCTCCAGGGTCGCCTTCGACTCCGTGTCCGTCTGGAAGCGGCTCAACGCCCGTGTCTTCACCGGGAATTGGGAGTAGCGCTCGGAGAACGTACCGAAGTGCTGCTGGACGAGGAGGGTCGTGGGGACCAGAACCGCGACCTGCTTGCCGTCCTGCACCGCCTTGAAGGCCGCGCGGACCGCGATCTCCGTCTTGCCGTAGCCGACGTCGCCGCAGATCAGGCGGTCCATCGGGACCGTCTTCTCCATGTCCTCCTTGACCTCGGCGATGGTGGTGAGCTGGTCGGGCGTCTCCACGTACGGGAAGGCGTCCTCCAGCTCGCGCTGCCAGGGGGTGTCGGGGGCGAAGGAGTGGCCGGGGGCCGCCATGCGGGCGCTGTACAGCTTGATCAGATCCGCGGCGATCTCCTTGACCGCCTTCTTCGCGCGGGCCTTCGTCTTCGTCCAGTCGGCGCCGCCCAGACGGTGCAGCGTGGGGGCCTCGCCGCCGACGTACTTGGTGATCTGCTCCAGCTGGTCGGTCGGGATGTAGAGCCGGTCGCCGGGCTGGCCGCGCTTGGCGGGGGCGTACTCGACGACCAGGTACTCGCGGGTGGCGCCCTGCACGGTGCGCTGGACCATCTCGATGTAGCGGCCGACGCCGTGCTGCTCGTGGACGATGTAGTCGCCGGACTCCAGGGTCAGCGGGTCGATCGTCTTGCGGCGGCGGGCGGGCATCCGCTGGCCGTCCTTGCCGGCCGCCTTCTGCCCCGAGAGGTCGGTCTCGGTGAGGACGGCGAGCTTGAGCGCGGGGTCGATGAAGCCGAAGTCGATGGAGCCGCAGGACACGTGCACGACGGACGGCGTGAGCTCGCTGAGGTCCGCGTCCAGGCGGGCCGCGATGCCCTCGCCGCCGAGGACCTCGACGGTGCGGGCGGCGGGGCCGTGGCCCTCGGTCACATAGATGGTGCGCCAGCCGTCGGCAAGCCAGCCCTTGGTGTCGGCGAGGGCCTTCGCGGTGTCGCCCCGGTAGGTCTCGGTGGCGTGCATGCCGAGCTTGAGGGTGTCCTCGTCGAGGTCCTCATCCGCCGCGAAGGGGGAGACCGACCACCACATCATGCCGAGGTCGCTCGCGTGGTCGCGGACGTCCGCGATGCCCCACAGCGAGGCCGCGCCCACGTCGATGGGGGCCTCGCCGCCGCCGGCGGTCGCGGCCCAGCTGGCCTGGAGGAACTCCTGGGAGGTCGCCACCAGGTCGGCGGCCCGGGTCCGGACCCGCTCCGGATCGCAGACCACGGCCATGGAGTCCTTGGGCAGGACGTCGAGCAGCAGCTCCATGTCGTCGACCAGGACCGGCGCGAGGGACTCCATGCCCTCGACGGCGATGCCCTCGGCGATCTTGCCGAGCAGTTCGCCGAGCTCGGGGTGGGCCTCCGCGAGAGCGGCGGCCCGCTCCCGTACGTCGTCGGTGAGCAGCAGCTCACGGCAGGGCGGCGCCCACAGGCCGTGCTCGGCGACTTCGAGGGAGCGCTGGTCGGCGACCTTGAAGTAGCGGATCTCCTCGACGTCGTCGCCCCAGAACTCGACGCGGAGCGGGTGCTCCTCGGTCGGCGGGAAGACGTCGAGGATGCCGCCGCGCACGGCGAACTCGCCGCGCTTCTCGACCAGCTCGACACGGGAGTACGCGGCTGCCGCGAGCGCCTCGACGGTCTCGTTCAGGTCGGTGGTCTGACCCTGGCGCAGGGCGACGGGCTCCAGGTCTCCCAGACCCTTGACCTGCGGCTGGAGGACGGAGCGCACGGGGGCGACGATGACGGAAACGGGCCCGGTCTCGGGGTCGTCCGCGCGGGGGTGCGCGAGGCGGCGCAGGACCGCGAGGCGGCGGCCGACGGTGTCGGAGCGGGGCGAGAGGCGCTCGTGCGGGAGCGTCTCCCAGGAGGGGTACTCGACGACTCCGTCCGGCGGGATGATCGTGCGCAGGGCGGCCGCCAGGTCCTCGGCCTCGCGGCCGGTCGCCGTCACGGCGAGCACGGTGCGCCGTGTCTCGCGGGCAAGGGCGGCCACAGCGAACGGACGGGCAGCAGGCGGCCCGACCATATCGATGGCCATGCGGTTGCCGTCCCTCCCGGCCTTGACCGCTTCGGCGAGGGCCGCGTCCTTGACGACAGCGTCGAGCAGACCGTGCAGGCTCATGTGGGCTTTCGCTTTCCGTCCAGGTTCGGGGGCGCGCGGGAGGGCAACGCGAACCGCCCGGCAACGTCATACGGGCCGGGGGGCCTCCAGCGTACGACTCCGCAGTGACAGCCGCTGGCCGTCGGGCGCATGAGCCGCGGCAGCAGGCGGCCCCCGGCAGGCGCGAAGCCCGCCGGGGGCCGATTCCCCGCACCCCCGTAGCGGGAGCTATTCGGTGGCGATGGCGTTCAGGACGTTCATCCGGCCCGCCCTGAAGGCCGGGACCAGCGCCGCGAACAGGCCCACGAACGCCGAGCCGATGAAGACCGTGATGATCGTCGGCCAGGGGATCTCCAGGACCTTCAGGCCCTCCAGGGCGAGCAGCTGCTGCGCCGTGGCGCCCCAGCCCATGCCCAGGCCCAGGCCGAGCAGCGCGCCGAAGAGGGCGATGACCACCGACTCCATGCGGATCATGCGGCGCAGCTGGCGGCGCGAGAGGCCGATGGCCCGCATCAGGCCGATCTCGCGGGTCCGCTCGACGACCGAGAGGGCCAGGGTGTTCACGACACCCAGGATGGCGACGATGATCGCGAGGGCCAGCAGGCCGTAGACCATGTTCAGCATCTGGCCGACCTGGTCCTTCAGCGTCTCCTTGAAGTCGGTCTGGTCCATGACCTTGTACTGCGGGTAGTCCGCCATGGACGCCTTCAGCGACTTGTACGCCGCGTCCTGCTGCCCCTTCTCCGCCTTGGCGAACATGATCTCGTTCGGCGGCATCCGGTCGGCGGGCACGTACTGCGCGGCGGTCGAGATGTTCACGTACATCGCGCCCGAGTCGATCGTGGCGTCGCTCGAGGTGATGGCCCGGACCGTGATCTCGCCCGTCCTGCCGCGGTCGAAGGCGAGCTTCACCTTGTCGCCGACGGTGATGCCGTGGTCCTTGGCGAAGTCCTCGCCGACCGACATGGAGTCCGGCTTGTAGGCGTCGGCGAGCTTGCCCGCGACCGTCTCGCTGCGCACATCCTGCGCGTACGTCGCGTCGGCGGCGCTCAGGCCGACCTCCTTCGCGACCTTGCCGTTCGCGGCCGTCAGGTCGGCCTTGATCTCCTTGTACCGGGTGATGTGGGCGACGTGGTCGGCCTTCTCCAGGGACTTCGCGGCCTTCGGGGTGATCGCCTGGGTGTTGTCGGACTGGATGATGAAGTCCGCGCCGACCGACTTGTCGAGCTCGTCCGTGGCCGAGGCGACCATCGAGGAGCCGACCACGGAGAGGCAGGCGACAAGCGCGAGGCCGATCATCAGGGCCGCGCCGGTGGCGCCGGTGCGGCGCGGGTTGCGCAGCGCGTTGCGCTCGGCCATCCGCCCGATGGGGCCGAACATCCGAAGGAGTACGGCGCTGATGACGCGGACCACGCCGTTGGCGAGAACCGGGCCGATGACGACGAAGCCGATGAGGGTGAGGACGACACCGCCGCCGAGGAAGAGCGAGCCGTCGCTCGCCTTGTCCGCCTGGGACGCGGCGTACAGGCCGTAGCCGCCGGCGCCGGTGAGGACCAGGCCGATCACCGCGCGCAGCGCGCTCGCCCTGCCGTCGGCCGGGGTTCCCGCGTCGCGCAGCGCGGCCATCGGGGAGACCTTGCCGGCCCGTCGTGCGGGGAGGTAGGCGGCGAGGACGGTGACGACGACGCCGAGGACCATGCCCACCACGGGGGTCGTCCACTTGACCGTGAGGTCCTGGGTGGACAGCTCCATGCCCATGCCGGACATCAGCTGCATCAGGCCGACGGCGAGCCCCACGCCCGCGCCGACACCGAGGACCGAGCCGAAGACGCCGAGCAGCAGCGCCTCGACGAGCACGGAGCGGTTGACCTGCTTGCGGCTGGAGCCGATGGCGCGCATCAGGCCGATCTCGCGGGTGCGCTGGGCGACCAGCATCGAGAAGGTGTTGATGATGAGGAAGATGCCGACGAGGAAGGCGATCCCGGCGAAGCCGAGCATCGCGTACTTCATCACGTTCAGGAAGCCGCTGACGCTCTCGCGGTTGTCGTCCGCGCTCTCCTTCTGCGTCTTGACCTTGTACGCGGAGGCGTCCGCGCCCATCGTGTCGGTGACGTTCCGCTTGAGCGCCGCGTCGCTGACGCCGGCCTCGGCGGAGACGTTGACGTGCGTGAACCGGCCGGTGATGCCGAGCAGTTCGCGCTGCGCGGTGGCGGTGTCGAAGTAGACGATCGCGGCACCGGGGTTGGTCACCTTGAAGGTGGCTATGCCGGAGATCTTGGCGGTGTGGTCGCCGGAGACGGCGATCGTGCGCAGTTCGTCGCCGATCTTCAGGTCGTGCTTGTCGGCGGTGTCGGCGTCGATCATCACGTCGGTGGGGCCGCGCGGGGCGTGCCCGAAGGTGATGTCCATCGAACGCAGGTCGTTGCGCGTCCAGTTGCCCGCGATGGTCGGGCCGCCGTTGGTGGGACCGACGTTCTCCTTCTCGGAGTTGACGACGGTCACGCTCTCGCTGCTGACCGCGCCCTCGGCGGACTTCACGCCGTCCGCCTTCTTCGCCTGGCCGACGACCGATGCGGGCATCGACTCGGGCTTGCCCGTGTCGGGCCGGTCACCGGGGTCCGTCGCGGACTTGGAGGTGACGGTGACGTCGGCGGACGTCGCGGCGAAGAGCTTGTCGAACGTCGTGTTCATCGTGTCGGAGAAGACGAGCGTGCCGCAGACGAACGCCACCGAAAGGACCACGGCCACCGCGGAGAGCGCCATGCGGCCCTTGTGCGCGAAGAAGTTGCGCATCGAGGTCTTGAGGACGGTCATGACGTACGCCCCCGCGCGTCGAAGTCCTTCATGCGGTCGAGGACCGTCTCGGCGGTCGGCGCGTACATCTCGTCGACGATCCGTCCGTCGGCGAGATAGAGCACCCGGTCCGCGTACGAGGCGGCCACCGGGTCGTGCGTGACCATCACGATGGTCTGGCCGAGCTCGGTCACCGAGCGGCGCAGGAAGCCCAACACCTCTGCCCCGGCACGGGAGTCGAGGTTTCCTGTCGGCTCGTCGCCGAAGATGATCTCAGGACGGGAAGCGAGCGCGCGGGCCACGGCGACGCGCTGCTGCTGACCGCCGGAGAGCTCGGTCGGGCGGTGCTTGAGGCGCCCCGCAAGGCCCACCGTCTCGACGACCTGGTCGAGCCAGCCGCGGTCGGGCTTGCGCCCCGCTATGTCCATCGGGAGCGTGATGTTCTCGATGGCGTTGAGCGTCGGGAGGAGGTTGAACGCCTGGAATATGAAGCCGATCCGGTCCCGGCGCAGCTGCGTGAGCTTCTTGTCCTTCAGGCCGGTGATCTCGGTCTCGTCGAGGTAGATCTGCCCGGAGGACACGGTGTCGAGGCCCGCGAGGCAGTGCATCAGGGTCGACTTTCCGGAGCCGGAGGGACCCATGATCGCGGTGAACTGCCCGCGGGCGATGTCCACGTCGATCTCGTCGAGCGCCACGACCCGGGTCTCCCCGGATCCGTACGCCTTCACGACCTGGCGCGCCCGTGCCGCCACGGCCGTACGCCCTCCAGTGCCCCCGTGCCTGGGAATGGTTACAGCCGATGTCACGGTAAGTCTCCTAAGTCGGTTACGCGGTGGGTCAGGCGTGTTCGCTACGCATAAAGAGTCTGGTCGGCCGAGGGGGTCTCGCGCGCTGGTGCCCGGCGCAGTCTTTTACTGGGGAAAACCCCACCCCTGGAACTGTGGTTCTTCCGCCCCCGAGGCCGATTGGTCCGCCCCCGTCGGCATAAAGCCAATCTAAGGACGGGTCCTGGCCTTCTCGTCCTCCAGCGGTACGAACGATCCCCGGTCCGTAGTACGGAGGTTCCCCTAGGGGATCTCCACCCGCCGGTGGAGCCGGACTCGGGGATCACTCCACCCCCGTACCGACCGGATACCGCCCCACCTGCCGAGAAGGTCTCCACCCCCTGCCCCCACCACGCATCGGGTGAGAAGGTGGCCCGGAGAAATTACGTGCAGGGGGAAGGAATCTCGGTGGGCACTGACGACATACGACGCCGCGGCCCCGTCGTCGCCGCGCTCATGCTCGCCATGGCCCTCGCGGCCCTGGACTCCACGATCGTCTCGACCGCCATCCCGCAGATCGTCGGCGACCTCGGCGGCTTCTCCGTCTTCTCCTGGCTCTTCTCCGGCTATCTGCTCGCCGTCACGGTCACCCTGCCCATCTACGGCAAGCTCTCCGACATCTTCGGCCGCAAGCCCGTCCTCATCGCGGGCAGCATCCTCTTCCTGATCGGCTCCGCCCTCTGCGCGAGCGCCTGGAACATGGGGGCGCTGATCGCCTTCCGCGTCGTACAGGGCCTGGGCGGCGGCGCGCTGCAGGGGACGGTGCAGACACTCGCCGCCGACCTCTATCCGCTGGAGGAACGTCCCAAGATCCAGGCCAAGTTGTCCACCGTGTGGGCCGCATCGTCGATCGCGGGACCGGCCCTGGGCGGCCTGATCGCCGCGTACGCCGACTGGCGCTGGATCTTCCTGATCAATCTGCCCATCGGGGCGGTGGCCCTGTGGCTGATCGTGCGCCATCTGCACGAGCCGGAGCGCGCGGCGGCCACCGCCCGGGGGCGCACCGACTGGGCGGGCGCGCTCGCCGTCTTCGCCTGCGGCGGCGTCCTGCTCACCGCGCTCGTACAGGGCGGCGTCGCCTGGGGCTGGCTGTCCGCGCCCTCGCTCGCGCTCTTCGCGGCGGGCCTCGCGCTCGCGGCCGCCGTCGTGGTCATCGAGCGGCGGGCGGCCGAACCGATCCTGCCGGGCTGGGTCTGGCGGCGCCGCACCATCGCCGCCGTCAATCTCGCCCTGGGCGCGCTCGGCCTCCTGATGGTTGCCCCGACGGTCTTCCTGCCGACGTACGCACAGTCCGTGCTCGGCCTCGCGCCGATCGCCGCCGGGTTCGTGCTCTCCGTGATGACGCTGAGCTGGCCGGTCTCGGCGGCCCTGAGCCAGCACGTGTACCGCAGGATCGGCTTCCGCAACACCGCGATCCTCGGCATCGGCGCGGCCGCGCTCCTCCTCTTCGCCTTCCCGCTGCTTCCCTATCCGGGGCAGGCCTGGCAGCCCGCCCTGATCATGCTGCTGCTCGGCGCGGCGCTCGGCCTCTTCCAACTCCCGCTGATCGTCGGGGTGCAGTCCACCGTCGGCTGGTCCGAACGCGGCACGGCGACCGCGTCGATCCTCTTCTGCCGGCAGATCGGCCAGACCCTGGGCGCCGCGCTCTTCGGGGCGATCGCCAATTCAGTCCTCACCTCGCGGCTCGGCGGCGCGGGCTCCCTGGACTCGGTCGCCCACGCCCTGGAGGACCCGGCGTCCGTCGCCGACCCCGAACGGCTGCGCCGCGCGGTCGACTCCGCCGTCGACACGGTGTACGTGGGGGCCGGGTGTGCGGCGGTAATCGCCCTGCTCGTACTGGTATTCCTCGCGCCCCGACGGTTTCCGGTAATCGGCGCGAAGGCCCCGGAGAACGGGGAAAATACCGGCCCCACGCCGCGTGAACGCCCCGTGAATAAACCGGCCGAATAAACCGACCCAGCAGTATGTCCAAACCCCTTCGCAGCCCCGCTACTTACAAGTAACGTGCTCGGTCCTCACCTCTCCCTCCCTGCGGTCCCGCACCGGACCGACGCCGCGCAAGGAGAACCGGGATGCCGCACCGTCACCACCCTCAACACCCTCAGCAGCCCCATCCCTCTCAACAGCCGTATGAATCAAGCCAGTTGCAGCAACCGCAGCAGCCGAAAGGTCAGGCACAGCAGCCATATCCGGCAGGGCAGCCACGGCACGCTCAACCGCCACAGCAGCCGCGCGACCCTCGACCGCCGCAGCAGGCACAGCAGCCGCACCGCGCTCAGCAACCGCAGCAGCCCTATGAGCCGGAGCAGCGGGAAGAGCCGGAGCGGCCAGAGCCCCAACGGCCGTACCAGCCGCAGCAGCCACGCCACGCCCAACCGCCGCAGCAGGCCCAGCAACCGAGCCGCGCTCAGCAACCGCAGCAGCCCTATGAGCCGGAGCAGCGGGAACAGCCGGAGCGGCCAGAGCCCCAACGGCCGTACCAGCCGCAGCAGCCACGCCACGCCCAACCGCCGCAGCAGGCCCAGCAGCCAGAGCCGCAGCCGCA
This sequence comes from Streptomyces sp. NBC_01381, assembly GCF_026340305.1. NCBI lineage: Bacteria > Bacillati > Actinomycetota > Actinomycetes > Kitasatosporales > Streptomycetaceae > Streptomyces > Streptomyces sp. NBC_01381. The sequence continues at coordinate 1,720,258 of NZ_JAPEPI010000001.1, read as the reverse complement.
GAGCCAGCCCCAACGGCCGTACCAGTCACCGCCCATGCGTCTCCCCCGCCACCCGCACCTCCCGCCGCACGACTCGTCCCCGTCCTACCCCACCTATCCCTGGCAGCCGGTCGCACCGCCGCCGCCCCCACCGCCGCCGCCACGCCCCCGCCGCCACCCGGCGCTCGGCCGCCACAGTGACTTGCGCTTCCTGCGCAGCGCCTACCGATGGCAGCGTCGCGTCGCCACGCTCACCGCGCTCGGCTACTTCACGCTCTTCCTGGTCCTCTCCGCCTACGCGCCGTCCCTGATGGCGGACACCGTCACCGGCGGGCTCTCCGTCGGTCTGCTGCTCGGCCTGTGCCAGCTCCCCGTCACGCTGCTCGCCATAGCGCTGTACGAGTTCACGGCCCGCCGCCTCCTCGACCCACTGGCCCAACGGCTGCGCAAGCTGGCCGAGTTGGAGGCGAACCGATGATGAACATTTCCGCCGTCCTCGCCACCGATTCCGCACAGGCCATGTCCCTGGTGGCCTTCACCGCCGTCGTCACCCTCACCCTGCTGCTCTGCGTCCTGACCGGCCCCGACCGCGACGACCTCGGCGAGTTCTACACCGGCTACGGCGCACTCTCGCCGATGCGCAACGGCCTCGCCATCGCCGGCGACTACATCTCCGCGGCGACCGTCCTCGGCACCGGCGGCGTGATCGCCCTCGTCGGGTACGACGGTGTCGTCCTTGCCCTGAGCACGGCACTGTCCCTGATGCTCCTGATGTTCCTGCTGGCCGAACCCCTGCGCAACGCGGGGCAGTTCACCATGGGCGACGTGCTGGCCCGCCGGATGCCCGGCCGCGCCGTACGCATCACCGCATGCGCGGCGACACTGGCCGCGCTGATCCCGCTGATGCTGGTCCAGCTTGCGGGCGCGGGCGATCTGCTCGCCTTCATCCTCGGGTTCTCCAGCGAGGGCCTGAAGACGGGCTGCGTCGTCGCACTCGGCGCCCTCATGATCAGCTACGCGGCGATCGGCGGCATGAAGGGCACCGCCCTCATCCAGATCCTGAAGATCGTGATCCTGCTCGGCTCCGGCCTCGTCATCGCCGCACTGATCCTGCGCCGCTTCGACTGGGACCTCGGGGCGCTGCTCGCCGCCGCCGGGCGGGGCAGCGGCATCGGGCCCGCCTTCCTCCAGTCGGGGCTGCAGTTCGCGGGCGGCCCCAACCCCCGCCTGGACATGATCAGTTCGGAGCTGACGGTGGTGCTCGGCGGGGCCTGCCTGCCGCACGTCACCATGCGCATGTACACGGCGCGCAGCGCACCCGAGATACGGCGCTCGATGTCCTGGGCGGTGTCGGCGGTCGCCCTCTTCGTGCTCATCATCTCCATCGTCGGCTTCGGCGCGACGGCGATGATCGGGCGGGCGGCGATCGCGCAGGCGGACCCGCAGGGCAACACGGCGTATCTGATGGGCTCCAAGGCGGTGTTCGGCGTGAACGCGTCGACGGCGGAGACCCTCATCTTCACGACGGTCACCACGGCGATCTTCCTCACGCTGCTCGCCTCGGTCGCGGGAATGATCCTGGCCTGCGCCAACTCGCTGGCCCACGACGTCTTCGCGCACCTCCGCCGCGGCATCACACCGCGCCGGGAGATGACGCTCGCCCGCGTATCGGCCTTCGCCGTCGGCGGCCTGGCGATCTTCCTCGCGGTCCTGGTGCAGCACCGCAATCTGCAGCCGCTGGTGACGCTCTCGTTCTGCCTGGGCGCGTCCGCCCTCGCGCCCGCGCTGGTCTACAGCCTCTTCTGGCGCCGCTTCACCCGCAGGGGCCTGCTGTGGACGCTGATCGGCGGCACGCTGGGCTCCGTCATCCTGATGACGGGCACCAACCTGGTCTCGGGCTCCCCGGCTTCGGCCTTCCCCGACCTGGACTTCAACTGGTTCCCGTTCACCACGACCGGCATCGTCTCCATCCCCCTCGGCTTCCTCCTCGGCTGGCTGGGCACGGTGTCGTCGGGCCGCAGGGAGTCGGAGGAGCAGCGCAGGCAGTACGAGGCGGTGGAGGGCTGGATCCTGGCGGGCATCAAGCGGGGCTGACGCTGCCGGGCAATCGGGTGGGCGGGCGGGGAAAAGATCGCCGCGAAGCGGCGTCTAGACCGCCCGCCCGGTCAGCGCAGCGAGACTGCTCCGCACATGCTCCATGTGCGCCCGAACCTCGTCCGACTCCTCACCGTGCTCCCGCAGCAACCGCTCGGTCTCCCGGGCAACCCCTTCCTCCCGCACCCCCGCGGCAGCGACCAGCTCCGCGGCACGCGCCTCCGCGTCCTCCTGCCCGTGGCGGGCGGACTCCTCAGCCTCGGCGAAGGCCCGCTCGGCCTCGGACAGGCGGGCCTCCGCCGCGGCCACGAGCGAGGCCTCCTGCGCCTCGGCCGCCGCCTCCCGCAGGGCGATCTCCCGCTCGGCCGCCTCCCAGCGCTCGGCGTGCTCCTTCTCCTGCTCCTCCAGGAGCGCGGCACTGCGCTGCCGCATCTCCCGCAGCGCGGCGAGCGCCTCGCCGCGCCACTCCTTCACATCACGGCGGGCCACGATCCGCGCCTCGTCCGCCGCGGCGCGGGCGGCGAGCAGCCGCTTCCCGGCCCGCTCATCGGCCTCGGCGAGCAGCCCGTCGGCGTACGCACCTGCGGCCTCGCGGACCTCCCGCGCCGCCGCGTCGGCGGCCTCGCCCACCCGCAGCGCGTCGGCCTCCGCGGCGGCCCGCAGCGCGGCGGCCTCCTCCTCGCTGACCGCCAGGATCTGCTGAGCGCGCTCGCCGAGCTCCTCGTACGTCTGCGGGGCGAGCCGCGCGACCACGTCCCGCAGCCGCGCCATCTCCGCCTCCATGTCCTTGGCGAGGACGGTGAGCCGCGCCGCGCGCTCCCACGCGCCGTCACGGTCCTGGGAAAGACCGGAGGCGTACGCGTCCACCTGCCCGGGCCGGTAGCCGCGCCCGCGCACGGCGACGAAGCCGTACGGCGAGGCCGTTGCACCGCTGCTCATCGTTGAATCCCCTCTCCGAGGCACCACGCGCGTACTACGCGATTGGCGCACATCTTGATGGATCAAGCGGATTCGCTCATAACGCGACACTCCACTCATCTCACCCGGTCAAGGATGCGCCATTTCCCGCCAAAGGCCGTAATCACTCCTGGCGAGCCGCTGCCCCGACGCGCGGAACACCGCAGCGCCGTACGCCTCGCCACCTGAGCCGCCGCTTCGCGGCGGATCTCTCCCGCCCACCCACCCATTACCCGGGGCAATCGGGCGGGTGGGCGGGAAAGGCTTGTTCGGGACCGGGGGATGCGGGGTGATCGGGCGGGTGGGCGGGAAAGATTCGCCGCGAAGCGGCGGCCAGAAAAACGAACGAGGCGCCCGCCCCACAAACAGGGCCGAGCGCCTCGTGTCACAACCGCCGGGGACTACAACAAGCCGTCCCACATTTGCTCAAGCAGCACCGACCACCAGCTCTCCGGAGACGCCAACGCCGCCGGGTCGAGCGCGGCAAGCTGGCTCTGGAAGTCGACGGTCCACCGCCCCGCCTGCTCCTGGTTGAGCCCGAACCGCAGCCGCCACATCCGGCCGAGCAGCGCCAGGCAGCGGGTGAACTCGGGCAGCCCCGTGTTCACGAACTGCGGCGGCACCGAAGCCCCGCCGGGACCCGCCTCCACCGGCACGGCCACGATGTTCGCCGTGCCGTACTGGACACAGATCGCCCGGCCGAAGTCACTGCCCATGACGAGGTACGAACCGGCGTCCGACGCCGGCTGCACGCCCCGCTCCTGCGCCGTCTCGGCAAGCGTCGGCACCGGACGCCCCGGCTGGGCCTGCGCCCAGAAGAACGGCCCGAAGTCGACGGGCAGACCCGCCACGACGAGCGTGTGCGCCACGATGTCCGGCACGCCCTGCCGGGACACCGCCCGCTGGTCGAAGCGGAAGACGCCGGGCCCGAACGCGCCCGCCAGCTCCTGCGCCACACCCTCCGGCGGAATCGGCGGCGTGGGCTGCACCTGCGGCAGCGGCGCGCGCACCGGCGCGGGGCGTGCGGGGCCGTCCGCGACCTGGTGCAACTCGCCCTGGTGCGCGATCAGTTGCTGCATGCCGCCCTGCCGGGACGCGTGGTCCTTGCCGTACGGGGCGATGGACGTGATCCGCGCCTGCGGCCACGTCTCGCGGATCATGCGGGCGCAGTACGCACCGGGCAGCTCGCAGGACTCCAGCTCGGTGTGGAGTTCGAGCACCTGCTGCGGCGGCACGTTCATGCCGCGCAGCTCGTGCAGGATCTGCCACTCCGGGTGCGGGGTGCCGGGCGCCGAGCGGCGGATGAGCTGCTGCTCGGAGCCGTCGGCCGCGCGGTAGCGCAGTACGGCCTGGTAGCCGGGGCCGACGGTCGGCTGGCCTGCGGGCGGCTGCGGATAGCCGTACGGCTGGCCCGGCGCGGGCGGCGGCATGCCGGGAGCACCGGGGCCCTGCGGCGGCAGCGGCGCACCGGGACCGCCGACCGCGGGTCCGGCCAGCATCGTCGCGGCGTGGTGGACACCGCCGCCGGGGGGCGGGGTGCCGGGAGCACCCGGGGCGCCGGGAGCGCCGGGAGCGCCAGGGGGCTGGGGAGCGCCCGGCGGCTTGATCCCGCCGGGGCCACCCATGCTCGGGTCCGCAAACATCGTCGCCGCATGGTGCACCCCACCCGCAGGCGTACCCGGCGTACCGGGAGGCCCGGGAGGCTGCGGAGCACCCGGCGCACCCGGAGCTCCAGGAGGACCGGGAGGCTGCGGAGCACCAGGAGCACCAGGAGCGCCCGGCGGCTTGATCCCACCGGGACCGCCCATGCTCGGGTCCGCGAACATCGTCGCCGCATGGTGCACCCCACCCGCAGGCGTACCCGGCGTACCGGGAGGCCCAGGAGGCTGCGGCGCACCAGGAGCACCAGGCGCACCCGGAGCCGCGGGAGCACCAGGAGCCGCAGGAGCCCCCGGAGCCGCAGGCGGCTGAGGCCCGTCCGGCCCCAGCGCCGAGACGAGCTGCGTCGGGACGTAACCCCCCGCCGGCGTACCCGGAGCACCGGGCCCGGACGGCGGCGGCGTACTCCCCGGAGCCACACCGGGAGTCCCCGGCGCGCTCGGAGGCGGCGGCGTCCCCGCACCGCTCCCACGGGCGGAACGCGGCGGCGCCTCCGCCTTGCTGGTCGCGGCGTCGGCGATGTCCCCGGCACCGGGCGGCACGGGAGCCGCGGGCCCCTGCGGATAGCCGTACGCGGAAGCGTCCGGCACACCCGCGCCCGGAGGCGGCGGCATGTTCACCGCGCCACCGGCCGGCGGCGGAGGCAGGTTCGGGCCCGGAGCCGCCGGGGCCTGCGGCGCACCCGCGCCCGGAACGTCAAGGGCGGGCGCCACCGTCGTCGACGGAAGCCGGCTGCCGCCGTGCATCAGCGCGGTCTTGGCCTCCGGTGAAACACCGGGCGGCGGGGTGTCGTCGTCGTCACCGCCGACCAGCGGCGGCGCGAAGACCGTCGCGGGCGCGGGCACCGAACCCTCGTCGCCCGACTGCCCGTTGGTGTCGGTGCCGTCCCACGGAGCGGCACCGGCGGGCGCCCCGCCCGACGCACCGGCCGCCGGCCACGGCGTACCGCCACCGGGCGCCTCGGGCGCGGCCGAAGCAGCGGCCGCAGGTGCGGGCGCAGGTGCGGGCGCCGGAGCGGCGGGCTCGGGGGCGGAGGGGGCAACAGGAGCAGCGGGAGCCGGAGTTGCCGGAGCCGCGGCCGAACCCCCGGCCGCACCCGCCCCATTGGACGCATCCCCCCGCCGATCCGGGATGCCCAGCTTGTCCGCCGCCTCCTGGAGCCACTCCGGAGGGCTCAACAGGAACGACGTCTGATTCAGGTCGACCCGCTCCGGCGGTGCCGGTGCCGGATCCTGCGGAGCCGCATCCTGGACGCCGTACTCCTCTTCGTACCGGCGAATCACCTCACCGACCGGAAGACCCGGCCAGAGCGTGGCCTCACCGCTGTCCCGCGCGATGACGAGCCGCTGCCTGCCGCCGTCGGACACCGGACCGTTCTCGCGGTCCTCCGCCCACACGACAAAGCCGAGGTCGAACTCCCGGACCCGCACCTCACGATGCTGATAGCCCGGCACATCGCCGTTGATCCACTCCTCGGCGCGCTCCTGCGCCTGCGCGAAGGTCACCATCGCCAAGTCACTCCCCCACCGGAACGGCGCGCGCGAAGCCGCCGTCCACCATCAGGTTCGCCACGGTCTCCAGCTCCGGCGGGTTCCCCGCGAGCCGGGACAAGAACGCGTCGAAATCGTCGCCGCACGGCAGCAGCAGCCGCTCCACCCGCTCGGCCGGCTGCCACCCGGCAGCTTCCGAGACGTCCCGGGCGTCGTCGTACGCGCAGAACCACACCGAACCGATCCGGTCGCCCTTGACCTTCACGGCGAGCAGTCCGCCCTGCACGAAGCCCACACACAGGTAGTCCTTGGTGAGGTGATCGCGCAGACATTTGTTCACGTACACCAGGTCGTTGACCGCGGCCTCGTCCCGCACCGTGAAGAACGGCTGGTCGACCAGGAGACCGAGCTCCGCGTCCAGCGCGGCGCCGACCGGCGCACAGCCGCCCGCCGCCTTCAGGAACGAGCGGTAGGCGCCGGGCAGCCGGTAACCGAGGTCCTCCTCGACCCCGAGGATCTCCTGCTCCGACACCGCGACCGCCGACTTCGGCAGCGCGAGATGCGCGGGACGGGTCTCCTGGAGCGGGCGCGTACCCCTCTTGTCGTGGTCCACGGCCGTCGTCGCGATACCGCCGTGATGGCGAAGCAGCGCCTTCACCTCGACCGGCACCAGCTCCATGCGGCGGCCGCCCGGCACGTGATGCCAGGTCCAGCCGTGCGGGGTCGCCACCGGCGGGATCGTGTCCCACAGGTCATGACCCGACGCCGCGAGGGCCGCGTTCGCGGAGACATAGTCCGTGAGACGCAGCTCGTCGACACCGAAGCCCTCCGGGGGCTCGGCGATCTCGGCCGCGGCACGCGCGTAGGCAGCGAAGTCCGGATAGCCGTGCTCGTCCACACGCACCCCTCTGGGGTGACGCGAGGCCCGGACCGGATCCGGGAAGTGCACGATCTGCCCGGCGTAGGCCGCGTTCGGCGGCGCGGCCTGCTGCCCCAGCCGACCTGTCGTCATGGCGGTTGCCCCCTGCGGCACTGTTAATGGTTCTGCGGATCACTGTTGTGCGTACTGCGACGCGTACTGCTCTATGCACTCTTTCGCGCACTGTTCTGCGTACTACGAATGTCGACAGCCTATGCGTAAGGACGACACCGGTCACCGGGCCTCCGGTTCCATGACCAGCAGCCACCGCACCGTCACCGTGCGACGAAAGCCAGGCGTGTCGCGCCGCCCCAGCTTCCGCACCACCCGCCCCATTTGGCAGGCTGTCCCCGCAACGCGGGGGCGTGGCACACGCGGTCACTGCCGCGAGTTGCGGGGAGGGAAGCACCACCATGCACACGGCACAAACCGGTCGGTCAAGCCACACACTGTCCACGACAGCGGCTCCCGGCACCGAAGAGAGCGGCACCACCGGCTCGGGCGACCCCCGCGTCGGCTGGAGCAGCGCCTCCGCCCACACGCCCGTACTGCGCCAGCGCCGCGACGGCATCCTGCCCACCGTCGCCGCCGCGCTCTCCGTCCGCGGCGCGACCCTCACCTGCACCGCGGGCCGCGGCGAGGAACCCCCCGCACTGCACCCGCTCGTACAGGACTTTCTCGACACCCTCAAAAGCGGCCAGCGAGAACGCTTCACCGGACGCTGCGCCGAAGCCATCCTCATCTCCCGGCACCTCAGCGCCGCCGACGGCAGCCGCTCCAAACGCGCGGCACGAAAACCCATGACCAACGGCGAGGCCCGCAAAGCCCTCAAACACGCCAAACTCACCACCCGCCGCATCCGCGAGGACGGCGACCCCCTGCACGGCGGCTTCGCCCGCCCCTGCCGCTCCTGCACCGCGCTCACAGCACACTTCGGCGTACGAGTCGTGGACCCGACCACCCCCGAAGCCTGACCCCCCACCGAGCCGCGCTACCGCAACGAGGGCCCATGCACACCGAACAGCAGCACCCCACCACTGCCGCCAACCCCCGCTTCCCCGTCCCCGTCGACGCCGCCCTGCGCGCGGCCGGCTGGCTCCCCGGACGCTGGGACATAAAGCAGGCAGAAATCTGGGCCGACGCACTGCGCAGCCACACCTCACCCGCGGGCCACCGGCACACCGTCTTCCCCGCGGCCGTCGAGGCCTGGGCCGAATTCGGCGGACTGCACATCACCCCACAGGGCCCCGGCCGCCAGATAGCCCCCGCCGCCATGCACCTCGACCCGCTGTACGGCCTCCACATGGCCCGCACCCTGGGCGACCTCGGCCGCGCCCTGGACTCCGAGGTCTGCCCCATCGGCGAGGAGACCGAGACCCAGGCCCTGCTCGCCGTCGACGCCGTGGGCCGCGTGTACTCCCTCGATCACAGCGGCGATTGGTACCTCGGCGCGCATATCGACCAGGCGCTGGCCACCCTCCTGTCGGGCACCCAGCCGGAGCGCCTCACGGCGGGGTGAAGCACTCCGCGAGTACTCGTCTGCGGCGCCGTCGTGGCTGGTCGCGCCCACGCGGCGGAGCCGCAAATGTCACAGCCCCCCGCCCCTACGGGGCGCTAGGCCCCAGCCGGCAAGACCGCTGACACCCGGAAGCCGCCCGCATCCGTCGGCCCCGACACGAACACCCCGCCCAGCGCGGTGACCCGCTCCTTCATCCCCACAAGCCCATTGCCACCACTCGGCAGCCGCGCGTCCGCGGGACCCGCCTCCGGCGGCGGCTCGTTCTCGACCTGCATCGCGATCTCCGCACCGCGATGCGCGAGCCGCACATACGTCTTCGCGCCCGCCGCGTGCTTGTGCACGTTCGTCAACGCCTCCTGGACCACCCGATACGCGGTCTGCTCCACCTCGGCGGCATACGCACGCGACTCCCCCTCCACGGACAGATCCACCGCCATCCCCGCCGCACGGGACTGCCCCACCAACTCGTCGAGCTCCGCCAGACACGGCCCGTCCTCATCGACCGCACGCGAGGCGGCAGCCGCCGCCGCGAACCCCACCGCGGCGAGCGGCACGGCCTCGGACACCGCCCCACGCCGCACACCCGCCCCGGAGGCCGCCCCCGACTCCCCGGCGGTCCGCAGCACCCCGAGCATCTCCCGCAACTCCGTCAACGCCTGCCGCCCCATGTCACCGACCAGGGCCGCATTCTTCACAGCCTTCTCAGGATCCTTACGGGCAACAGCCTGCAAGGCAGCCGCATGCACAACCATCAAACTCACCCGGTGCGCGACAACGTCATGCATCTCCCGCGCGATCCGCGTCCGCTCCTCATTACGCGCCCACTCGGCCCGCTCCTCGGCCCGCTCGGCAAGCAGCTGCAACTCCCGCTCCAGGCTGTCGGCACGCTCCCGCAGACTCTCCATGAGCCGCCGCCGAGCCCCCACATACATACCGAGCAGAATCGGCGGCGCGGTGACACCAATAGACGTCGTAATCGCAATAAACGGTATGAACCCCTCAGCGAACGCCAGATCCCCGCTCGCCATGTCCTGCCGCGTCCGCACCAACGTGACGATGAGCGTCCCAAGGAGCGACATCCCCGCGAGCGACCCGATGATCCGCCGCGGCAACTCGGAGGCCGCCAGCGAATACAGCCCCACGATGGTCAGCACAATCCCCATCTGAGCAGGCGTGATCGCGATCGAGACCAGCACCACCGCGATCGGCCACCGCCGCCGCAGCACCAACGACGCCCCGGCCACGGCCCCGAAGGCCACGCCGACCGGCGCCGGAATCCCCGTATCCCCCGAAAACGTGATCCCCTCGGCCCCGCACTCCGCCGCCGAAACCAGCGCGAGCCCCACATCAAGCACGGCACTGCGCCGCCGCTCCCACCACCACGGCCCGCCCCCGGCCGCCTTGTGGCTCTCCCCCGTCGTGGTCATGCCTTCCAGCCTACGGGCGCGAAGCCCTCCTTTTCCGGCGAGTTTTACGCGCGGTGATCCAGCACACCCCTCGTTCGAGAGGAAGCGAAACCTGCCGATATCCCTCGAACTGCTGAATCGCTCACCATTTCGAACCGGACGTCCGCATTCCGGACAAGGCTTGCCGCATGACGGAAATCACGGGCAAGTACGCCGACTTCGAGGGGCTGCGGGAGCAGACGGTGGCGCTGCGGCGGCAGGGACTGAGCCGCCGCCAGATCCGCGACCGCCTCTTCGTCGACAACAACGACATCCTGAACCGCCTCCTGGAGGGCGAGCCACCGCCGGAGTGGACGAAGCGACCGAACGCGAAGGACGACCTGAGGGAGCGGGCGCGAGAGCTGCGGCTCCAGGGCATGACCTATGACCAGATCCAGGTGGAGCTGGGCTGCTCGAAGAGTTCGATCTCGCTGTGGGTACGGGACCTGCCGAAGCCGGAGCGGCGGGATCCGTCGGAGCAGGCGAGGCTGGCGGCGCGGAAGCGGTGGGAGCACGAGCTCGCGGTGCGGGATGACGAGCGGCAGCGGATCAAGGAGGCCGCGAGGCAGGAGGTCGGCACGCTGTCGGACCGCGAGTTATTCCTTGCGGGGGTCGTTCTCTACTGGGCAGAGGGAGGCAAGGACAAGGCTTACAACGATCAGCACACCGAGCGACTGCAGTTCATCAACAGCGACCCGAACGTCATCAGCCTCTACCTGCGCTGGCTCGAGTTGCTCGGCGTGGAACGCAAGCGGATGCGGTTCCGAGTCAGCATTCACGAGTCCGCGGACGTGGCCAAGGCTGAGGAGTTCTGGGCCGAGCTGGTCGGAGTCGAGGCCGCGAGCTTCCAGCGGGTCACCCTCAAGAAGCACAACCCCAAGACCAACCGGAAGAACATCAGCGACGCCTACCGGGGCTGCCTCACGGTCTACGTCACCAAGGGCGCCGATCTCTACCGTCGCATGGAAGGGGCTTGGTACGGCATAGTGTTGGGTGCCAACCCGGCGACCTGACCAAATGTCCGGTTAGTCGGGTTTAGTCCCCCATGGTGTAATCAGGCAGCACTGCGGTTTTTGGTACCGTATGTTCAGGTTCAAATCCTGATGGGGGAGCTGCACTTTTTGTCGGGTCCTGACCGCCCAGGTCAGGACCCGCCCTCATTTCCGCCCCACAACGCCCCGGTATCCTGCGGATGTCCACTCCCCGCACTTTCGAAGCCGAAGGGCACCCCCGTGAGCGCCAACAGCCCGGCAGCCGTCGTCGTCCTCGCAGCGGGTGAGGGCACCCGTATGAAGTCGGCCACCCCCAAGGTCCTGCATGAGATCTGTGGGCGTTCCCTCATCGGGCATGTGCTCGAAGCCGCGTACGCGTTGAGCCCGCAGCGGCTCGTCACCGTCGTCGGGTTCGCCAGGGAGCAGGTCACCGGTCACCTCGGGGTGATCGCGCCCGACGTCCGCACCGCCTACCAGAGCGAGCAGAAGGGCACGGGTCACGCGGTCCGTATCGGGCTCGAGGAGCTCGGTGGTTCCGTGGACGGGACCGTGATCGTGGTCTGTGGGGATACTCCGCTGCTGACCGGTGCGACGCTGCAGAAGCTTGCCGAGACGCACTCGGCCGACGGGAACGCCGTCACCGTGCTGACCGCCGAGGTGCCGGACGCGACGGGTTACGGGCGGATCGTGCGGGACGGTGAGAGCGGTGCCGTCACCGCCATCGTCGAGCACAAGGATGCGACCGATGCGCAGCGTGCGATCCGGGAGATCAACTCCGGGGTGTTCGCGTTCGACGGTGCGCTCCTCGCGGATGCGCTGGGCAAGGTGCGTACGGACAACAGTCAGGGTGAGGAGTACCTGACGGATGTGCTGGGGATTCTGCGCGAGGCCGGGCATCGGGTGGGCGCTTCCGTCGCCGCCGATCACCAGGAGATCGCGGGGATCAACAACCGCGTACAACTGGCGGAGGCCCGGCGTACGTTGAACGGGCGGCTGCTGACCGAGGCCATGCTGGCGGGTGTCACGGTCGTGGACCCGGCGTCGACGTGGTTCGACGCGACGGTGACGTACGAGCAGGACGCGATCGTGCATCCGGGTACGCAGCTGCAGGGCGCCACGCATCTGGGGGAGGGTGCCGAGGTGGGGCCCAACACCCGGTTGAAGGACACCCGGGTGGGTGCGGGGGCGCGCGTCGACAACACCGTGGCGGACAGTGCCGAGGTCGGGGCGCAGGCGAGTGTCGGTCCGTTCGCGTATCTGCGGCCGGGGACGCGGCTTGGCGTGAAGGCCAAGGCGGGTACGTATGTGGAGATGAAGAACGCGACGATCGGCGACGGTTCGAAGGTGCCGCATCTGTCGTACGTGGGTGACGCGACGATCGGTGAGTGCTCCAACATCGGTGCGGCGAGCGTCTTTGTGAATTACGACGGTGAGGCGAAGCACCACACGACGGTGGGGTCGCACTGCCGCACTGGTTCGGACAACATGTTTGTGGCTCCTGTCACGGTCGGGGACGGTGCCTACACGGCGGCCGGCTCGGTGATCACGAAGGATGTGCCGGCGGGTTCGTTGGCCGTCGCGCGGGGCCAGCAGCGGAATATCGAGGGCTGGGTGGCTCGTAAGCGTCCGGGGAGCGCGGCTGCGAAGGCGGCCGAGGCGGCGTCCCGGAAGCCGGAAGGCGAAAGCTGACCGGAAACAGGTGCGTCTGACACGGCGTACCGTGATAGGTGCACACATTCGGCCGACTCGACGCACCGGGACGCGTGAGTACGGCAGCGGGAAGAACTCTCTGAGGAGACAGTGCTGTGACCGGGATCAAGACGACCGGCGAGAAGAAGTTGATGCTCTTCTCCGGCCGCGCCCACCCCGAGTTGGCCGAGGAGGTCGCACACAAGCTGGGTGTCGGCATCGTGCCGACGAAGGCTTTTGATTTCGCCAATGGCGAGATCTACGTGCGGTATCAGGAGTCGGCTCGTGGCGCGGACTGCTTCTTGATCCAGAGCCACACGGCTCCGATCAACAAGTGGATCATGGAGCAGCTGATCATGATCGACGCGCTGAAGCGTGCGTCGGCCCGCTCCATCACGGTGATCGTGCCGTTCTACGGCTACGCCCGTCAGGACAAGAAGCACCGCGGTCGTGAGCCGATCTCGGCCCGTCTGGTGGCGGACCTGATGAAGACCGCGGGTGCGGACCGCATTCTCACGGTCGACCTGCACACGGACCAGATCCAGGGCTTCTTCGACGGACCGGTCGACCACCTCTTCGCGCTGCCGGTCCTCGCGGACTACGTGGGTGCGAAGGTCGACCGCTCGAAGCTGACGGTGGTCTCGCCGGACGCCGGCCGTGTGCGCGTCGCCGACCGCTGGTGCGACCGTCTGGGCGCGCCGCTGGCGATCGTCCACAAGCGCCGTGACAAGGACGTCGCGAACCAGGTCACCGTGCACGAGGTGGTCGGTGACGTGAAGGGCCGCGTCTGTGTCCTGGTCGACGACATGATCGACACGGGTGGCACGATCTGCGCCGCCGCCGACGCGCTGTTCGCGCACGGTGCGGAGGACGTCATCGTGACGGCGACGCACGGTGTGCTGTCCGGTCCGGCCGCGGACCGTCTGAAGAACTCCAAGGTGAGCGAGTTCGTCTTCACGGACACCCTGCCCGACCCGGGTGACCTGGAGCTCGACAAGATCACGGTGCTTTCGATCGCTCCGACGATCGCGAACGCGGTGCGTGAGGTCTTCGAGGACGGTTCGGTGACGAGCCTCTTCGACGAGCAGGCCTAAAGATCCACTTTGGGTGCGGCCTTCCCGCCGGGTAGACTCACTGAGTTGCTCGGCGAGGGAGGCCGCACACGCTTCTGATGAAGCACAGTGTGTGGCTGTCCGTTATCGACGCGCTCTTCGTAGCAGGCCAGTAGTCGTATGGCCGGGTAACCGACCCCCATTTCGACACACCTGAGATACGAGGAGTGCACCATGGCTGAGATCAAGCTCGCCGCCGAGACCCGCACCGAGTTCGGCAAGGGCGCCGCCCGCCGCATCCGCCGCGAGTCCAAGGTTCCGGCCGTCGTCTACGGTCACGGCGCCGACCCGGTCCACATCACCCTTCCGGGCCACGAGCTGCACCTCGCGCTGCGTCAGGCGAACGTCCTGCTCTCCCTGGACATCGACGGCAAGACCCAGCTCGCGATCCCGAAGGCCGTCCAGCGCGACGCCATCAAGGGCTTCCTCGAGCACGTCGACCTGCTGCTCGTCCGTCAGGGCGAGAAGGTCAACGTCGACATCTACGTGCACACCGAGGGCGAGCTCGCCCCGGGCGGCAACCTGCTCGAGCACGTGCTGAACGCGCTGCCCGTCGAGGCCGAGGCCACGCACATCCCGGAGTCGGTCACCGTCTCCATCGCCGGTCTCGAGGCCGGTGCGACCATCCTCGCCAAGGACATCCCGCTGCCCGCCGGCACCTCCCTGAACGTCGACGGTGAGACCGTCGTCCTGCAGGTCCTGGCCGCGCAGGCCGAGGAGGCCCCGGCCGAGGGTGCCGAGGGCGAGGGCGAAGTGGCCGCCGAGGCCTGAGTCGCCCCCCGGCGCTCGACCGAGCTCGACTGACAACCGCCGCCCCGCGCTCCGTGCGCGGGGCGGCGGTTGGGTTATGCGGAGGGCTTATGAAGAGAGCTATGAAGGAGACATGCAGATGACGACGGACCCCGGCGCCCCTTGGCTGATCGTGGGCCTGGGCAATCCAGGCCCGGGTTACGCGATGAACCGGCACAACGTGGGTTTCATGGTGGCCGACCTGCTCGCGGAGCGGATCGGCGGCACGTTCAAGCGTGCGGGCCGGGCGCAGGCGCAGGTCCTTGAGGGGCGGATCGGTCCGGTGGGTCCGGCGAACCGCCGTGTGGTGCTCGCGAAGCCGATGTCGTACATGAACGTCTCGGGCGCTCCGGTGACGGCGCTGCGTGACTTCTACAAGGTGCCGGTGGCGAACATCGTCGCGGTCCACGACGAGCTGGACATCGACTACGGCACGCTGCGGCTGAAGCTGGGCGGTGGCGACAACGGCCACAACGGTCTGAAGTCGATGACGAAGGCGATGAGTTCGGACTACCACCGGGTGCGGTTCGGGATCGGGCGTCCGCCGGGGCGGATGCAGGTCGCCGATTTCGTCCTGAAGGATTTCTCGGCGGCGGAGCGCAAGGAGTTGGACTACTTCGTGGACCGGGCGGCCGATGCGGTGGAGGCGCTGGTCATCGAGGGTCTTGAGCGGGCGCAGAGCGCGTACAACTCCTGAGGCACCTTCCGGCGAGTGTTGACTGAGCGCAGTCATATGGCCAAGGATCGCCGCCATGAACGCGCTGCTTCTCGGACGCCGTACGGCTATGGGCGGGCTCGCGGTGCTGCTTCTCGTCGCCGGGATCTGGGCGTCCTGGGGCACCGCGCAGCACGTGATGCTCACGGGTGAGCGGGAGCGCGGGACGATGACGGTCTCGCGCTGCGGTGAGGATGAGTGCGTGGGTCGGTACGAGCCCGGCTCGTCCGGCTCCAAGAAGCGCGAGCGGGTCGTGATCGACCGCTCGATCGCGGAGAAGAAGGGGGCGCGGATCCCGGTGGCCGTGAAGCCGGGCACCGCGGAGGTGGTCCGCGCGGGCGGCCCCGGCTTCCTCCACGCCTGGCTGCCGCTGGGCGGTGCGCTGCTTCTTTCGGCGGTGGTGGTGGCGGGCGGCCTGCGCCTGCGGCGCGTGGCGTGGGCACTGGCCTTGGCGGGCGGCGCGTTGCTGACGGCGTCGTATGTGACGTTGGCTTTCTAGGCCGCCGCTTCGCGGCGGATCTTTCCCGCCCACCCACCCGATTGCCCCGCGGACAACGCAAAAGAGCCCAGCACCAACCCCTGGTGCCGGGCCCCGAAGCCAAACGTCAGCCCGTGTTGCGCAGGCCGGCGGCGACACCGTTGACCGTGAGGAGCAACGCGCGGCCCAGCAGAGGATCCGCCTCCTCGCCCGCGGCAGCCGCATCCCGCTGCCGCTTCAACAGCGCCACCTGAAGGTACGAGATCGGATCCAGGTAGGCGTCACGGATGGCGAACGTCTGCTGAAGCGCCGGGTGCGAACCCAGCAGCTCCCCGCCACCGGTGATCCGCAGAACCTCCGCCACCGTCAGCGCATGCTCCGCCTCGATCGTCGCGAAGACGTGCTTCAGCTCGTCGGGGACGAGCGTGTCCACGTAATGGCGGGCGATCCGCAGATCCGTCTTGGCCAGCGTCATCTCCACGTTCGAGATGAAGTTCTGGAAGAAGTGCCAGTGCTCCTGCATCTCGGAGAGCACGGTCTCCAGACCGGCCTCTCGCAGCGCCTTCAGGCCCGAGCCGACCCCGAACCAGCCCGGCACGATCTGCCGCGACTGCGTCCAGCCGAAGACCCACGGGATGGCGCGCAGGCCGTCGAGCGAGACGCCCGAGCCGGGGCGGCGGGAGGGCCGGGAGCCGAGGTGCAGGTCGGCGAGCTGGTCGACCGGCGTCGACGCGAGGAAGTACGTCGGCAGGTCCGGGTCCTCGACGAACCGCCGGTAGGCGGAGTGCGCGGCGTCGGATACGACGTCCATCGCGGCGTCCCAGCGGGCGAGCGCCTCGTCGGACTGGCGGGGGGCGGTGTGCAGCGCGGAGGCCTGCAGCGTCGCGGCCACGGTCAGCTCGAGGTTCTCCCGCGCCAGCGAAGGCACCAGGTACTTGTCGGAGATGACCTCTCCCTGCTCGGTCACCTTGATCTCGCCCTCGAGCGTGCCCCACGGCTGCGCGAGGATCGCGTCGTGCGACGGGCCGCCGCCACGGCCGACGGTGCCGCCGCGGCCGTGGAAGAGCCGAAGACGTACGCCGTAGCGGTGCGCGACGTCACGCAGCCTGCGCTGGGCCCGGTGGATCTCCCACTGCGAGGTGGTGATGCCGCCGAACTTGGAGGAGTCCGAGTAGCCGAGCATGACCTCCTGGACGTCACCGCGGAGGGCGACCAGGCGGCGGTACGACGGGTCGGCCAGCATCTCGTCCAGGATGACGTCGGCGGCGCGCAGCTCGTCCGTGGTCTCCAGGAGCGGCACGATGCCGATCTTCGCCCAGCCGGCGTGCAGGTCGACGAGGCCGGCCTCACGTGCAAGGACAGCGGCGGCGAAGACGTCGTCGGCGCCCTGGCACATCGAGATGATGTACGACTCGATGACCTCGGGCCCGAAGACTTCGAGGGCCTTCTTGACCGTGAGGAAGACGCCGAGGGTCTTCTCACCGGCCGCGTCGAGCGGCGCCGGGGACGGCGCGAGCGGACGCCGCGACCTGAGTTCCTTGGCGAGCAGCTTCTGCCGGTACTCGCGCGGCATGTCCGTGTACCGCCAGGACTCCTCGCCGAGCCGGTCGAAGAGCTGCCCGAGCGCGTGGTGGTGGGCGTCGGCGTGCTCGCGTACGTCCATGGTGGCGAGCTGCAGGCCGAACGCGGCCAGCGTACGGATGGTGCGGTTCATCCGGCCGTCGGCGAAGAGGCCGCCCTTGTGCTCGCGCAGCGAGGTCTGGACGAGGGTGAGGTCGTGAAGGAGCTCGCCGGTGCCCAGGTAGTCGCGCCCCGGCTCGTGGGCGGTGCCGCGGGCCAGGCGCTGCTTGGTGTTCTCCAGCTTCTGCCGGATGCAGGTGGCCTTGAGCCGGTAGGGCTCCTCGGCGTTGAGCCGCTTGTAGCGGGGGCTGATCTCGGGCAGCAGCTCCAGGTCGAGCTGGAGGGAGGACTTCAGCTCCTCGGTGGCTCCGGTGTAGCGGATGGAGTTGGAGAGGAAGCCGCGCAGCTCGTCGACGAGTTCGAGGGCGTCGTTGATGCCGTGCTCGTGCTGGAGGATCAGGACGTCCCAGGTGACCTGGGGAGTCACGTTCGGGTTGCCGTCGCGGTCGCCGCCGATCCAGGTGCCGAAGGTCAGCGGCCGGGTGCCCTCGGGCAGCTCGACGCCGACGCGCTCGAGCTCGGCCGTCAGGTCTTCCAGTACGTCCCCGACGGCGCCGGCGTGCAGCTCGTCCAGGTAGTAGATGGCGTTGCGCGCCTCGTCGGCGGGCTCGGGGCGGACGACCCGCAGCTCGTCGGTCTGCCACACCAGGTCGATGTTCTCGGCGAGCCGCGTGTCGTGGCGGCGCCGGTCGGCCTCGATGACCGGGGTCTCAAGGAGCGCGGCGACTCGGCGCAGCTTGTTGAGGACGGAGCGGCGGGCGGCCTCGGTGGGGTGCGCGGTGAAGACGGGCCGCACGTTCAGGTGCTGCACGGTCTGGCGCAGGTGGTCGGGGTCGGCGTCCTTGAGCCGGTCGGCCGTACGGGACAGGAGCCCGCCCTCGGCGGCCCGGCGGGCGCGCAGCTCGCGGCCGCGGTGGACCTGCTCGGTCACGTTCGCCAGATGGAAGTAGGTGGAGAAGGCGCGGACCAGCTTGGCCGCGGTCTCCAGTTCCGTACCACCCAGAAGGCGGGCGGCTGCCTCGCCGTCCTCGCGGGTCAGGCGGCGGACCTTCTCGACCAGGTCAAGGAGCTCGGGGCCCTCCTGACGTACGAGGGTCTCGCCAAGGAGATCACCGAGGCGCCGGATGTCGGCACGCAGCTCGGTACTCGCCGTGTTCGTCTGGTCGTCGGCACTGCTCACAGGTGCGGCTCCTTGCAGTGTTGAAGCACGTCAGTTCTGGGAGGGGTACCCGGCCGGATAGGAATCCGTGTTCCGGGGGAAATAGAGAGCGGACCGCGCTGTCCGACCGATTCCAAGGATAAGTGTCACTTCGCGGCACGGGCTCGCGGCCTCTTGCCGCCAGGTTCCGCACTGCCATACTTACGACGCCGTAGGTTACGGGACCGTAGGAACCACGGGAGCGCACGGCTGTGTGCACCCGGCGCCCGCTGTGACCGTTGTAACCCTCAACCCTCGACCCCACAGGGGACGTGCCCATGACCCCATCTTCCGATGCGTACTCCGACACCGATGTGATCGAAGACGCTCCTCGGGCGGCCTCGGACGCCCCTCTGCCATCGGCGACGCTCGGCGGCGAGAAGAAGCGTTCGCTGGAGCAGCTCGCGCTGCTCCTGTTCATCACCGTCCCGTTCCTCGCCCTGGTCGCGGCGGTTCCGTTGGCCTGGGGCTGGGGTGTGAGCTGGCTGGACCTCGGCCTTCTCGTCTTCATGTACTACCTGGGGTGCCACGGGATCACGATCGGATTCCACCGCTATTTCACGCACGGCTCCTTCAAGGCGAAGCGCCCGCTGCGGATCGCGCTGGCCGTCGCGGGGTCGATGGCGGTGGAGGGCCCGCTGGTGCGCTGGGTGGCCGACCACCGCAAGCACCACAAGTTCTCGGACGCGGAGGGCGACCCGCACTCCCCCTGGCGCTTCGGCGAGACGGTCCCGGCGCTGATGAAGGGCCTGTGGTGGGCGCACATCGGCTGGATGTTCGACGAGGAGCAGACGCCGCAGGACAAGTACGCGCCGGACCTGATCAAGGACCCGGCACTGCGCCGCATCTCACGCCAGTTCTTGTTGTGGACGATCATCTCGCTGGCCATCCCGCCGCTGGTCGGGGGCCTGGTGACGATGTCCTGGTGGGGAGCGTTCACGGCGTTCTTCTGGGGCTCACTGGTGCGAGTGGCGTTGCTGCACCACGTCACGTGGTCGATCAACTCGATCTGCCACGCGGTGGGCAAGCGGCCGTTCAAGTCGCGCGACCGTTCGGGCAACGTGTGGTGGCTGGCGGTCCTGTCCTGCGGTGAGTCCTGGCACAACCTGCACCACGCGGACCCGACGTCGGCGCGGCACGGCGTGATGAAGGGCCAGCTGGACTCGTCGGCGCGGATCATCCGCTGGTGCGAGCAGCTGGGCTGGGCCACGGATGTGCGCTGGCCGTCGCAGTCCCGCATCGAGTCCCGCCGCAAGCCGCAGCCCGTCGACGCGGCATGATTGACGACGTGGCGACCGACTCCAGCAATTCCAGCCCTGCCAGCAAAGAGAAGCAGCCCCGGCGCGCCCGCCGGACCCGGATGACGGGTGCCGAGCGCCGGGAGCAGTTGCTGGACATCGGCCGTACGCTCTTCGCCGCCAAGGGCTTCGAGGGCACGTCGGTGGAGGAGATCGCCGCGAAGGCGGGCGTCTCCAAGCCGGTCGTGTACGAGCACTTCGGGGGCAAGGAAGGTCTGTACGCGGTGGTGGTGGACCGCGAGATGCGGGCGCTGCTCGACGGTGTGACGGGGGCGCTGACGGCGGGGCATCCGAGGGAGTTGCTGGAGCAGGCGGCGTTCGCCCTCCTCGACTACATCGAGACGTACACGGACGGCTTCCGCATCCTGGTCCGCGATTCCCCGGTGGCGCAGTCGACAGGCACGTTCGCGTCTCTCATCTCCGACATCGCGACGCAGGTGGAGGACATCCTCGGGCAGGAGTTCAAGACCCGGGGCTTCGACCAGAAACTGGCCCCTCTCTACGCCCAGGCGCTGGTCGGCATGGTGGCGCTGACGGGCCAGTGGTGGCTGGACGTCCGCAAGCCGAAGAAGGCGGAGGTGGCGGCGCACCTGGTCAACCTGGCGTGGCACGGCCTCGACGGCCTGGAGCCCAAGCCCCGCCTGATAGGGCACCGCAAGGCCTAGCGGCAGCGGGCGGGGGTGCACACCCCCGCCCCTCCTGCCCGCTGCCTGCCGTGCCTCGGCGCCGCCTGCCGCACCCCCGCACCTCCCGCCGCGCCGCCTGCCCCGCCTCCGCACCTCCCGCCGCGCCGCCGCACTGAACCGCCGCTTCGCGGCGGATGTCTCCCGCCCACCCACCCGTTCACCCCGGGTAATCGGGTGGGTGGGCGGGAAAGATCCGCCGCGGAGCGGCGGTACAGGCGCGAGCCAGGGCATCACCACTCGACGCCACTGGGGGCAGGCCCACCCCCGGAGGTCACCGCGCTGAGCCGCACCGCGGGCCCTGGCCCGGAAGCCGCCGCGCTCTCAGCAGTCCCGGTTCGCCCCGGTCGGCTCCAGGAACTCCAGGCGGTTGCCCACCGGGTCCTCGGAGTAGAAGCGGCGGTGGCCCGGAAGAGCGTCGTCCCAGAGGACGGCCGCGCCCCGCGAGGCGAGACGCTCGGCGTACGCCGCGATGTCCCGCACCCGCAGCCCGGGGTGCGCCTTGCGCGCGGGGCGGAAGTCGGCCTCCACCCCCACGTGCAGCTCGACCGCCCCCGCGCGGAACCAGCAGCCGCCCCGCGCCGCGAGCACCGGCGGCTTGGGGATTTCCGTCATGCCGAGTACGTCGGCGTAGTACGCCCGCAGCGCCGCCTCGCTGCCGGGTGGCGCGGCGAGCTGGACATGATCGACGGCCACCAGCATCAGGCGCGCTTCCGGGCCACCGCGAAGACCCTGCGGAAGGGGAAGACCGTGCCGCCCGCCCCCGCCGGGTACGCCTTGCGGAGCAGTTCGGCGTACTCGTACAAGAACGCCTTCCTCGCCTCCGTGTCGTCCTCCAGCGCCGTCAGGACCGGCCGCAGGCCCGTCCCCTTCACCCAGTCCAGGACCGGGTCGTCGCCCTCCAGGAGATGGACGTACGTCGTCTCCCAGGCGTCCACCACGCAGCCCAGCGGGACGAGCCGCTCCAGGTACGCGGTGGGAGAGAGCACCGCATCCGCGTGGCGGAGGGTGTCGCCGAGGCGGTTCCGCCAGCGCTCCGATTCGCTCAGCTCCCGCATCAGGACGTGGCTGGGTGCGTCGAAGTTGCCGGGGACCTGGAAGGCGAACGTGCCGCCGGGGGCGAGCGCGGCCACCCAGGCGGGGAAGGAGTCCGGGTGGCCCGGCACCCACTGGAGGGTGGCGTTGGAGAGGATCAGGTCGTACGTGCCTTCGGGCGGCGTCCAGTTCGTCGCGTCCGCGGGGGCGAAGTCGAGGCGGCCGCCGCCCGCCGTGGGTCCCGCGAGCGCCTCGGCCCGCTCCAGCATCTGCGGGGAGTTGTCGAACCCGGTGATGTGCGCGGCGGGCCACCGCTCGGCGAGGAGCCGGGTGACATTGCCGGGTCCGCAGCCGAGGTCCGCGATGCGGGGCGGGCGGCCAGGAGCGGACGGGAGTTCCGGGACGCGGGCCAGCAGATCGACGAAGGGGCGGGCACGATGCCCCGCGTGGCGCAGATACTGCCCCGGATCCCAGGTGGGAGCGGCTGCGGCAGCAGGGGTGTTGGCGGCTGCGGACATCGGCGGGGCCTCCTGGATTCACGTACCTCGGCGTCGTACCGCCATCCTCGACCCGAAGTATCTTGACGTCAAGAGACTTCATGTCGACAGACCCCCTACACTGATCGTCATGGAGGACGAGGTCGATCGGCTGGTCGCAGCGTGGCGCCGGGAGCGCCCTGACCTCGACGTGGAACCGCTCGAGGTGCTCAGCCGCGTCAGCAGGCTCGCGCGGCATCTGGACCGGGCCCGGCGGCTCGCCTTCTCCGAGCACAGCCTGGAGCCGTGGGAGTTCGACGTACTGACGTCGCTGCGGCGCGCGGGCGCGCCCTATCAGCTCTCCCCGGGGCAGCTGCTCACGCAGACTCTGGTGACCTCCGGCACGATGACCAACCGCATCGACCGCCTCGCCAAGAAGGGTCTCGTCGAGCGGTTGCCCGACCCCAGCGACCGGCGCGGTGTGCTCGTGCGGCTCACCGAGGAAGGGCAGGACAGGGCCGACCAGGCGCTCGCCGGGCTGCTTGAGCAGGAGCGGGCCATCCTCGCCGAACTCTCGCGCGCACAGCGGGGCGAACTGGCCGCGCTGCTACGCCAGTTGACCGCCCCGTTCGACAACATCCCCGGCTAGGTCGACCGGTCCGACGCCCGCCCTGCGGGCCAGCGCGACGGCCGCGAGCGTGGAGTGCACGCCCAGCTTCCCCAGCACGTTCTGCATATGCGTACGCACCGTGTGCGGGGAGAGGAACAGCCGCTCGGCCACTGCCTTGCGCCCAAGACCGGCCACCATGCACCGCAACACCTCGCGCTCGCGCGGGGTCAGGGACTCCACCAGGCGCTCGGACTCCGTGCGGTGCTTGCGCGCGGCGGTCAACTCCCGCAGGACGCCGGTGAGCAGCGCGGGCGGCAGATGCGTCTCCTCCCGCAGCACCCCCCGGATGACCGTGAGGAGACGGGACAGGGAGCAGTCCTTGGCGACCCAGCCCGACGCCCCCGCCTGCAGCGCGAGGGCGGCCCTGCGCGGGTCGTCCTTCTCCGCGAGCACGACCGTACGGACCATCGGCTGGCCGGAACGGACCCCGGCCACAAGGGAGATGCCGTCCACCAGACCGTCCGCGTTGCCCTCCTGGACCGAAGGCGCGGGGCGGACACCCTGCATGGCGCTCGCGGACGCGCCGAGGTCGGCGTCGACGAGCAGCACGTCGTATCTGCGCCCCTCGGAGATCGCCCGCTCAAGGCAGCGCAGCGCGGCCGGGCCACTGCCCGCCGCGGACACGTCGACGTCCGGCTCCGCCGCCAGAGCCGCTGCGAGCGACTCGGCGAAGATGCGGTGGTCGTCGACGACCAGGACTCGGATACGAACCACTGAAACCCCCTTCCCCAGGCCCTCGTCGGAGAGCAGGGGATACCCCATCGTCTGAAGACGCACGGTGCGGGTACGACGCACGGAACGGGGGTCGCCGCAGCAGGCACGGCCGCCGCCGTGTGTGACTGCTACCCCCACGCCGGGCGTCGTACCCGACTGTCTCGCCCCCTGAACGGTGCCGGCCCCCACCGGCACTGCCCTCAGAGTAGGGCCGGAGGCCAGGAGCGGAAGGTGATTTACAGAACTGATTGGCCAGCGCGTTTATGGTGAGCCGTATGTTTCGTATTGAGACAGGAGTCGACAAGGCGCGGTTCGCTCTGCTGCTGAACGGTCTCGAGGCCGCGAACGCGGCGGCGTCCCCGGCGCTCCGCGCGCTGCACGGCACCCCCCTGGACCGTGAAGTGCCGCTCGCCGTCTGGCTCCTTGACCGCACGGACGCACTGGCCGGCGGTCTCGCCGGGCACACCTGGGGGCGCTGGCTCCATGTGAACCACCTCTGGGTCGCCGAGGGTCACCGGGGTGCGGGCCTGGGCGCGCGGCTGCTCGGCGAGGCGGAGCAGATCGCGCGTGAGGAGCGGGACTGTCTCAACTCCCGTGTCGAGACATGGGACTTCCAGGCTCCGGGGTTCTACCGGGGGCAGGGGTACGAGGTGGTCTCGGTGATCCCCGACTATCCGGAGGGCGCCAAGGAGTTCACGCTGACGAAGAAGCTGTCCGTCACAGCTCTTTGAGCGCCTTCACGCTGATGTCGACGTCGATGTCGTACGGGACGGGGATCTTGAGCTGGTCGTGGTGGATGCCCGTGAGGACGTACGTCTTGGACAGCGGATCGAGTTCGTAGACCCGCACCACGGGGTGCTGGTTCGCGTCCGTCATCTCGACCAGCCAGAAGTTCGGGATCCCGGCGGCGGCATATTTGCGGGGCTTGGTGTCGCGATCGCGGGACTCCGAGTCGGGCGAGACGACCTCGACCGCGAGCAGGACGTCGGCGGCCGCGAACCTCGTCTGCTCCATACGGGTGACGGCTTCGGCGCGGACGAGACTGATGTCGGGCTCGGGACCGTTGCGCGGGTCCAGTTCGACGGTCATCTCCCGTCGGACCTTGAGGGTCTCGGGGACCGTGCCACGCAGGCCGGTCACCAGAAGATCGATCATGGTGCTGTGGAAATCCCGTTGCGGACTCACGAAGACAAGGCTCCCGTCGATCAGCTCGGTGTGCGGCGGGAGGTCGGGCAGAGTGAACAGGTCGTTCACGGTGTACCCGTCCTGCGGCGGCACCGGCCAGCGGCAGCCCTGCTCGGGCTCGTGCGCTGCGATCGGCTCGGCGGTCATGGTTCCTCCCATGGACGGGATTCTCGGGCTGCCCCACAACGGTAACGGCCGGTTCCGCTGATCGTCATCACAACGGGTGACCGGCCGTGGGCGCCCCGCAGGGAACCCACGGCCGGATCCGCACGGACCGATCACGCCACGCGCCGCGCCCCCGCCGAAGGCACCGCCGGGAACACCCGCGGTGCGGTGAAGCCCGCCGTCGCGAATGCCTCCAGGACGGACTTCGTCACCGACTCCGCGTCCGGCTCCTCCACCAGGACGATCGCCGAGCCGCCGAAGCCGCCGCCCGTCATCCGGGCGCCGATCGCCCCGGAGGCGTTCGCGGTGGAGACCACCAGGTCCAACTCCTCGCAGGAGATGCGCAGATCGTCGCGGAGCGAGGCGTGGCCCTCGGTCAGGACGGGGCCGATCGCGCGTACGTCGCCGACGTCGAGCAGGGCGATGACCTGCTCCACCCGGTGGTCGTCCGAGACGATGTGGCGGACGTAGCGGCGGATCTTTTCGTCCGTCAGCCGGGCCAGCGCGGAAGGGAGTTCGGCGTACGCGACATCGCGGAGGTGGGACACCCCAAGGGTGGCCGCACCCTCCTCGCAGCCCGCCCGCCGCTCGGCGTACGCCCCGTCCCCCAGCTCGTGCTTGACCCGTGTGTCGACCACCAGGAGCTGCAGGCCCTGTGCGGCGAGGTCGAAGGGGATCTGACGTATCGACAGGTCCCGGCAGTCCAGGTGCAGGGCGTGACCGGTCGTGGCGCATGCCGATGCCATCTGGTCCATGACGCCGCAGGGGACGCCGACGAAGGCGTTCTCGGCGCGCTGGGCGATGACCGCCAACTCGGGGCGGGGCAGGCCGAGTTCGTACAGGTCGTTCAGGGCGAGGGCCGTGACGACCTCCAGGGCGGCGGACGAGGAGAGGCCCGCCCCCGTCGGCACGGTCGATGCCAGGTGGATGTCCGCGCCGCCGGACACCGCGTGACCCGCGTCCCGCAGCGCCCACACCACGCCCGCCGGGTAGGCGGCCCAGCCGCCCTGGCCGGCTCCCCGGGCGGTCAGCGTCAGGGGGGTCAGCTCGTCGACGCGCAGTTCGGCCACCGGGGCGTCGATGTCCGCCGAGTGGAGCCGCAGGACGCCGTCGGTGCGGCGCGCCACCGCCGCCACCGCGGTGTGCGGCAGCGCGAGCGGCATCACGAAGCCCTCGTTGAAGTCGGTGTACTCGCCGATGAGGTTGACCCGCCCCGGCGCCGACCAGACCCCGTCGGGTGCGTACCCGTAAAGCTCCGTGAACTGCCCCGCTACGTCCATGAGTTACCCCTTGTCCCCAGTTACCGCTGAGCGAACGCCCACGCGTCCGCGACGATGCCCGCGAGGTCCGCGCGGGTCGGATTCCAGCCGAGCCGCTGCCGCGCGGTGGCCGCGGAGGCGACGAGGACCGCCGGGTCGCCGCCGCGGCGCGGGGCCATGACCTCGGGGATCGGGTGGCCGGTGACCTGGCGGACGGTTTCGATGACTTCGCGTACGGAGAAGCCGTTGCCGTTGCCGAGGTTGCAGATCAGGTGCTCGCCGGGGGTGGCGGCGTCGACCGCGAGGAGGTGCGCCTGGGCGAGGTCCGCGACGTGGATGTAGTCGCGCACGCACGTCCCGTCCGGGGTCGGGTAGTCGTCGCCGAAGACGGAGATCGCCTCGCGCTTGCCCTGGGCGACCTGGAGGACCAGCGGGATGAGGTGCGACTCGGGGTCGTGCCGCTCGCCGTAGGCGCCGTACGCGCCCGCCACGTTGAAGTAGCGCAGCGAGACCGCGCCCAGGCCGTGCGCCACGGCCTCCCCGGTGATCATGTGGTCGACGGCGAGCTTGGACGCACCGTACGGAGAAGTGGGCGCCGTCGGGTCGGTCTCCGTGATGGGGGTGCTGACCGGCTCGCCGTACGTCGCGGCGGTGGAGGAGAACACCAGCTTGCGGACATCGGAGGAACGCATCGCGGCGAGCAGCGCCATCGTGCCGCCGACGTTGTTGTCCCAGTACTTCTCGGGCTTCACGACGGACTCGCCGACCTGCGAGAACGCGGCGAAGTGCAGGACCGCGTCGTAGGAGGAGTCCAGCCACTTGGCGGCATCGCGGATGTCGCCCTCGATGAACTTCGCGCCCGCCGGGACGCCCTCGCGGAAGCCGGTGGAGAGGTTGTCGAGGACGGTCACCTCGTGCCCGGCCTCGATCAGATGCTGGGCCACCACACTGCCCACATAGCCCGCACCGCCGGTGACCAGGTACTTACCGCTCATGAACTCGCTACCTCTCGCAGTCGCTGGGCCGCGGCTTCCGGCGGCACGTCGTTGATGAACACGCTCATGCCGGATTCGGAACCCGCGAGGAACTTCAGC
Source organism: Streptomyces sp. NBC_01381 (assembly GCF_026340305.1). Lineage (NCBI taxonomy): Bacteria > Bacillati > Actinomycetota > Actinomycetes > Kitasatosporales > Streptomycetaceae > Streptomyces > Streptomyces sp. NBC_01381. Next base: position 1,692,964 of record NZ_JAPEPI010000001.1, on the reverse strand, counting down.
TTGCCCGAAGTGCGGCGAATGGTGAAAAGCTCGAGGTGGAGGGCGAAGTCGTCCCGGTTGACCCCGACATGTCCCGCCGGCGAGCCGAAGGGCGCCTGGTGCCAGGCCGCGATGTACGGGGTCGGCTGTTCACCTTCGCCGAAGATCCGGTCGAAGCGCCTCAACAGTTCCAGATAGACCTGGGGGAATTCTGTGCGCGCGGCCTCGTCGAGCCCGAGCAGGTCGGGCACCCGGCGCTTGGGGTAGAGGTGCACCTCGTACGGCCAGTGCGCGCTGTGAGGGACGAACGCGACCCAGTGTTCGGCGTCCAGGACCACCCGCTCGCCGGCCTGCTCGTCGGCGACGACGTCGTCGAAGAGATTGCGGCCCGTCGCCTCCTTGTGCGCGGCGAGCGACGTCAGCATCAGTGACGTACGCGGAGTGGTGAAGGGATAGGCGTAGATCTGGCCGTGCGGGTGGCCGAGGGTCACGCCGATCTCCGCGCCGCGGTTCTCGAAGCAGAACACCTGCTCGACGGAGGGCAGGTGGGAGAGCTCGGCGGTCCGGTCGGTCCAGGCCTCGAGGACGAGTCCGGCCTGCGCCTCGGTGAGGTCGGCGAAGGACGCGTCGTGGTCGGAGGTGAAGCAGACGACCTCGCAGCGGCCCGCGTCGCCGGCGAGCGAGGGGAAGCGGTTCTCGAAGACCACGACGTCGTACGAGGAGTCGGGGATCTCGCTCAGCCGCTCGCCCTGGGAGGGGCAGAGCGGGCATTCGTCGGCCGGCGGGTGGTAGGTGCGGCCCTGGCGGTGCGAGGCGATGGCGACGGCGTCGCCGAGCAGCGGGTCGCGCCGGATCTCCGAGGTGGTGGAGATGGGGTCCAGGGGCCTGCGGTCGATGGCATCGCGCACCGCGTCGTCGCGCGAGTCGTAGTAGATGAGCTCACGACCGTCTGCGAGACGGGTCGAGGTCTTCTTCACGTCCGGGGCTCCTCACCAACACCCATCAAACATAACCGCACACAACAAACCACAAGGCAACAGCAACGTCAATGCCGCGGCGTGACCGGTCCAGCACGGGCTGGAACGGGAGGGGGTGGGCTGGATCTCGGCTGAACCTATGCGTCCGATCACAATCCAACAAAGAACACCAACAGAACTGTTCAGTTATTGAAGCGAGAGGCGTAGGTTCCGGTCTGATCCGTTCGCGCAACGAAGCGAGTTCACCTATGCAGTCCCCCACACAAACCCTGGCCGAGGGGCTTCGGCTGCCCACCAACGGCCTCGACTACGCGATCCTCGCGATCTACTTCGCCGTGGTCCTCGGGATCGGCTTCGCCGCCCGGCGCTCCGTGAAGACCAGCCTCGACTTCTTCCTCTCGGGCCGCTCGCTGCCCGCCTGGGTCACCGGCCTCGCCTTCGTCGCAGCGAACCTCGGCGCCACCGAGATCCTGGGCATGGCGGCCACCGGCGCCCAGTACGGCGTCGCCGTCGTGCACTGGTACTGGATCGGCGCCATCCCCGCGATGGTCTTCCTCGGCCTCGTGATGATGCCGTTCTACTACCGGTCGAAGGTCCGCTCGGTGCCGGAGTATCTGCTCCAGCGCTTCGACAAGTCGGCGCATCTGCTCAGCTCGGTGCTCTTCGCGTTCGCCGCGATACTCATCGCGGGCGTGAACCTCTACGCCCTGTCGATCGTCGTCGAGGCACTGCTCGGCTGGCCGCAGTGGGTGGCGATCGTCGTCGCCGGGTTCTTCGTCCTCGCGTACATCACCATCGGCGGTCTCTCCTCGGCGATCTACAACGAAGTCCTGCAGTTCTTCGTGATCCTCGCCGCGCTGATCCCCATCTGCGTCATAGGCCTGAAGAAGGTCGGCGGCTGGGACGGCCTGTCCGGCTCGATCGAGAAGTCGCACGGCGAGAACTTCATGACCGCGTGGGGCGGCACCGGCATCGGTGACGCCAACCCGCTCGGCGCGAACTGGCTCACGATCATCCTCGGCCTCGGCTTCGTGCTCTCCTTCGGCTACTGGACGACCAACTTCGCCGAGGTGCAGCGCGCCCTGTCCGCGAAGAACCTCTCCGCCGCCCAGCGCACCCCGCTGATCGCCGCCTTCCCGAAGATCTTCATCGTCTTCCTGGTGATGATCCCGGGCCTGGTCGCCGCCGTACTCGTCCCGAAGATCGGCACGGCGGGCTCGGACCTGACGTACAACGACGCGATCCCCTACCTGATGCAGGAGTTGCTGCCCAACGGCGTGCTCGGCATCGCGGTGACCGGACTGCTCGCCGCGTTCATGGCGGGCATGGCGGCGAACGTGTCGTCCTTCAACACCGTGTTCACGTACGACATCTGGTCCAAGTACGTGGTCAAGGGCCGCGAGGACGGCTACTACCTGAAGTTCGGCCGGCTCATCACGGCGATCGGTGTCATCGCCTCCATCGGCACGGCCTTCATCGCCTCGTCGTTCTCGAACATCATGGGGTACCTGCAGACGCTGTTCTCCTTCTTCAACGTCCCGATGTTCGTGGTCTTCATCATCGGCATGTTCTGGAAGCGCGCCTCGGTGAAGTCCGGTGTGTGGGGCCTGGTCGCGGGCACCACCGCCGCGATGGTCAACTACTTCTGGATCTACAAGCAGGGCGTCATCGACATCCCGACCGACCAGGGCGCCAACTTCGTCTCGGCGATCGTCGGCTTCGTCGCCGGTGCCGTGGTGATGGTCGTCGTCACGCTCTTCACCGCGCCCAAGCCGGAGGCCGAACTGGCCGGTCTGGTGTACGGGACGACCGCGCCGGGCATCGAAGAGCCGCCCGCCGAGGGCGACGACGCCTGGTACCGCAAGCCCGCGCTGCTCGGCTGGGGCGCCATCGTGCTCGCGGCGGCCTGCTACCTGCCGTACTCGCTCTAATCCCGATCGGAGGTCCGGAAGATCATGTCTGAACTGCAGAACGAAGTCTCCGAGCTGGAGCGCAAGTCCGCCACGGCGGCCCGTCTCTTCGACATCCGGCGCATCATCGGCGGCCTGTTCGTCGTGTACGGCGTCATCGTGACGATCGCCGGGATATCACCGTCCGACGCCGACCTGGACAAGGCCGAGGGCATCAGCATCAACCTGTGGACGGGCCTGGCCATGCTGGCGCTCGGGCTCTTCTTCCTCGGCTGGCTCTGGCTGCGCCCCGCGGTGCATCCCGCCCAGGAGCCGGAGGACGAGTAACACCCCTGACCGGGGCCCGGGTTCACTGTGGCGGTGACTCGGGCTCCGCCGGCTTCTCCACATCGTCGGCGTAGGACGACACCGGCCGTTCCGCGCGGTCTAGGAGGCCGGTCCGCGCGGCGAGCGCCGCGGCCTCAAGACGGGACCCGACGCCCAGTTTCATCAGGACCCGCTGCACATGCGTCCGCGCGGTGCTCGGCGCGATGCCCATCCCGGCGGCGATCAGCCGGGTGTCCTCGCCGTCCGCGACCCGCACCAGGACCTCGACCTCGCGCGGCGTCAGCATCTGAAGCAGGCGCTGCCCCTCGTCGTCGGGCTGCGCCGCCGGATTGAGCAGCTCACTGAAGGCGCCCTGGAGCAGCTGCGGCGCGACGGCCGCCTCGCCCGCTCTCGCCTTCATGATGGCCCGTTCGACGCCCTCGATGCGCTCGTCATGGCGTACGTAACCGGAGGCGCCCGCGGCGAACGCCGCCGCGATGCCGCGCGGGCTCGGCACCGGGCCGAGCACCACCACCGCGACCTGCGGACGCTCCCGCTTGATCTTCACCACCGGGTCGAACATGCCGGCCTCCGCGGGCGTCGCCGTGCCGAGGAGGCAGACCTCTGGGGCACGGCTGATGACCAGTTCCGCCGCGCCGGCGGCGGGCGCCGCCGCGGCGAGCACCCGGTGCCCGCGCAGTTTCAGCGCCGAGGCGAGCGCCTCGGCGAGCAGTCGGTGATCGTCGACCACCATGAGCCGCACACCCATAGAGCAACCCCCCACTTATCCCCACTGATCCCCCACGGATCGAGGGCCCCCCGGCCCCGCACCCACTCATCCCCCGGAAGCTACACGCTTGTTCGACGTTGCGCGCCCCCTACCGGCGATAAGCGGCCCGGAATGCGGAAATCCCGGCCATGAGTGGGTGATTCGGGGTACGTGCGTACGGAAGCCGCGCACGGGAATGCGGAACGGCCCCGCTCCACAAGGGGAACGGGGCCGTCCGGTGTCACGCGCGCGGCTACTCGGCGACAAAGCCGAGCGCCGTGTACTCCTTCTCGTCCTTCGAGTACGGCTTGCTGATCAGCTCCTTGCCGAGGAACAACTTGCCGTCGCCGTAAAGGAGTTCGTTCGACTTCGGGACCATGCCGCTGATCGCGCTGCCGACGGCCTCGGCCGCCGGGGTCTCCAGGAGCTTGGTCTCCTTCATCGTCTTGCCGTCGATGGAGACGACCTGGGAGCCCTTGTTGTAGCCGCCGTCCTTGTACGCCAGGATGTTGCCGCCGTCCATCCGGATCGGGAACATCTCGCCGTCCTCGCCCGCGTCGGCGCGGTCGCCGGTGGTCTTACCCGTCTTCAGCGAGAACGAGATGATCTCGTTGGTCTGGCTGTAGCTGTCACCGCCGCCGTCGTGCTGGCGGGTCGGCACGTACAGCTTGTCGTTGCCGACGGCGATCGAGCTGCAGTCGTGTACGACGTTGACCTCGCAGTTGTGGTCGTACTTGCCGTCGGGCAGCGAGATCTTGGCGCGCAGCTTGCCCCCGTCGTCGAGCGAGAAGACGTCCGTGGCACCGCTGGAGGTGATCTCCTGGGTGTCCTGGCCGTAGACCACCGGGCTGGTCGAGATGATCTTGGCGTTGTCGACGCCCGGCGTCACCGGGTAGGTCCACTGGGCCTTGCCGGTCGTCGGGTTGAGCAGCTCGATGCTCAGCTTCTCGTCGTCGTAGTCACCGCACTGGCGCACCGCGACGAGCTGCTCGCCGCCCGCGTAGCCCTCGTCCTGGCACTTGCTGCCCGCCTCGGGCTCCCACAGGAGATCGCCCTCCGCCGCCTTGAAGGCGGCGCCGCCGGCGCTGGTGCCGACCGCGACGGTGCTGCCGCTGATGGTGAGCTCCTCGACGCGCGCCGCCGAGCTGCCCTCCTTGACCTCCTCCGTCCAGAGCAGCTCGCCGTTCTTCAGGTCGATCGCGGAGATCTGCGAGCAGGTCTCGTGGTCACCCGACTTGTTCCGCTTGGCCTCTTCGTACGCGACCGCGGCGACGCCGTCCTTGGTGATCTCGGGAGAGGCGGCGCACGTCTGGCCCTTGAGCGGCCGCGTCCACAGCTCCTTGCCGGTGGCCGAGTCATAGCCGACGATCTCGTTGACGCCCGCCTTGGCGTAGACGCCTTCGGTGAGCCAGGAGCCCTTGATGCTCCAGACGTCGTCCTTGGGCACCTCGGGCTGCGGGAGCTGCATGACGATCTTGCCCGCGGTGTTGGCCGGGACCTTCTCCTTGCCCGGGCCACCCTGGGCCGAGCCGCCGCCGCCCTTCTTCTCCCCGTCGCCGCCCTTGCCGCCGGACGAGCCCTCGGAGCTGGCCTCTGTGTCGTCCTTGTCGGACGTCGTGGCGTAGAAGACGCCGCCGCCGACGATCAGGGCGATCGCGACCACCGCGCCGATGATGATCTTCATCTGGCTGCTGAGCCCGCCGCCGGAGCCACCGGAGCCGCCGGCCTGCGGGGTCATCGGCATGGTCGGGGGCTGCGGCTGGTAGGCGCCGTACGGAGGCTGCTGTCCGTACGGCTGACCCGGCTGGCCCGGCTGCCCCGGGTAGCCGTAGCCCTGGGGCTGGCCGGGGGGCGGGGTGCCGGGGGCCTGCGGGGCCTGCGGGGCCTGCGGGGCCTGCGGGGCCTGCGGGTAGCCGTAGTTGGGCTGGCCCTGCGGCGGCGGGGGCGGCGTCGGCGGCTGGGCGGGCGGCGGGGTGCCGGGCGCCTGCGGGTAGCCGTAGCCCGGGTTCGGGTTCGGCTCGGGGGCCTTGCCGAAACCGGCCGGCGGCGGATCCTGGGGGGCGCCGAACCCGCCCTGCGGGGGCTCGTTGGGCGGTGGGGGCTGCGTCATGACGTCTTTTCCTTGAGGCGAGAAGCTTGCGGCGTGGGCGGGAGGATGACCGAGCGGCGGAGAGGACTACTTTCCGTAGGCCAGCATCAGCTTCTCCTGGCCCTGAGTGCTGCCCGAGAGCCGCGTGGTGGAGATGTAGAAGCGTCCGTCCACGTAGTCGACGTCCTTCGAGAAGAAGCCGTTCTCGATCTCCGAGGTCCCTTCCGGGTTCTTCAGGAGCGTCTTGGGCGTGTGCGAGCCCGACGTCGAGATCGAGACGATCTGGCCACCGGCGTCGTACGACGGGTTGACGTAGGCGATGAGCGAACCGCCCTCGGCCTTCATCGGCAGCATCGATTCCTCCAGCGGAGACTTCGTGCGCCAGGCCTCCTTGCCGGTGGAGAGGCTGATCGCGACGACCTCGTTGGCACCGGAGGTCGCCTCGGTCGGCAGGTAGAGGTTCTTGTCGTCGACCGTCGCGCCCAGGCAGCCCTGCAGGCTGCCGCCGAGGAACGTCGAACCGCCGCACTCCGGTGCGAACTTCTCGTCGACGCTGACCTCAGAGCGGGTTTCGCTGCTGTTGGGCTTCAGCGTGGTGATGTTCCACTGCTTCTTGTCCTCATTGTTGAGGTAGACGACCGTGGGGCTCTCGGAGTAGATCCGGCCGACCTTCCAGCCCTTGGGGAACTTCTTCGTCCAGACGGCCTTGCCGGTCTTCGGGTCGATCTGCTGCAACTCGTCGTGCTCCGTGTCGGAGCCGGCACCGCAGGACAGGGCGCGGAGCATCTTCTTGCCGCCGGCGAAGCCGCTCGGGAAGCAGGTGCCCTCGTCCTTCTTGTCGGAGACGAAGAGCTTCTTTCCGTCGCTCATCCGCAGGGCCGTGCCGGACTGGGAGCGGCCGACCATCAGCGTGTCACCGGTGATGGAGAGATCGGCGTTGCTGGCGAAGTCGAAGAGACCTTCCTCCTTGACCGGCTTCGTCCAGCCCTTGTCACCCGTCTTCAGGTCGACGACCTGCATCTGGCTGCACTTGGCGTCGTCCTTGAGCCCGTCCTTGTACGCGACGACGACCTTGCCGTCGGCGGTGGGCGTCGGGGTGCTGCCACAGATCTTCTGCGGGAACTTGATCGTGGGCCACGCGGCCTTGCCCGTCTCGACGTTGTAGGCGTTGATCTCCTTGAACGCGGCCTTGACGGCGATGTCGTCCTTGACCCACATGCCGTTGGCGTCGGCGCCCGAACCGGGCACCTTGGGCGCTTCCTTGTACCAGAGCACCTTCGACTCGCCGGGCTGGCGGCCCGCGTTGAGGTCTTCCTGCTCCTCGCCGCCGTCGCCGTCGCCGGTGCCGGGGTTGACCGGCGCGGAGCCGGTGGGCTTCGGGTCGTCGCTCTTGCCGGCCGTCGGCTTCTTCTTCTTGCCGTCGTCGTCACCGCCGACGACCGCCCAGGCGACACCGCCGATGACGAGCGCCGCGGCGGCAACGGCCACCACGATCAGACCGGGCTTGCCCTTGAAGGGGTTCTTGCTGCCGCCGTCGGGCGGGGTGCCGGGAGCACCCGGGGCGCCGGGGAACTGCGGCTGCGTCTGCGGGTATCCGTAGGGGCCCGACTGCTGCGGCTGGCTGTAGGGGCCCGGCTGCGTGGGCTGGCCGTACGGGCCCGGCTGGTTGTACGGTCCGGGCTGGCCGGGCTGTTGCGGATAGCCGTAGCCGGGCTGGGTCGCGGGCGGCGTCTGCGGATAGCCGTAACCGGGCTGCCCCGCGGGCGGAGTCGGCGGGGCCTGCGGCGGCTGGCCGGGCGCCTGCGGTGGCTGGCCCGGTGGCTGCGGAGCGGCTCCCTGCTGCGGATCCTGCGGAGCTCCGAAACCGCCGGACGGCGGCTGGTTGGGCGGCTGAGTCATCAGCGCTTCCCCCTTCACTGATTTTTCGGCACGCCAAGTGGTGCTCAGGCCGACCTTTCTATCACCCTGCACCCCTAGCACACCTGACCGGTCCGCCCCCTGTTCCCAAGGGAGGACCGGCCCGTGATGCGTCTGTTACGAGACCTCTACGCGTCCTCCGCCAGCTCGAGCCAGCGCATCTCCAACTCGTCGCGCTCGCCGATGAGTTCACGAAGCTGGGCGTCCAGTTCAGCCACCTTTTCGAAGTTCGTGGCGTTATCGGCGATCTGCGCGTGCAGCCAAGTCTCCTTCGTGGACATCTTGTCCAGCTGCCGCTCGATCTTCTGGAGTTCCTTCTTGGCGGCGCGGGCGTCTGCGGAGGAGACGGTCTTCTGCGCGGCGGCCGGTGCGGCGGACGCGGCGGCGGGGGCCGCGGGGACGGCGGCGTCCGCCATCCGCTTGCGGCGCTCCAGATACTCGTCGATGCCGCGCGGCAGCATCCGCATCGTCGCGTCACCCAGAAGTGCGAACACCTTGTCGGTGGTGCGCTCCAGGAAGAACCGGTCGTGCGAGATCACGACCATCGAGCCCGGCCATCCGTCAAGAACATCCTCAAGCTGCGTCAGCGTCTCGATGTCGAGGTCGTTGGTCGGCTCGTCGAGGAAGAGGACGTTCGGCTCGTCCATCAGGAGCCGAAGCAGCTGAAGCCTGCGCCGCTCGCCACCGGACAGATCACCGACCGGCGTCCACTGCTTCTCCTTGTTGAAGCCGAACGTCTCGCAGAGCTGCCCCGCGGTCATCTCCCGGCCCTTGCCGAGGTCGACGCGCTCGCGCACCTGCTGCACGGCCTGAAGGACCCGCAGCGTCGGGCTGAGCTCGGCCACCTCCTGCGAGAGGTAGGCCAGCTTCACGGTCTTGCCGACGGCGACGCGCCCCGCTTCGGGCTGTACGTCACCGTCGGAGCGGGAGGCCTCGGCCATGGCCCGAAGGAGCGAGGTCTTGCCCGCGCCGTTCACGCCGACCAGGCCGATGCGGTCGCCCGGGCCGAGCTGCCAGGTCAGATGCTTGAGCAGCACCTTCGGCCCGGCCTGGACGGTCACGTCCTCCAGGTCGAAGACGGTCTTGCCGAGCCGTGACGTCGCGAACTTCATCAGTTCGCTGCTGTCCCGGGGCGGCGGCACGTCGGCGATGAGCTCGTTCGCGGCCTCGATGCGGTACCGCGGCTTGCTGGTGCGGGCGGGCGCCCCGCGCCGCAGCCAGGCCAGCTCCTTGCGCATCAGGTTCTTCCGCTTGGTCTCCTCGGTGGCGGCGATGCGCTCGCGCTCGGCACGCGCGAAGACGTAGTCGGAGTATCCGCCCTCGTACTCGTAGACGGACCCGCTCTGTACGTCCCACATGCGGGTGCACACCTGGTCGAGGAACCAGCGGTCGTGCGTGACGCAGACGAGCGCCGAGCGCCGCGTCCGCAGATGCTCGGCGAGCCAGGCGATGCCCTCGACGTCCAGGTGGTTGGTCGGCTCGTCGAGCACGATCAGATCGGGCTCGCCGATGAGCAGCTTCGCGAGCGCGATGCGCCGCCGCTCGCCACCGGAGAGCGGCCCGATGACGGTGTCGAGCCCCTGCGGGAAGCCGGGCATCTCAAGGCCGCCGAAAAGGCCGGTCAGCACGTCACGGATCTTGGCGTTGCCCGCCCACTCGTGATCGGCGAGGTCACCGATGACCTCGTGCCGCACGGTGGCCTCGGGGTCGAGCGAGTCGTGCTGGGTCAGCACGCCGAGCTGAAGCCCGCCGTTGTGCGTGACCCGCCCGGTGTCGGCCTCCTCCAGCTTGGCGAGCATCCGGATGAGGGTCGTCTTCCCGTCTCCGTTGCGCCCCACGACGCCGATCCGGTCCCCCTCGGACACGCCGAGGGAGACACCGTCGAGCAGGGCACGGGTGCCGTACACCTTGCTGACTGCCTCGACATTGACCAGATTGACGGCCATTAACGCTCCAGGTAAGGGGGATCGATCGATCTCCCAGCGTAGTCGGAGGCGGCGGCTACCAGCCCGGCGGCCGGTGCGGAGGCATCGGCGTACCCGGCATGCCGGGGCGGGCGAATCCCAGCCGTACGTCCTGCGCGGTGCTGATCAGGCGGACCGCCATGAGGCCGCAGATCCCCGCGGCGATCAAGGTCAGGTCGGAGAGGATGAACATCAGTACGGCGGTCCTTGCCTGCCCGACGTCGCCGTCGTCCGCGGCGGAAAGCAGCATCCAGCCGAGCGCGCTGGTGACGCTGGACGCGACCCAGGTGATCCACCAGGCGGTGACGGTGCCGCTTCCGGGGCGATAGGGCTGCGGGCCGTAGCCGTACGGTCCCGAGCCGTACGGGCCCACCGGCGGCTGCGGGGCGCCCGGCGGCTCGCTCGCCGCGATGATGTCGTCGGTGATCTGCTTGGGGATCCACCAGTTGGCCACCGGGATGAACCACGCGCCGATCGCCATGCCGGGCGACTGCCGGTGCCGTCCCGGCGCGAGCACCTCCGCGTTCATCCGCACCCGGTGGAACCAGGTCAGGAAGACGGGGATGGCGGCGAGGAAGCCGATGCCGAGCAGGATGACGGTGACGCCCCAGAACTCCCCGAAGTCGTCGTCGTAGTAGAGCAACCAGGAACGGCCGAGGTCACCGTAGAGATCGAAGTCGGCGACGAGCCGCAGCAGGGCGAGCCCTGCGACACCGCCGAGAAGGATCGAGGCGGCGGTACCGAGGCCTCCGGCCGGGGTGGGACGGGGCGGGATCGGGACGTAGTAGCGGGGGTACGGGGTGCCGGGCGGGGGCGGATATCCGGGGTGTCCCGGGTGGCCCCCGGGCGGGCCAGGGGGTGCGGCCGGCGGAGGCGGGGTGGCGGCGGGCGGGGCGTCCGGCGCTTCCCAGGGTTTGCGCGCCGGGCCTCCGTCACACTGCGGGCAGCGCCCGTCGGAGCCCAGCGGTGTTGTCTTGCACCGCGTGCAGTTCATTCTCCCCGCCCCCGATCTCAACTCGGCTGTACGGAACGGGGGTTCCGTACGCTCGTCGAGCGATCAGGTTAGGCGATCAGCGCTGCCCCGCGCCTCGAAGGGGCGCGGGGAACTGCGCGACCAGCCACATCACACCCGCAGGCGACGAACTGAACCCCCCGCCCGCTCCACCAACAGCCACCCCGCCAGCGCCATCCCCACCGCCACCGGCGCCGTCACCCGCACCGCGACCAGCATCGCCGTACGCCCCTCCAGAAGCCCCCCGAAGCCGACCATCGAAAGGCCCAGAACTCCGAAGAGGCAGAGCGTGACGCCCACGGCGGCCGCCGGGCCCGAACCCGGGGCCGGCGCCAACTCCCGGGGCGCCCCCGCCCGTTCAAAGCGGCGGAACGCGGCGACCAGGACCCCGGTCAGCACCCCCGCGGCCGCCATCCGCAAAGGAACCTGCGCCCACCACGCCCCCGTCGCCGGCTCCGGCAGCGGCACGTCGAGGGCGAGCAGCATCCCGTACACACCCAGCATCGCCGTGAGATGCCACAGGAAGGCCGTCATCGAGATGCCGTTGGCCGTCACCACGCCCCGCCACACCCGAGGCCGCGCCAGCCACCGCGTCGCGGGCCCCCGCAGCAGCTCCACCGCGCCGACCAGCCACATCCCGTGGCAGAGCAGGGCGAAGGTCGGCGGCGCCATGTTCGAGACGCGCTCGCCGGGCATGCCGACCATGGAGAGCGGATACGGGCCGAAGGCCACAAGCAGCGAGGCGCCCACGAGGCCCGCCCCGGCCAGCGCGGACGGCATCCGCAGCCTTCCGTCCGCCCGCAGGAAACCGAGCTGGTGCACCGCGAGCCAGACGAAGGCGAAGTTCAGGAACTCGACGTACGGCACGCCGAAGGCGAAGCGCGCCGCGTCCACCGCGCCCGCGGCGAGCACGAGCCCGCCGAACGCGCCCCACCCGTACCGCTCATGGAGCCTCAGCAGCGGCGGGGTGAACGCGACCATCGCCAGGTAGATGCCGATGAACCACAGCGGCTGGGCGACGAGCCGCAGCGTCACGTCGAGCAACGCACCGCCCTCGCCGATGAGTTGGAGAAGCAACGCGGCCGCGCCCCACACACCTATGAACACCATCGTCGGCCGGAGCAGCCGCTGCAGCCGTGCCCGCAGGAACGCCGAGTAGACGGAAACCCGCTCCGGGGCCTTGCGGCTCAGCGAGCGGTAGGAGAGGGCGTGCGAGAAGCCGCCGACGAAGAAGAACACCGGCATGATCTGCAGCACCCAGGTGAGGATCTGCAGGTCCGGCACCACGGCGAGGAGGTTGCCGACCTCGGTCCCGCCGTCGTCGCCGACCGTCACGGCGGCCATCAGCCAGTGCCCGATGACGACCGTGCCGAGCGAGGCGACCCGCAGCAGATCGATGTACCGGTCACGCCCGGCGGGCGTCTTCTCGGCCAGTTCGCGAACGCTTGATCCCATACGGGTACGGTCGCGCGCGGCGACCGCCCCGCATCAGGGTGCCCGTACTCAGATCCGCGTCTGAGTACGTCAGACCAGCACGGCACCCTGCGCGGGCGAATCCGCCACCCGCGCCGCACGGCACGTGCCTGACGCGAGCAGCGCGTCGGCCACCTCCCGCGCCGAATCGGCGTCCCGCGCGAGGAACGCCGTCGTCGGCCCCGAGCCGGAGACCAGCGCCGCGAGCGCGCCCGCGGCGGTGCCTGCCGCGAGGGTGTCCTTGAGGGACGGGAAGAGCGAAAGGGCCGCGGGCTGAAGGTCGTTGACCATGCTCGCGGCAAGCCCCGCGACATCGCCCGTACGCAGTGCGTCGAGCAGCGCCGGGGATGCCTCGGGGTCCGGCGCGACCGGGGTCAGCCGGTCGAACTCCCGGTACACGGCCGGAGTCGAGAGCCCTCCGTCGGCGACGGCGAACACCCAGTGGAAGGCGCCCCCGACCTCGAGCGGCTCCAGCTTCTCCCCACGGCCCGTCCCGAGCGCCGCCCCGCCCACCAGGCTGAACGGCACGTCGCTGCCCAACTCGGCGCAGATGTCGAGGAGTTCACCGCAGGACGCCTGCGTCCCCCACAGCGCGTCGCACGCCACGAGCGCGCCCGCGCCGTCCGCGCTGCCGCCCGCCATGCCGCCCGCGACGGGGATGTCCTTGGCGATGTGGATGTGCACGTCGGGCGCGATCCCGTACCGGGCGGCGAGCAGTTCCGCGGCCCGCGCGGCCAAGTTCGTACGGTCCAAAGGCACTTGATCGGAGCCGGGGCCCTCGCACGTCACCCGCAGCTCGTCCGCGGGCGTGACCGTGACCTCGTCGTAGAGGCCGACGGCGAGGAAGACATTGGCGAGGTCGTGGAAGCCGTCGGCACGCGCGGCGCCCACCGCCAACTGCACATTGACCTTCGCGGGCACCCGTACCGTCACGCTCACGCGCCGGCCTCCTTGTGCTCGGCGATGCGCGCGAACTCCTCCACCGTGAGCGCCTCGCCGCGCGCCTGCGGCGAGACCCCGGCGGCGACGAGCGCGGCCTCCGCGGCGGCCGCGGAACCGGCCCAGCCGGACAGCGCGGCCCGCAGGGTCTTCCTGCGCTGTGCGAAGGCGGCGTCGACGACGGCGAACACCTCGCGCTTGGAGGCCGTGGTCTTGACCGGCTCGGTCCGCCGCACCAGTGAGACGAGCCCGGAGTCGACGTTCGGCGCGGGCCAGAAGACATTGCGGCCGATGGACCCGGCGCGCTTCACGTCGGCGTACCAGTTGGCCTTCACCGACGGCACCCCGTATACCTTCGAGCCGGGCGCGGCGGCGAGGCGGTCGGCGACCTCGGCCTGCACCATGACGAGCGTGCGCTCGATGGTCGGGAAGGTGTCGAGCATGTGCAGCAGTACGGGGACGGCCACGTTGTACGGGAGGTTCGCGACCAGTGCGGTCGGGGCGGGGCCCGGCAGCTCGCGCACGAGCATGGCGTCGCTGTGCACCAGCGCGAAGGAGTTCACCTTCGCGGGGAGGCGGGCCTCGATGGTGGCGGGCAGGGCGCCGGCCAGTACGTCGTCGATCTCCACCGCGGTGACGTGCGCGGCGGTGTCCAGGAGAGCGAGGGTCAGGGAGCCGAGTCCGGGGCCGACCTCTACGACGTTGTCCTCGGGGCCGACATCCGCGGTGCGGACGATGCGGCGGACGGTGTTGGCGTCGATGACGAAGTTCTGGCCGCGCTGCTTTGTCGGGCGTACGCCCAAGGCTGCGGCCAGCTCGCGGATGTCGGCGGCGCCGAGGAGGCTGCTGGGGTCTGTGCTCACGTGACCAGATTACGGGGCCCGCAGCATCGGGCTGACGAACAGGCCTTTCCCGCCCACCCACCCGATTGCCCTGCGGAACGCCTGCCCACAGCCATACCAACTACAACCGCGAGCCGCAGTGCGGCCAAGGGCTCGCCCCCCGCTGCACGTACAGCTTCTTCGCTCGGTACGTCTGCTCCCCCGCCGGAGCATCCTGAGGGCGGCCCTTGCCGCCGAGGCTCTGCCAGGTCCGGGTGTCGAACTGGTAGAGGCCGCCGTAGTTGCCGGATCCGTCCACCGCGTTCGGGCGGCCGCCCGACTCGCACTGGGCGAGCCCGCGCCAGTTCAGGCCGTCCGCGCCCGCCACCGAGTCCGGCGGCGGCTTGGTGCCGACCTTCACGATCCGCGTCTGGGGCTCGCGCACCACCTCGGACTTCACCCGGCGCGGCTTCTGCTTGACGCCGTTGACGGTCCGCAGGGCGTAGGTGGCCCGCCGGGTGCCCTGATGCCCCGGACGCTCGACGACCTCCGTACCGCTGAAGAGCGTCGGGTCCTGGGTGCGCTGCACGTCGAAGGGGATCGGCTCCTCGCGCACCTCCATGCGCCCGGAGATCCGCATCACGGTGATCGTCTGGCCGTCGCGCGGAAAGCTGCCGGGCGCGACGGAGGTCGTGTCCTGGCCGTGCAGACTGACGCCGGACTCCTCGACCGCCTCGCGCACGGTCGCCGCGTTGGTACGGATGGTGCGCTCGCGTCCGTCCGCCATGACCGTCACGGTGCGCTCGGTCCGTACGTCGAGGTCGAGGCCGCCCCGGTCGATGCGCTTGCTGCGCGAGGCCGAGAGATGGGCGCCTTCCGCGCGCACTCCGAGCTGGCGCAGCGCGCCGTCCACCGTGCGCGCCGTCGTCCAGACCGCGCGCCGCTCGCCGTCGAGGGTGAGCTCGACGGGCCTGCCGTAGCGGATGGCGATCTCGTCGCCGCTGGCCAGGGCGGTGTTCGCGGTCGGCGCCACGATGTCGTGGGCGTCGAAGTCCACGCCCTCGTCCTCCAGGAGCTCGCCCACGTCGTCGGCGAAGGTGTGCAGGGTGCGGGCCTCGCCGTCGACGGTGAGCTGCACGGCCTTGTCGTTGGCGACGAACGCGGAGGTGCCGCCGGCGAGGAAGGCCACCACGAGGGCCTGCGGCAGCAGCCGCCGCAGGCCGTCGGGCCGCTCCGGGGCGCTCTTCCTGCGCCGTGCGGCCCGCCGCGCCTGGGCCCGGCCGCCGACGGGGCGCGGGGCGTCATCGGGGCGCGGGGCGTCGACGGGCTCGGGCCCGGTGGACTGCCGGGGGAAGTGAGACGTCCCGTACTGCGCTTGACTCACGACGACGCTCCACGGTTCTGGTCCGGATCGGGCGAGGCGGACAGAACCTAGCGGAGCGATCGTCACTCTCCAAAGCGCCACGGCTACGCAGTGTCGTCGCACTGCCCTGAACTATGGGGCTTTAGGCGTTATCGGTCAGTAATCAAAGGCGCGCGCGGTGTTCACGGAGATCGCCTCGGCCATGGCGTCCTCGCCGATGCCCCGTACCTCGGCCATGGCCCGCAATGTGACCGGAATGAGATACGGAGCGTTAGGCCGTCCGCGGTAGGGCGCGGGTGTCAGGAAGGGGGCGTCGGTCTCCACCAGGACGAGTTCCAGCGGGGCGACGGCCAGTGCGTCCCGCAGACCTTGCGCGTTCTTGAAGGTCATGTTGCCTGCGAAGGACATGAAGTAGCCGTGTTCCGCGCACACTTGGGCCATCTCCGCGTCGCCGGAGTAGCAGTGGAAGACGGTGCGCTCGGGGGCGCCCTCCTCCTTCAGGACGCGCAGCACATCGTCGTGCGCCTCGCGATCGTGGATGACCAGGGCCTTGCCGTGCCGCTTCGCGATCTCGATGTGGGCGCGGAAGGACCGCTCCTGGGCCTCCTTGCCCTCCGGTCCGGTGCGGAAGTAGTCGAGGCCGGTCTCGCCCACGCCCTTGACGTGCTCCAGTGCGGCGAGGCGGTCGATCTCGGCGAGCGCTGCGTCGAGCGCCGCCTCGCCGCCGGCCTGGCGCGCGCCCTGCCGGGACCAGCCGTCGGGGTCGCCGTGCACGATGCGGGGCGCCTCGTTGGGGTGCAGGGCGACCGTGGCGTGCACGGCGGCGTATGCGGCGGCCGTCTCGGCGGCCCAGCGCGACCCCGCCACGTCGCAGCCGACCTGCACGACCGTCGTCACGCCGACCGCCGCGGCCTTGGCGAGCCCCTCGTCCACCGTGCCCGACTGCATGTCGAGGTGGGTGTGGGAGTCGGCGACCGGTACCCGCAGCGGTTCGGGCAGCGGCGGCGCGGCGTTCTTGGAGTCGGCGTCGTTGGAAGGCATGCCCCGATCCTACGAAGGGCCCGATCCTGTGAAGCGGGGTGTCATCCCGCCTTGCGGTGGTGGAAGGGGTGCAGCAGCGCCGACAGGTGCCAGTGGTGATGCTTGGGCTCACCGGCCGCCTCCGCCGCGTCCGGCTGCGAGCCACCCTCCGGCTCCTTGCGCTCCGCCCGCGGCGCGTGAGACCTCTGCATCAGATCGAGCACCGACGAAACCTGCCCGGCCCGCATGATCCGCACCACATGACCGCCACAGTTCAGGCAGGTCGGCCGGGACAGCGGCGACGGCACGTGCCGGCCGTCCGCCACGTAGAGCACGAACTCCTTGCCCTTGGCGTCGACGTGATGCTCGATCTCGTACGACTGCTCCCAGCCGTGCCCGCAGCGCATGCAGGCGAAGGCGTACGACTCATGAGCAGTGTGTGTCGCGGTTGTCGCGGTGGACGCCGTGGTTTCGTGACCGGTGTCGGCGATCTCACTCATGCCAGCTCCTCTTGTCCGCTGGACAAGCGCCGTCCGACCGGGGCTTTCCTCCCGGCCGGCAGCGTCGGGACGGGTGCGTCCCTTTGACCAGTGGACGCTTTTCCCGGAGCGAGCGCATCAGACCTGTCGAGCATTGAAGGCGATTTGGCCTTTCATTGGCCTTCAGGCCCGGTGCGCGGCCCGCACTTTGCCTTTCACGATAGTCCTTTGCCCTCTGATGGGGCGCTCTGAGCCGCATTCTTTGCCGCGACGACGGCATCGAAGACATCGCGCTTGGGTACCCCCGCCTCGGCGGCGACGGCGGCGATCGCCTCCTTGCGCCGCTCCCCCGCCTCCTCGCGCACCCGCACCCTGCGCACCAGCTCGTCGGGGCCGAGTTCTCCGGGGCTTTTCTCCGGGGCTCCCTCGACGACGACGGTGATCTCACCGCGCACCCCGTCGGCGGCCCACTCCGCGAGCTCCTTCAGCGAACCGCGCTTGACCTCTTCGTACGTCTTGGTCAGCTCGCGGCAGACCGCGGCCCTGCGCTCGTCGCCGAACGCCTCGGCCATCGCGGCCAGGGTGTCGTCGATGCGGTGCGGTGCCTCGAAGTAGACGAGGGTGCGCCGGTCGTCGGCGACCTCCTTCAGGCGCGAGAGGCGCTCGCCCGCCTTGCGCGGCAGGAACCCCTCGAAGCAGAAGCGGTCCACGGGAAGCCCGGAGAGCGCGAGCGCCGTGAGCACGGCGGACGGGCCCGGCACGGCGGTCACCTTGATGTCCCGCTCCACGGCGGCCGCGACCAGGCGGTAGCCGGGGTCGGAGACCGAGGGCATCCCGGCGTCGGTCACGAGCAGCACCCGCGCACCGCCCACCAGGGCCTCGACCAGCTCGGGCGTACGGGCGGTCTCATTGCCCTCGAAGTACGAGACGACCCGGCCGCCCACCTGCACGCCGAGCGCCTGGGTGAGCCTGCGCAGGCGCCTGGTGTCCTCGGCGGCGACGACGTCGGCCGACTCCAGCTCGGCGGCGAGCCGCGGCGGCGCGTCCGCCACATCGCCGATGGGCGTGCCTGCCAGCACAAGGGTTCCGGGGGAATCAGCGCTTCCTGTCACGGATCCATCCTCGCAGGGGCCGGGAGGGCCCAGGAGCGGGACTCACACAGTCGGGTTCCCTACGATGGCGCGGTGACCAGTACCGCGTCTTCCCCGGACACCCGCCAGGGCCAGGCAGCCGAGGAGCAGCAGCCGTCGTGGCAGCGCAGGCTGCGCCGCTTCGGCTATGTGGCGCGGCCCAGAGGCAGCGACGACGTCCGGGCCCGCCTCGTCCCCGCGTACACCGAGCCGAGTCCACGGCTGTGGGTGACGCTCGGGGTGCCGAAGGCGACGGCGGAGCTGCTGGTCAAGCGGATGGGCTGGATCGGCCCGCTGCTGATCACGCTGGTCGCGGGCGTCACGCGGTTCTGGAATCTCGGCAGCCCGAAGGCCGTGATATTCGACGAGACGTACTACGCCAAGGACGCCTGGGCGCTGATCCACCGGGGCTTCGAGGTCAACTGGCCCGAGAAGGTCAACGACACCGTCCTGGCACAGGGCAGCGGCGTCAAGATCCCCACGGACGCCGCGTACGTCGTGCATCCGCCGGTCGGCAAGTACGTCATCGGCATCGGCGAGTGGATGTTCGGCTTCGATCCGTTCGGCTGGCGCTTCATGACGGCGGTGCTCGGCACCCTGTCCGTCCTGATGCTCTGCCGGATCGGGCGGCGGCTCTTCCGCTCCACGTTCCTGGGCTGTCTGGCGGGCGCGCTGCTCGCGGTGGACGGCCTGCACTTCGTGATGAGCCGCACGGCGCTGCTCGACCAGGTCCTGATGTTCTTCGTGCTCGCCGCGTTCGGCTGCTTCCTGATCGACCGGGACAAGGCGCGGGAGCGGCTCGCGGCCGCGCTGCCGACCGACGAGGACGGTGTCGTACGTCCCGACGCGTACGTCGCGGAAACGGTGCGCCTGGGGTGGCGGCCGTGGCGCTGGGCGGCCGGGCTCTGCCTGGGTCTCGCCTTCGGCACCAAGTGGAACGGCCTGTACATCATGGTCTTCTTCTGCTTGATGACCGTCCTGTGGGACGTCGGCGGCCGCCGGGTCGCCGGGGCCATGCGCCCCTACCGGGCGGTCCTGAAGCGGGACGTGTTCCCGGCGTTCGTCTCGACGGTGCCGGTCGCGCTCGGCACGTACGTGCTGTCCTGGCTCGGCTGGATCCTCTCCCCGACCGACGGCAGCGGCGGCTACTACCGCAACTGGGCGGCGACGGCCGGCAAGGGCGGCGACTGGACGTGGCTGCCGGACTGGCTGCGCAGCCTGTGGCACTACGAACACGCGGTGTACGAGTTCCACGTGGGGCTCTCGTCGCCGCACACCTACCAGTCCAACCCGTGGAGCTGGATCGTCGACGGCCGCCCCGTCTCCTACTTCTACGAGTCCCCGCTGCCCGGCAAGGAGGGCTGCCCGTCCGACACCGCCGAGAAGTGCGCCCGCGAGGTCCTCGCGCTCGGCACCCCGATGCTGTGGTGGGCGGCGGGCTTCGCGCTGCTCTACGTCCTGTGGCGGTGGGCGTTCCGCAGGGACTGGCGGGCCGGGGCGATCGTGTGCGGGATCGCGGCGGGCTATCTGCCCTGGTTCATGTACCAGGAGCGGACGATCTTCTTCTTCTACGCCGTCGTCTTCGTGCCGTTCCTCTGTCTGGCCGTGGCGATGATGATCGGCGCGATCATCGGTCCCGCCGGCTCCAGTGAACGGCGGCGGGTGGTGGGCGCCGCGAGCGCGGGCGTCCTCGTGCTGCTGATCCTGTGGAACTTCATCTGGTTCTGGCCCATTTACACCGGCCAGGCGATTCCCATCGATTCCTGGCGGGCCAGAATGCTGCTCGACACATGGGTGTAGCGCATGGGCGCGGTGACATGGGTGTAGGGCGCACCTTGGACACCTTCGGATAACAGCCCGCTCATCCGTCACCTCCTCCCCCTAAAGTTCGGGACGCACGACCTTTCCGTGTTCATTCGGATACGGAGGGGCTCCTGGGGAGGGGAGCGCATCATGCGCAAAGGGGTGAAGGTCGCCTTGGTCGGCGGGGTGTTCGCCGTCATGGTCGGGGGTGCCGGATACGGCGCGTACAACTTGGTGAACGGCGTGACCGGGGGCGGTAGTGCGTCCTCGTCGGGCCCCGAGGCCGTGAGGACGGGGCCGCCCACGGACAAGGAGACCGCGGAGACCGCCGGAAAGTTCCTCGCCGCGTGGGCGAAGGGCGACTCCGATGAGGCCTCCACGTACACGAACAACGCGGAAGTGGCCTCGCTCCTCCTGACCGGCTACCGCGAGGACGCGCACCTGACGAAGGTGAAGCTCACGCCCGGCAAGGCGACCGGGGCGCGGGTGCCGTTCTCCGTCGAGGCGACCGTCTCGTACGAGGGGAAGACCAAGCCCTTCGCGTACGAATCCGAACTCACCGTCGTCCGGGGCGTCACCACCGGCCGTGCGCTCGTCGACTGGAACGCATCCGTCGTCCACCCGGACCTGGAGGACGGCGACACCCTGCAGACCGGTGAGGCCGCCGCGCCGCCCATCGAGGCGCTCGACCGGCACGGCGAGGTCCTGGACAAAAAGGACCATCCGTCGCTCGGCCCGGTCCTCGACCAGCTGCGGGCGAAGTACGGCGACACGGCGGGCGGCACACCCGGCGTCGAGCTCTACGTCCAGCACGAGACCGAGGACGAAGGCACCGAGACGCTGCTCACCCTCGCCAAGGGCAAGGCGGGACAGCTGGAGACGACGTTGAGCGCGCCCACGCAGAAGGCGGCCGAGAAGGCGGTCGCCGCGTACCCGGAGTCGTCGGTGGTCGCCGTGCAGCCGAGCTCCGGCGAGATCCTGGCGGTCGCCAACCACCGGGCGGACCAGTTCAACGCGGCGTTCGAGGGCGAGATGGCCCCCGGCTCCACGATGAAGATCGTCTCGGCGGCGATGCTCATCGACAAGGGCGTGACGAGGGCGAGCGGCCCCGCGCCCTGCCCGAAGACCGCGGTCTGGCAGAGCCACCGCATCGAGAACCTGCCGGGCCTGGCCCCGAACGAGAACGCGACCCTGGCGGACAGCTTCGCGCGCTCCTGCAACACCGCGTTCGTGAAGCTGGTCGACGAGGAGGGCATCACGGACGAGTCCCTCACCGAGGAGGCGCAGAACCGCTTCGGCCTCGGCCTCGACTGGAAGGCCGGCGTCCGGACGGTCGACGGCACGGTCCCGGCCTCCCCGGGACCCGACCGCGCGTCGAACATGATCGGCCAGGGCCAGGTGCAGATGAACCCGCTCAACCTCGCTTCGGTCACGGCGACGGCGATCACGGGCACCTTCCGGCAGCCGGTCGTCGTCGCCCAGGGCATGGACGACCGCGAACTGGCCAGGACACCCGGCAGCCTGCCCGCCTCCACCGTCCAGCAGCTGCGCCAGATGATGAACCGCACGGCGGTCAGCGGCAGCGGCGCCGGCGCCATGTCGAAGCTCAGCGGGAACATCGGCGCGAAGACGGGATCGGCGGAGGTCGACGGGCAGGCGAAGCCCAACAGCTGGTTCACCGGCTACCGGGGCGATGTGGCGGCCGCCGCGGTGGCCGAGGAGGGCGGCCACGGCGGCGACACGGCAGGGCCGATCGTGGCGGCGGTGCTTGCCGCGGGCAGCTGAGAGACGCGTGGTCGGGGGCTTCATCAAAGCCCCCTAGTGTGGGGCCGTCCGGTGCGGAGCTCGGACGCTCTGGGGATCTGCGGAGGGGTTTGTGGGCAAGCGAGGGCGCGCCAGCGAGCGCAAGGGCATCAACAGCATCACGGGTACCACCGGCGCGAAGAACGCCAAGGCGCACCCGGGCGTGCTCGGCGGCGCCGCCGCTGTGGTCGTGTGCGGTCTTGGCTTCGCCGCGTACAGCCTGATCGGCGGCGGCTCGTCCGGTGACGACGGCGGCCCGACGGTCGACGAGAAGCCGGTGGCCGTGGGCCCGCCGACGGCGGCCGAGGTGCGCGCCACCACCCAGGGCTTCCTCGCCGCATGGGAGAAGGGCGACGTGGCGGGTGCCGCCGCGCTCACCGACGACCGGGCGGCGGCGAAGACCGCCCTCACCGCGTACGCCAAGGACTCCCACCTCACGAAGGTGAAGCTGACGCCGGGCAAGCGGGCGGGCGCGAAGCTGCCGTTCTCGGTCACGTCCACGGTCTCGTACGAGGGAAAGACCAAGCCCTTCTCCTACGGCTCCGAGCTCACCGTCGTACGAAGAAAGCACGACGGCAAGACACTGATCGGCTGGCAGCCCTCCGTCGTCCACCCCGAGCTGAAGGAGGGCGACCGCCTGGTCACCGGCGAGGCCGGCGACCCGCCGATCAAGGCGGTCGACCGGGACGGCGCGGAGCTGACGGCGAAGAAGTACCCCTCCCTCGGCACGGTGCTCGACTCCCTGCGCGAGAAGTACGGCGAGAAGGCGGGCGGCACGGCGGGCGTCGAGCTGCGCGTCG
Source organism: Streptomyces sp. NBC_01381 (assembly GCF_026340305.1). NCBI lineage: Bacteria > Bacillati > Actinomycetota > Actinomycetes > Kitasatosporales > Streptomycetaceae > Streptomyces > Streptomyces sp. NBC_01381. The sequence goes on along the minus strand of NZ_JAPEPI010000001.1, from coordinate 1,670,410 downwards.
TACGCAAGGGCAGCGCGAAGGCGGCGGAGAAGTCGGCGACGACGAAGGACGACGCGAAGGCGACCCCCGACAAGACGCTGCTCACGCTCTCGCCGGGCACGCCGGGCACCCTGAAGACGACGATCGACGCGTCGCTCCAGTCGGCTGCCGAGAAGGAGACCGCGAAGCGGAAGCAGGCGTCGGTGGTCCTGGTGAAGCCCAGCACGGGCGAGATCCTGGCGGCGGCGAACTCGAAGCCGGCCGGCTTCAACATCGCCTTCCAGGGGTCGCTGGCCCCCGGCTCGACGATGAAGGTGGTGACGTCCTCGCTCCTCCTGGAGAAGAAGCTCGCGGGAGTGGACAAGAAGCACCCGTGCCCGAAGTACGTGACGTACGGCGGCTGGAAGTTCCAGAACGACGACAAGTTCGAGATCAAGGACGGCACGTTCCGCGCGAGCTTCGCCCGTTCCTGCAACACGGCTTTCATCAGCCAGGCCAAGAAGCTGCAGAACGACTCCCTGACCAAGCAGGCCCAGGAGGTCTTCGGCCTCGGCCGCGACAACTGGTCGATCGGCGTCCCGTCCTTCGACGGCGGCATCCCGGTGCAGAGCGACGCGCAGATGGGGGCGTCGCTGATCGGTCAGGGCGGGGTCCGCATGAACCCGCTCAACATGGCGTCGGTGGCGGCCACGGTGAAGTCGGGCACGTTCAAGCAGCCGTACCTGGTCTCGCCTGACGTCGACAACCGCACGCTGGCGACGGCACCGCGGAAGATGTCGGGCGCGACGGCGGGGGCGCTGCGTGACTTGATGCACTACACGGCGACGGCCGGTACGGCGGTCGAGCCCATGTCCGGGCTCGGCTCCGACATGGGCGCGAAGACCGGCTCCGCGGAGGTCGACGGCCAGAAGAAGCCGAACGGCTGGTTCACGGCGTACCGCGGGGACCTGGCCGCGGGCGCGGTGGTCCAGGAGGGCGGCCACGGCGGCGAATCGGCGGGACCGCTGGTGCGGGCGATGTTCTTGGCGGGGCAGTAGCCGCTCTGTCCTGGCTGTTGTCCGGGGCCTGCCGTCCGGTATGCGGATACCTGGTCGCGTGCCCCGTACACAGACCGCTAGCGTGCCGGGCATGAGCGCTACCGAATCCCCCGCACACCCCCGTTTCGCCGCGGCCCTGAGCGAGCTGGGCCTCGCCGACCTCGTCGGCGACATCCGCCGCTTCCCGGACCAGACCCGTACCGCCCAGGAAGCCGCCGCGGCGATCGGCTGCGAGCTGAGCCAGATCTGCAAGTCGCTGATCTTCGCGGCGGACGGCGTCCCGGTCCTGGTCCTGATGGACGGGGCGTCGCGCGTCGATCTGGAGCTCGTACGCCGGGAGTTGGGCGCGGAGAAGGTGACGCGCGCGAAGGCGGACATCGTCCGGGAGACGACGGGTTACGCGATCGGCGGCGTACCGCCCTTCGGCCACGTGACGAAGACGCGCGTACTCGCCGACCGTTCGTTGCTGAGCCACGACGTGGTGTGGGCGGCGGCGGGCACCCCGTACGCGGTCTTCCCCATGGCGCCCAAGGATCTGATCGCCCACGCGAACGGCACCCTGGCGGACGTGCGCGAGCTCGGCGAATGACCCCGCTGGTCGCGGCGGCGGTCCTGCTGGCCGCCGTCACACACGCCAGTTGGAACGCGATCGCCCACCACATCACGGACAAGCTGCTCGGCTTCACGCTGATATCCGGCGGCGGGATGCTGATCGGCCTGCTCCTGGCCCCGTTCGTCGCGATACCGGCGGCAGCGGCCTGGCCCTACCTCGTCCTCTCGGCGGCGATCCACGTCGGCTACCAAGCCCTCCTGATGCGGTCGTTCAAGCTGGGCGACTTCGGCCAGGCGTATCCGATCGCGCGCGGGACGGCGCCGCTGGTGGTGACCGTCCTCGCGGCGGTCTTCGCGGGCGAGATCCCGGACGGCTGGCAGGCGGCGGGGGTCGCGGTGTCGTGCGCGGGCCTGACGGGCCTCGCCCTGTGGGGCATCCGAGGCTCGGGCCGCCGTCCCAACTGGGCGGCGATAGGCGCGGCGCTGGCCACGGGGGTCTCCATCGCGGCGTACACGGTGGTGGACGGACTCGGCGTCCGGGCGTCCGGCTCCTCGATGGGTTACATCGCGTGGCTGATGATCCTTGAGGGCGTCGCGATTCCGGTGTACGCGGCTTACCGCTGGCGCGGTGAACTGCCGGGCCGCCTGCGCCCGTTCGCCGGGGTCGGCCTGCTGGGGGCTGCGCTGTCCGTCTCCGCGTACGGCCTGGTCCTCTGGGCCCAGACAAAGGCGGACCTGGCGCCGATCTCCGCCCTCCGGGAGTCGTCGATCATCGTGGGCGCGGCAATCGGGGCGGTGTTCTTCAAGGAGCGGTTTGGGGCGCCTCGCCTTGTGGCGGCGGGCCTGATGGTGGCGGGGATCGGGTTGATGCTGCATGCGGGGTGAGGGAGGTGCGGGCTGGGGCTGTGCCTCCGGCGGCACTTTCCCCAATCCCGCCCCTTCCCGAAATTCCGACTTCGTCGGGCTCATGGCTCGCTCGATCACCGGCTCCGCCGATTTCGTCCTCAATCGCCGGACGGGCTGAAATACCTGCGGCGGGGCTGACAGACCCGCCGCCAAGGCGGTGATCCTCCATGCTCCGCAGACTCCGCCGACGCGATCTGTCCTCGGCTGCCCGACGGCCTGATCACCGGGACGTGAGCCATGCGGTGAGCCCGCTTCCCGTGGTCGCGGCGAGGACCTCCACCAGCCATCCGGGAACGCGCTGGATCATCAAGTGCACTACGCCGCAGCGAAGTTCGAGGGCAGGGGCGGGCTTGTCCTTGGGCTTTGCCATGAGCCCATCGAACGGCACACCCAGCGAAAAATCATTGCCGGTGTGCGCGATAAACATTGCCGTCTTCAGCAATGTTGCCGGATGCCCTGGCTGACGAGTGCTTGGAGGCGCCCCCGTGCCACGGCGTCCGTCGAACGGGGCACCGTGAAGAACAGGGCAGCCACCATTGCAGCGCAATAGCGTTCTCAACTACTGAGGTTTTCACTTCGGGGTGATGGTGATCGCGCTGGTGGGTGTACCTCGGTGGGGCAACATGACCGTGAAGCAGTGGGCTCAAGGACCGGTGCGGGTGGGGGAATAGGCTGCCCCCGGCCCAAGGAAATGAGGGAGCAGGCTATGGCCCGGCAAAATGGAGCCCGCAGTGGAATTGAACTCAACTGGACGCTGCGAACAGAGCTCGACCTGCCGTGTCCGGGCGACGGCAGCGCCTACCGCGAACTGGCCGAACCCTGGTTCACGGCTGCGCTCACCGCACTCGCGGGGCCGCTGCAGGCGGAGTTCACGCCTGACGCGGACTTCTCCGGCCGTGCTGTCGCGCTCAGCCGCGGAGAAGCAGCGCCTGGGGAACTGTGGGCGACCCTGGTGGTGCTGGAACCGGCCAAGCGGCGGCAGAAACCATACGAGGTCCCCTGGTCCCCGAAGAACTGGAGCGCCTTTCTGCGGGATCTGGAAAGCATGCCCGGTCAAGCGACGGTGGTCCTCAGGGCCATCGGCTCCGACGGCCATCCCGACTGGCCGTGGCTCGACGTGTCCGTGGTCAGGGACCGCGACACCCCGGAAGTTGTCTCACTCGTCGCTTCTCGCACGACGGAGGAATTCGCCGACCCGGGCGTCCGGAGCGAGGCGCAGGCCCGCTGGATCGATTTCTTCCGTACTCAGGTGCACCGGCACGAGGACATCCTGTACGGAAGCATCGCGGACGACGCCGAAGGTGTGACAGGAAGGACCGCACTCGAGGTCGACCTCGGACTGCTGCTTGAGGACACTTTCCCTGGCTTGGGCACCGTCCTGCGGGGATACGCGTGGTGGACGGTCTGTTCCCCGGGTGTTGTGTCGGCACTCGGCGGTGTCGAAGCCCTCCGAGCCAGCGGTGCCTTCCATGAGGTGGAGCCGCTGCCTGGCGGAGGGGCCTCGCTACGGGCGACTCAAAACGTGTGGGACTACGGTGAGGAACGGGTACGGGCGGTCTTCCGCATTTTGGCGCCCGCCCTGCCCGAAGGGAAACCGGTCAAGGGGTTCTCCTCGGACACTCCCAGGCTGGTCTACGAGGACGCAGCAGACTATCGAGGAGTGAGCCGCTGCTGAGGTTCTCGATTCTGGGCGACGTCATGGAGGGGCCGGGATGAGTCCGGCCTCGGTGATGAAGCCATCGAGCTCCTCATGGTTGGTGCCTGGCCTACTTCAGACTCATGGGTACACCGAGGACGTGTTGCGTGCTGTCCAGCGGAGGCGGGTCAAAGTCGATGACGTGGCCGACGCCGTGGCAGTACGCATGGAACGTCAGCGCGTCCTCTACGAGGGAGACCGGCGCTTCGCAAGCACGAGCGGACCCGGAACCACTCTGTACGCCTGCCCCGAGTGCGCCCCTGAGCTCGGAGCCGGACCAACCCCCGACGACGAGATCCCCACCCAGTAACCAGAGACGCAGGTAAGAGCACGTCCCGCCCGGTCAGATGCCGGGCGGGACAGATCACCTACTTACGAACATCGGGAAGGGGCGGGTTTGGGGAAAGGAAACGCCCCTACAGCAACCCCTTCACCGCCCGCACAAGCCCCTGCGCCCGAGGATCCGCCGTAACCCCCTTGTTCATCCCGTTCGTCACGTACCCGAACGCAACCCCCGACTCCGGGTCCGCGAAGCCCAGCGCGCCACCCCGCCCGGGGTGACCGAACGAACCGGGACCCAGCAGCGGCGACGCCCCGCCATGCAGCATGTAGCCGAGGCCGAAGCGGGTGTTGACGACGAGGACTCGGTCCGCCCCCGCGGACTCCTCCGCGCGCGCCAGCGCCACCGTCGAGGGAGTGAACAGCCGCTCCCCACCCTCGACTTGACCGATCAGGGAGGCGTAGAAGCGCGCCAGGGACGACGCCGTGGCGATGCCATTGGACGCGGGAAGGACCGCCGCCCGGTACGCCGCGTCGTTCTCGTCCGGCGCCGGGTCAATCGCGCCGAACGCCCGCTGGGTGAGGGAATCCGGATCCGCGTAGGCCTCGGCGACGTTCCGCCGCGGGCGGACGCGAAGACCACCGGGAGCCTCGGGCGGCGCGATGCGACCGACCCGGCCGACCCGTTCCGCTTCCCCTTCGGGGAGGCCTATCCAGAGGTCGAGGCCCAGCGGCCGGGATATCTCCTCGGCCACCCACTCCCCGATCGACCGCCCCGTCACCCGCCGCACCAGCTCACCCGTCAGCCAGCTGTACGTCTGCGCGTGATAGCCGTGGTCGGTCCCCGGCTCCCACGCGGGCGCCTGCGCCGCGACCGCGTCCGCCGCGACGTCGGGATCCGCCGCCTCCGGGGGAGTCAGCGGGCGGTCGAGAACCGGCACCCCCGCCCGGTGCGACAGCAGGTGCCTGACCAGCGTCCGCTCCTTGCCGTGCGCCTTGAACTCGGGCCAGTAGGAGCCGACCGGCGCGTCCAGGTCAAGCTCGCCGCGCTGGTGGAGCAGGAGCAGGACGGCGGCCGCGACGCCCTTCGTCGCCGAGCGGACGATCTGCGCGGTGCCCCGCTCCCAGGGAGCACCCGCCGCTCCCCCGTCGACGTCCTTCGTGCCGCCCCAGAGGTCCACGACCGGCCGCCCGTCGCGGTAGACCGTGACCGCCGCCCCCTGCTCACCGAGCTCGGCGAAGTTGCGTACGAAGGCGTCCCGCACCGGCTCGAAGCCCTCGGCCACCGTGCCCTCGATCACCACGTCGCTCTCCTCATCCACATAGTGCGTCCGTGGATGCAACAGAGACACGGCCCGCCGGATTCCGGCTAGCTCAGCACGATCGAGACGTCGATGTTCCCGCGCGTCGCGTTCGAGTACGGGCAGACCTGGTGCGCCGCCCCCACCAGGCGCCCCGCGAGCTCCTGGTCGACCAGCGGCAGCGAGACGTTGAGCGCGACCGCGAGGCCGTAGCCCTGCTGCTGGTTGGGGCCGATGCCGACCTTCGCGGCGACGGTGGAGCCGGTCAGGTCGTAGCCCGCGCGGCGGCCCACCAGGACGAGCGCGTTGTGGAAGCAGGCGCTGTAGCCGGCCGCGAAGAGCTGCTCGGGGTTGGTGCCGCGGCCGTCGCCGCCGAGCGCCGGTGGCATCGCGACCTGCAGGTCGAGCTGGCCGTCCTGGCTGGTGACGTAGCCGTCACGGCCGCCGTGCGCGGTGGCCTCGGCAACGTACATGATCTTCGTCGGACGGCTGTCGGCGATGGTGCCTTCGGTCATCGTGCCGTCGGTCATGGTTCGACCTCACCCGGGGAGAGAGAAGGAGGAAGGAAAAAGGAGCGTGGACAAGTACATCGTGCACAATCTATCGACTCCACGAACGCCCTTATTACCCGGGGGTAGCAACCGCAGGTAACCCCACCCCGTTCACGGCTGACGCGCCGCGACCCCCTCGGCCCGCTCCACAAGCCGCCACAACTCGCCCCGCAGCCGCGCCACTTCGTCCCCCTTGAGCCCGACCCCCGAAAGCAGCGCCTGCGGCACGGCCGAAGCCCGTGATCGCAGGTCGGCGCCCTGCGGGGTCACCTGCACCAGGACCGAGCGCTCGTCGTGCGCCGCCCGCTCGCGCCGCAGCAGCCCCGCGGCCTCAAGCCGCTTCAGGAGCGGCGAGACCGTCCCGTAGTCGAGGTGCAGCGCGGCGGCGAGCTCCTTGACGGGGATCTCCCCGCGCTCCCAGAGCACCAGCATGACCAGGTACTGGGGGTAGGTGAGCCCCAGCTCGTCGAGGACCGGACGGTACGCGGACGTCACCGCGCGCTGTGCCGCGTACAGCGCGAAGCACAGCTGGTCGTCGATGAGCAGCGATCCCTCGGGGGCCTGGTTCGTCACGCCCCCATTGTCACGGACTTCGGGTCGAACCCGAACGGCAGCTCCAGGCGGTGCGCGCCCATCAGGGCCTCGTCGCCGAGCAGCTCGCCCGTCGGGCCGTCCGCCGCGATCACGCCGTCGCTGAGGATGAGGGCGCGGGGGCAGAGTTCGAGGGCGTACGGAAGATCGTGCGTCACCATCAGGACCGTCACGTCCAACGACCGCAGGATGTCGGCCAGTTCGCGGCGCGACGCCGGGTCCAGGTTCGACGATGGCTCGTCGAGGACCAGGATCTCCGGCTCCATCGCGAGGACCGTCGCCACCGCGACCCGCCTGCGCTGGCCGAAGGAGAGGTGGTGCGGAGGGCGGTCGGCGAACTCCGCCATGCCGACTTGGGCGAGCGCCTTCTGTACGCGGGCTTCCAGCTCGGGGCCGCGCATCCCTGCCGCCGCGGGGCCGAACGCCACGTCCTCCCGCACCGTCGGCATGAACAGCTGGTCGTCCGGGTCCTGGAAGACGATGCCGACCCGGCGCCTGATCTCCGCCATGTGCTTCTTGCCGACGGGCAGTCCGGCCACGGCGACCGTGCCCGCGCCGCCGGTCAGGATGCCGTTCAGGTGCAGGACGAGGGTCGTCTTGCCCGCGCCGTTCGGGCCGAGCAGGGCGACCCGCTCGCCGCGGCCGATGGTCATGTCGACGCCGAAGAGGGCCTGGTGCCCGTCGGGGTAGGCGAAGGCGAGGCCGGAGACCTCAAGAGAAGGGGCCTGAGGAGAAGGGACCTCAGGAGAAGGGGCAGTGCTCACAGCGTCCATCCCAACAGACATACGACAAGTGCGGAGAACGGAAGGGCAAGCGCGTACGTCCACTGCGTGCGCGAGGCGGTCACCTCGTCGATGACCGGCATCGAGCCGGCGTACCCCCGGCTGACCATCGCCAGATGCACCCGCTCGCCCCGCTCGTAGGAGCGGATGAAGAGCGCGCCCGCGGATTTGGCCAGGACGCCCCACTGGCGTACCCCCCGCGCCTCGAAGCCGCGCGACTCGCGGGCGATCTTCATGCGGCGCATCTCGTCCGTGATCACGTCCCCGTACCGGATCATGAACGAGGCGATCTGGACGAGCAGCGGCGGCAGCTTCAGGCGCTGGAGGCCGAGCAGGAGTTCCCGCAGTTCGGTGGTGGAGGCGAGGATGACGGAAGCCGCGACGCCGAGGGTGCCCTTGGCCAGGACATTCCAGGCACCCCACAGCCCGTTCACGCTCAACGAGAGACCCAGTACGTCGACCCGCTCACCCTCCGCCACGAACGGCATGAGCACCGCGAACGCCACGAACGGCACCTCGATGAGCAGCCGCTTCAGGAGGAACCCCGCAGGGATGCGGGCCGCGTACGCCACGCAACCGAGCAGCACCGCGTACAGCGCGAACGCCCACATCGCCTCGCGCGGCGTGGAGACGACCACGACCACGAAGGCGAAGACCGCCGCCAGCTTGGTGTGCGGCGGCAGCGCGTGCACCGGTGAGTGGCCGTGCCGGTAGAGCCGGTGGGCGTGGCCCGCGCCCATGTCAGGCCTTCTCGGAGACCGAGGTGACGGACGCGGTCGACGCGGGGTCGGTGTCCGACGTACGACGACGCCGCAGCGTCCAGAAGACCGCCGAGCCCGCGACGACCGTGGCGCCGACGCCGATCACGCCCGCGAGGCCGCCGGAGAGGCGGGCGTCGGTGATGTCCTTGACGCCGTAGTCGGCGAGCGGCGATTCGGCGGTGGCGTGCTCTTCCGTCTTCTTGTCGATGCCCTTGTCGGCGGCGACCTTCTCCAGGCCGTCGGGGTCCGCGGAGGCGTAGAAGCTGACGAAGCCGGCGAGGACGAGGGAGGTGACAAGGCCGGCGATCCACACCTTGCGGTGGGAGCGCGCGGCCACCGGGACGGCGGCGGGCTCGGCGTCGACCAGTTCGCCGCCCACCCGCAACTTGAGCTTCTGGGTCAGGCCTCGGGCGCCGTACACCAGGTCGGGGCGTACGGCGATGACGGCGCCGACGGTGAGCGCGGTGATCGCGGCCTCGCCGATGCCGATGAGGACGTGCACGCCGATCATGGCGGTGGCGACCTTGCCGATGGAGACGTCGGTGGTGCCGCCGATGGCGTAGAGGAACGTGAAGGCGAGCGCGGCCGCCGGCACGGAGAGCAGCGCGGCGATGAACGACGAGACGGTGACGGAGCGGCGGGTGCGCGGGAGCACCTTCACCAGGCCCCGGAAGACGAGATAGGCGACGACGGTCGTGACGATCGCCATGTCCGTGATGTTCACGCCGAGCGCGGTCAGGCCACCGTCCGCGAAAAGAACGCCCTGCATGAGGAGTACGACGGACACACACAGGACACCCGTGTAGGGACCGACGAGTATCGCGGCGAGCGCGCCGCCGAGGAGGTGTCCGCTGGTGCCGGCCGCCACGGGAAAGTTCAGCATCTGCACGGCGAAGATGAAGGCCGCGACAAGGCCCGCGAGCGGGGCGGTCCGCTCGTCCAGCTCACGCCGGGCGCCCTTGAGGCTGACGGCGACCGCGCCGGCGGCGATGACCCCGGTGACCGCGGAGACGGGGGCGTCGATGAATCCGTCGGGGACATGCATGCGGGCGCTCCTGGGCAGGACACGGGGAAGGAGGACGGGAGGCAGAGCGGATCGCTCGTGAACCGTTCAATGATAGTGCCCTGTTGCGAACGCTTTGCAAGAGCGCTGAATACCCAACTATCCCGGAGCATCCTGGAGCAATAGCCAGAAAATATGGGACATTAGAGGACATAAAGGAAGCAAGAGTGAGGGCAAGGAGTCTGACGATGTCCGCAGTCGAGCAGTACGCACGGGCCCACATCGTCACGGACTCGGCCGACGGCCACCGCGCCGTGCCCGCCATCCTCCACTACGACCCGGAGGCCGACCCGCAGGCGATGCGGATCGACCTCCCTGGCGGCCACGCGTGGACCTTCGAGCGCCGGCTCGTCGAAGAGGGCCTGCTGGCCCCGGTCACCGACGGCGACGTACGCGTCTGGCCCTGCGGCCGGGTACAAGTGGTCGTGGAGTTCCACTCGCGGGAGGGGGTGGAGGTCGTGCAGTTCGACTCGGTGGTGCTGCTCCGCTTCCTGCGCCGCACCTACGCCGCGCCCCCCGTCCCGCACTGAGCGGAAACTGGGCGGAGTCAGACGCGGGCGAGCTCCCGGTCACCCTCCGCGGCCTTGTCCGCCACGTCGCGCAGCCCCTCGCCCTCGACATCCACATTCGGCAGCGCCCGGTCCAGCCACCTCGGCAGCCACCACGCCTTCCTGCCGAGCAGCGCGAGCACCGCCGGGACCAGCGCCATCCGCACGATGAACGCGTCGAAGAAGACCGCGATCGCCAGGCCGAAGCCGATCATCTTCACCATCTGCTCGCTCGAGCCGATGAAGCCGGCGAAGACGGCGATCATGATGACCGCTGCCGCCGAGACCACCCTCGCCCCGTGCCGGAAGCCCGTCACGATCGCCTCGCCGGGGCGCTCCCCGTGGACGTACGCCTCTCGCATGCGGGTCACGAGGAAGACCTCGTAGTCCATCGCGAGGCCGAAGACGACGCCCACCATGAAGATCGGCATCATCGACATGATCGGGCCCGTCTGCTCCACGCCGAAGAGCGAGCCGAGCCAGCCCCACTGGAAGACCGCGACGACCGCGCCCAGGGCCGCGAGGACCGAGAGCAGGAAGCCGAGGGCCGCCTTGAGCGGGACCAGGATCGAGCGGAAGACGACGATCAGGAGGAGGAAGGCGAGGCCCACGACCAGTGCCAGGTAGGGCAGCAGGGCGTCGTTCAGCTTCTCCGAGACGTCGATGTTCATGGCCGTCGTGCCGGTGACCATGACCTCGGCGCCGGTGTCGGACTTGATCTCGCCGCCCGCGTCACGGATCGAGTGCACGAGGCCCTCGGTCTCGGTGCCGCTCGGCTTGGAGGACGGGACGACGCTGATGATCGCCGTGTCGCCCGCCTTGTTGATCATGGGTGGAGCGACGGTCAGGACGTCGTCGAGGCCCGAGATCTTCTTGGTTATCTGCTGGGCCGCCGCCTTCGGGTCGTCCGCGCCCTTGAGGTCGGCGACCGTCATCAGGGGGCCGTTGAAGCCGGGGCCGAATCCGTCGGAGACCAGGTCGTACGCCTTGCGCTGGGTCGTGGACGTCGGCTGCGCGCCGTCGTCCGGGAGGCCCAGTTCGAGCGAGGAGACCGGGAGCGCGGCGGCGCCCAGGCCGATGATGCCGACGAGCAGCACGGCGAGCGGGCGGCGCGTGACGAAGCGGGCCCAGCGGGTGCCGAGGTTGGCCTTCGGCTCCTTCGCCGGGGCAGCAGCGGCCGCCTTCTCCGGGTCGGCGGCCTTGTTCTTGCCGCCGCCCAGCAGCTTGCCCTTCTCGCCGGTCGGCTTGACCTTCTTGCCCGCGTACCCGAGCAGCGCCGGTATCAGGGTCAGCGCGATGAGGACGGCGATGACCACCGTGCCGGCCGCCGCGAAGCCCATCTTGGTCAGCATCGGGATGTTGACCACGGCGAGGCCGACCAGGGCGATGACCACGGTGAGCCCGGCGAAGACCACGGCCGAACCAGCCGTCCCCACGGCGCGGCCCGCCGCCTCCTCGCGGTCCCGCCCGTCGGCGAGTTCGCCCCGGTAGCGGGAGACGATGAAGAGCGCGTAGTCGATGCCGACCGCGAGGCCAATCATCATGGCCAGCGTCGAAGTCGTCGTACCCAGGTCGAGCGCGTTGGCGAGCGCGGTGATCGAGGAGACGCCGATGCCCACGCCGATCAGCGCGGTCAGCAGCGGAAGCCCCGCCGCGACCAGCGAACCGAAGGTGATCACGAGGACGACGGCCGCGACCGCGATGCCGATGATCTCGGTGGCCCCGGTCTCGGGCATCGCCTGCAGCGCGTCGCCGCCGACCTCGACCGTGAGCCCGGACTCGCGGGCGTCGTCGGTGGTCTTCTCCAGCGCGTCGCGGCTCTCGTCGGTCAGCTCCATCGAGGTGACCTTGTACGAGACGGACGAGTACGCCGTGGAGCCGTCCTTGCTGACGGTCTTGGCCTGGAACGGATCGGCGGCCGAAGCGACCTCTTCCGAGCCGGACTTGAGGGCGGCGACGGTCTTGTGGACCTCGGCCTTGTTGGCCGGGTCGGTGACCTTCTCGCCGTCCGGCGCCTTGAAGACGACCCGGGCGCCGGCGCCGTCGGCGCTGGCCCCGGGCACCCGCTCGTCGAGCAGGTCGAAGGCCTTCTGGGCCTCCGTGCCGGGGATGGAGAAGGAACTGGAGGCGGCGGTCGGCGCGGATGCCGCGCCGACTCCGGCGAGGGTCAGGAGCGCCACCCAGATCAGGGCGACGAAGTGCCGTCGCCTGAAGGCGAGTCGGCCGAGTTTATAGAGGAACGTGGCCACGAGGGCGTACTCCCGGTCAGTCGTGGGGTCAGCAGGGCAGGGGGGATCAGCCCGACGACGTGAGCGGGCGCGTCAGGTAGGGGGCTTGTGTTTGTGCGGGGAGTTGGTCAGACGCCGAGGGCGGGGAGGATCACGGCGTCGACATAGGAGGTGAGGAAGGCACGGTCGACCGTGCGGTCCTCGATCAGGTCACGGGCGACGAAACCGCCGACCAGCATGTGGATGACGTAGTCCAACGCCGGGTTGTCCGCGGCCACTTCGCCGCGGTCCACCGCTCTGCGCAGCATCGCGTTCAGGCCGGTGATCTCCGGCTCGATGAGCAACTGGCGCATCGCCTGGTGGAGTTCGGGGTTGTCGTGGACGGCGTGGAACAGGCCCCGCATCAGCGCGGCGTCCCGCTCCATCTGACAGTCGTCCGAGCGGGCCGTCATCGCGCGGAAGTCGCCGCGCAGGGACCCCGTGTCGATGTCCTCGATGGACACCGGCTTGTTGTGCCGCAGCGCCCTGGCGATCAGCTCCGGCTTGCTCCCCCACTGGCGGTAGAGGGTGGCCTTGCTGGACCGGGTGCGGGCGGCGATGGCGTCCATGGTGAGCGCCTCGTACCCGACTTCGCGGAGCAGATCGAGCACGGCCGCGTACAGCTCGGCCTCGCGCTCGGGCGTGATCCGGCTGCGCCGCGCCGTTGCCGCCTCAGCCATGATCCCTCCGCTCCTTATCGAAACTGTTTCGTACGCCATGACTGTACCCCCCAGCCTTAGCGAAACGAAACCGTTTCGTACGTGTGCTGGGTCACGCGCTCCCTCCGCCGGGCCGCGTGTACGAGTTGCCGCGCCCTGCGCACCGGAAAAGCATGGTGAGGTGACCGACGCGCGCGACGACACCCATGCCGACCCCGCCTACCTGCGGTTTCCGCACCTCAGCGGCGACCGCCTCTGTTTCGCGACCGAGGACGACCTCTGGGTGGCCCCACTGGCCGCGGACGGCGCCCCGGCCGGCCGCGCCTGGCGGGTCACCGTCGACCGGACCAAGGTGAGCCACCCGCGCTTCTCGCCGGACGGCCGCCACATCGCGTACACGACATGGCGCAGCCTCGACCCGGAGATCCATCTCGCCCCGGTGGACGGCGGTCCTTCGCGCAGACTCACCTATTGGGGGAGCACCGACACCCGCGTCTGCGGCTGGTCCCCCGACGGCGACATCCTCGCCGTCTCCTCGCACAACCAGCCCTTCTCCTACTTCTGCTGGGCCTACAGCGTGCCGACCGACGGCTCGCCCGGCGGCCGGCTGCCCTGGGGTCCCGTCCACGACATCGCGGTCACCGACATCGACGGCGAGCGCAAGACGCTGCTCCTGACCGGTCGGCCGCCGCACGAACCGGCCGCCTGGAAGCGCTACCGGGGCGGCGCGATGGGCCGCATGTGGATGCACGGCGAGCACATCCTCGCCGACATCGACGGGCAGCTCGACGCCCCGATGTTCGCCGGGGGCCGGATCGCCTTCCTCTCCGACCACGAGGGCGTGGGCAACCTCTACTCCTGCCTGCCCGACGGCTCCGACCTGCGCCGGCACACCGATCACGACGCGTTCTACGCCCGGCACGCGTCCAGCGACGGCACCCGCGTCGTCTACCAGTGCGCGGGCGACATCTGGATGGTCGACGACCTCTCGGCGAACTCCGAGCCGCGCCGCCTGGACGTACGGCTCGGCGGGCCGCGCACCGGGCGGCGGGTCTACCAGGTACCGGCCGCGCAGAACGTGGACGCGCTCTCCGTGGACACGACAGGCCGGGCCAGCGCCGTCGTCGTACGCGGCAGCCTGTACTGGCTCACCCACCGGGACGGGCCCGCCCGCACCATCATCGACACCCCTGGCGTACGCGTCCGGCTCCCGGAGATGCTCGGCACCGGCGGGCAGGTCGCGTACGTCACCGACGCCGACGGCGAGGACGCCGTCGAGATCGCCTACCTGCCGCGCGCCAGCGGCGACCGCGAGCCGCGCAGGCTGGCGAGCGGGGAGCTCGGCCGCGTCCAGGAGATGGTGTCCGACCCGGACGGGGAGCGCCTCGCCATCGCCTCCAACGACGGGCGGCTCCTGCTGATCGACGCCACTGAGGAATCCAACGGCGAGGTCACCGAGCTGATCCGCTCCGTCAACGGGCCCGTGCGCGATCTCGCCTTCTCCCCCGACGGCGCCTGGCTGACCTGGTCCCACCCCGGTATCGGCCGCTCCCTGCGGCAGATCAAGATGGCCCGTATCGAAGGTCCGGGCGCCCGCGCGATCGTCGACGTCACCAACGGCCGCTTCGAGGACGAGAACCCCGTCTTCACCCGCGACGGCCGCTATCTCGCCTTCCTCTCCTGGCGCGGCTTCGACCCCGTCTACGACGTGCACACCGGCGACCTCTCCTTCCCGCTCGGCTGCCGCCCCTACCTCGTCCCGCTGTCGTCGGCGACCCCGTCCCCCTTCGCGCTCTCCCCCGACGGCCGCCCTGCCGCGGGCGGACTCGACCCGGCCGAGGAGGGCGACAGGGACGGCAACGGGGAAGGCACGACCACCGTGGAGGTCGAGGGCCTGGAGAGCAGGGTCACGCCGTTCCCCGTCACGGCATCCAAGTACTCCGCGCTCCAGCCCGTCAGCGGCGGCGGCCTCGTCTGGCTGCGCTGGCCGATCTCGGGCGCGCTCGGCGAGACCTTCGCCAACCCGGCCGACACCTCGGGGCGCCCCACCCTCGAATACTTCAACATCACCAAGGCCAAGAAGTCCCAACTCGTCGAGCATCTCGACTGGTTCGCGGTCAGCGGCGACGGAACACGCCTCGTTGTGGTCGACGAGGGCGACCTCACCGCCGTGCCCTCCACCGAATCCGGGGACAGCGACACCACCGTCTGGATCGACCTGCGCCGCATCCTGCACGAGGTCGACCCGCCGGCCGAGTGGCGCCAGGCCTACGACGAGGCGGGCCGCATCATCCGCTCCTACTTCTGGGAGCCGGACATGTGCGGGATCGACTGGGACGGGGTGCTCGCGCAGTACCGCCCGCTCGTCCAACGCGTCGCGTCGCCCGACGAGTTCGCCGATCTGCTCCGCGAGGTCCTTGGCGAGCTGGGCACTTCTCACGCGTACGTCGCCGCGGCTCGCCGCAACGAAGGGCCGCCGCACTATCAGCGCGCGATGGGCCTGCTGGGCGCCAACCTGGTCTGCCGGGACGGCAGTTGGACGGTCAAGCGAATCCTGCCCGGCGACTCGTCCGACTCCAAGGCACGCTCGCCGCTGGCCGGTGCGGGGATCCGCGCGGGCGCCGTCCTCACGCACATCGACGGCCGCCCGGTCGACCCGGTCGCCGGGCCCTGGCCGCTGCTCGCGGCCGCGGGCGGCACGACCGTGGAGCTGACGTTCCAGCCGGCGGAGGGCGAGGGGCGCGCGCGGCGCGTCGCGATCGTCCCGCTGGTCAACGAACGGCCCCTGCGCTACCAGGACTGGGTGGCCAAACGGCGCGACGTCGTACGGGAGTTGAGCGGCGGCAAGTGCGGCTATCTGCACATCCCCGACATGGGCGGCTCGGGCTGGGCACAGTTCAACAGGGACCTGCGCCTCGAGGTGTCCAGGCCCGCCCTGATCGTGGACGTACGCGGCAACGCGGGCGGCCACATCAGCGAACTGGTCATCGAGAAACTGACACGCAAGATCCTGGGCTGGGACCTGACGCGGAACGCCCAGCCGGTGTCGTACGCGTCGAACGCGCCGCGCGGCCCTGTGGTGGCCCTGGCCGACGAAGCGACATCCTCCGACGGCGACATGATCACGGCGGCGTTCAAGCTGCTCGGCCTCGGTCCCGTGGTGGGGCAGCGCACGTGGGGCGGTGTGGTGGGCATGACCGGGCGGCACCGGCTCGGTGACGGGACGGTCATCACGGTGCCGATGAACGCGGGCTGGTTCGACGCGTACGGCTGGTCCGTGGAGAACCACGGCGTCGAGCCGGACCTGGACGTCCTGCGCACTCCCCTGGACTGGGCGGAGGGACGGCACGCCCAGCTCGACGACGCGGTCGGCCTCGCGCTCGACCTCCTCGACCGGCAGCCGGCGGCGACTCCGCCGGGCTACGCGGACGTGCCGGACCGACGCCGTCCGAAGCTGCCGCCGCGGGAGTAGCGGGGCTCTTCTCCGGTGTGGTCACTGTCCGTTGCTGATCGAAATGCGTGCAATGTTCCCCCGTGTCAGTCTGGTCGAGGCCCTTCCAACCTCACCCTCTAGGAGTGAACCGCATGGGCATCAAGGACCAGTTCCAGGACAAGGCCAACGACCTCGCCGACAAGGCGAAGGGCGCCATGGGCGGCGAGCAGGACGAGGCGAGCGAGCGTGCCTCGCAGGCGCAGGAGAAGTCGCGGGAGCGCGGCCAGCAGGACCTTGACGAGACGCAGCGGGCGGCGCAGGAGCAGCAGGACAAGTTCAATCAGGACTACGACGCCTGACGCTGCGCACGCTTGAACGGCAGGGCCCACCCGGAGGCACCGGGTGGGCCCTGCCGCGTACGCCATGTGCCGCGACACGCGACACGTGACGCGGGATGGCGGAATGCGGGGCGCGCACCTGACAATGGCGCGGCAACGGCCCAACTTTCCGTCATGTGGGGGGGACTTCATGTCCGGGATGCCGTCTCGTCGGGGTGTGCTGCTCGGTGCCGTGGGCGCCGGGATCGGTGTCGGCCTCGGGGTGGACACGGGGGCCGCCGTCGCGGCCGAGGGGGGCGACGCGCTCAGAGGCACGCCGCCCGTCCTGCTGACCGAGCAGGCGAGCAAGCGGATCCTCGTGCTCGACCCCGGGCGGCGGGTCTGGGACCCGGCCGCCGATCCGTCCTCCGTGCTGTGGGCGTTCTCGCCGCTGGGCGAGGCGCACTACAAGGACCTGCGGCCCGACGTCAGTTGGGTGTATCCGAGCGAGTCGAAGGTGCGGCGCGTGGGCGGCCGCACCTACGTCCTGACGACCGCGTCCTTCGGATTCGTCGCCGTCGTCGACTTCCCCTCGGGGCGCCGCTACTGGGGCACGGCGATCGGGCCCGGCGACGATCTCTTCAATCCGCACAGCGCGGAGATCCTGCCGGACGGCAATGTCGCGGTGGCGTGCAGCACGGGTGCGCTGGTGCGGTTGTACGCGGCGTCGCAGGGGCCGCGGGCCTCGCGGTACGCCGAGGCGGAGCTCAAGGGGGCGCACGGGCTGCACTGGGACGGCGCGCGTGAGGTGCTGTGGGCCATCGGTGACGACGAGCTGGTGACGTATGCCGTGGGCGGGACGAGGGCTCGGCCCACGCTGACCCGGCAGTTCTCGGTGGGGCTTCCCGTGGGTACGCCGGGGAAGACGCCGGGAGGTCACGACCTCTTCCCGGTGGCGGGGCGGGCCGGGTGGTTGTGGGTGACCACCAACGCGTCCGTCTTTCAGTACGACATCGCCGGGCGGGCCTTTGTGCAGGACTTTCCGGGGGCCGCGGAGATCGCCCGGAAGTCGGTGAAGGGGGTCGGTGATGATCCGCGGACCGGGCAGGTCGTCAGCACCGTCCCCGAGAGCGGGCTCGGGGAGACGTGGTGGACGACGAAGGTGAGCGTGCATCAGCCCGCGAGTTCGTACACCTTGGTCAACGGCGGTATTTACAAGGCGCGTTGGTTCCTGCCGCGGTAGGCAAGTGGGCTGATGTCAGTCCGACTTCTCTGACGCCAGGCGGCGGTCCATGGCCATCGACAGTTCCGCCTCCACCACGCTCTTCGCCAGCGGGCGCAGACGGTCGATGTTCTTGTCGCCCGCCTCGGGCGGTGTGTTGTCGCGGATGATCGTCACGAACAACTCCGCGAGCGCGTCCGCGTGTTCGCGTACCCGCTGGCCCGCCTCCAGGACCGTGGCCAGCGGGATGCCCTCGCGGACCAGGGCCGATGACACGTCCAGGAGGCGGCGGCTGACGTGCACGAGTTCGTCGCCGTCGGTGGCCAGATAGCCGAGGTCCAGGGCCGCGGCCAGGTTCTCGGGGGTGACCTCGCCGGCGAAGTGGTCGGCCAGGTCCTCGGGGGTGAGGCGGACCGGGGTCTCCTCGGTGGGGCCGCCCATGCCGAGGAGTTCGCCGACGTCGCGGCCGTTCTCGAAGGCCTCGGCCAGTTCCGCGATGCCGCTCAGGGTGTGGCCGCGGTCCAGGAGCGCGGCGATCGTGCGGAGCCTGGCCAGGTGGTGGTCGTCGTACCAGGCGATGCGGCCCTCGCGGCGGGGCGGTGGGATGAGCCCGCGCTCACGGTAGAAGCGCACGGTGCGCACTGTGATGCCGGCCGCCCTGGCCAGCTCCTCCATGCGGTACTCGCGTGTCTCTGCCACGGCAGCAGCCTATGCCGTGTGGATCGGGCGGGTGTTCTACCGGCGGTAACTCCTCCTGCCCAACCCCTACCCATGAGTACGTTGCTGTTCTAGTCTCCCCATTGCGCCAGTGGTCACTGGCAGAGTCAGCGGCAGTTCGGGAGGCGGCGGCATGGCCGAGCACGAGCGCGCGCGGGAGCGCGAACACGAGCATGCGGGCGAACACGAGCATGTGAGGGTGGCGGTCATCGGGTCCGGCTTCGGCGGCCTTGGCGCGGCCGTCCGGCTGCGCCGCGAGGGCATCACCGACTTCGTCGTCCTGGAGCGGGCCGGCGCGGTCGGCGGCACCTGGCGGGACAACAGCTATCCGGGCTGCGCCTGCGACGTACCCTCACACCTCTACTCGTTCTCCTTCGCGCCCAATCCCGACTGGCCGCGCACCTTCTCCGGCCAGGAGCACATCTGGGAGTACCTGGAACGGGTCGCCGACACCTTCCGGCTGCGCTCGCACATCCGCCTCAACACCGAGGTCACGCAGCTGCGTTGGGACGCCGAGCAGCTCTGGTGGGTGATCGAGACCAGCAACGGGACGCTCACCGCCGACGTCGTCGTCTCCGCCACCGGGCCGCTCTCCGACCCCAAGCTGCCGGACATCCCCGGCCTCGACACCTTCGAGGGCAAGGTCTTCCACTCCGCGCGCTGGGACCACGACTACGACCTGCGCGGCAAGCGCGTCGCGATGGTCGGCACCGGCGCCTCCGCCATCCAGATCGTGCCCGCCATCCAGCGCGAGGTCGGCAAGCTGACGCTCTTCCAGCGCACCCCGCCGTGGGTGATGCCGCGCATGGACCGCGCCATCACCGGCGCCGAGCGCTGGCTGCACCGGCAGCTGCCGTTCACCACGCACGCCAGGCGCGGCATCCTGTGGGGGATCAGGGAGCTGCAGGTCCAGGCGTTCACCAAGCGGCCGAACGAGCTCGGCGCGGTCGAGCAGCTCGCCAAGCGGAACATCCACCGCGCGGTCAAGGACCCGGCGCTGCGGGCCAAGCTGACACCGACGTACCGCATCGGCTGCAAGCGGATCCTGCTGTCCAACACGTACTACCCGGCGCTCGCGCGGCCCAACGTCGACGTCGTCGCCAGCGGCCTGAGCGAGGTGCGCGGCAACACCGTCGTCGCCGCCGACGGCACCGAGGCCGAGGTCGACGCGATCATCTTCGGTACGGGATTCCATGTGACGGACATGCCGATCGCCGACCGCGTGGTCGGTGCCGACGGCGGGACGATGATGGAGTCCTGGAAGGACGGGATGAAGTCGCTGCGCGGCGCGACCGCGGCGGGCTTCCCCAACTTCATGACGATCATCGGCCCGAATACCGGTCTCGGGAACTCCTCGATGATCCTGATGATCGAGTCCCAGCTGAACTATCTCGCCGACTACATGCGGCAGTTGGACGTCTTGGGAGGACGCGCCGCGCTCGCCGCGCGGACCGGTGCCGTGCAGGCCTGGAACGACAAGGTGCAGCGGCGGATGGAGCGCACCGTGTGGAACACCGGCGGCTGCAACAGCTGGTACCTCGACGCGAACGGCGTGAACACGACGATCTGGCCGGGCACGACGACCGAGTTCCGCAATGCCACGCGGCAGGTGGATCTCGCCGAGTACGAGGTGCTGCGGCTGGCGAAGGAGGACGCGGTGCCGAAGCCGCGTACGGGGGCGGCGACAGGCAAGGGCAAGGGCAAGGCGCGTACGGGCAAGAAGGTCGAGGTGGCCGGGGCATGAGCAGGCTGACGCATGTGACGAGCGGGCCGTTCGCGCCGCCTCCCGCGGCGCGGGAACTGACCGCTGTGTCGGCGGACGGCGCCCGGCTGCACGTCGAGGTGCACGGCCCCGACGACAAAGCAGCCGCGCCCGCCGTGGTGCTCGCGCACGGGTGGACCTGCTCGACCGCCTTCTGGGCCGCGCAGATACGTGACCTGGCGGTCGACCACCGGGTGATCGCGTACGACCAGCGGGGACACGGGCGCAGTGCCGCGCCGGCCGGCCTCGAGGGGTACAGCACGACCGCGCTCGCCGACGACCTCGAGGCGGTGCTCGCGGCGACGCTGGAACCCGGGGAGCGGGCGCTCCTTGCCGGGCACTCCATGGGCGGCATGACGATGATGGCCGCCAGTACGCGGCCCGGGTTCCGGGAGCACGCGGGAGCCGTTCTGCTGTGCAGCACGGGCAGTTCGCGGCTCGTCGCCGAGTCGACCGTGGTGCCGATCCGGGCCGGGCGGGTGCGGACGCGGGTGACGCGGTCGGTGCTCGGGGCGAAGGCGCCGCTCGGTCCTGTCACCGGGATGGCCCGGCGGATCCTCAAGTACGCCACGATGGGCGCCGGTTCGTCGCCGGACCGGGTGGACGCGTGCGCGCGGATCGTGCACGCCTGCCCGCGGGTCGTGCGCTACCGCTGGTCGCATGTGCTCGCCGAGCTGCAACTGGACGCGGGGGTCCTTGAGTTGACGGCGCCCACCGCCGTCATCGCGGGAACATCCGACCGGCTGACACCGATCACGCACGCACGGCGGATCGAGGCGATGCTGCCGGACTCCGTGGGGCTCACCGAACTGGCGGGCATCGGCCACATGACGCCGATCGAGGCGCCGGAGGTGGTGACGGAACGGATCAGGGAACTGGTCGATACGTACGTACGGGCGGACGAGCCGCAGGTCGAGGCCGAGGTCAAGGTCGAGGTCAAGGTCAAGGTCGAGGGGAGCAGCGCATGAGCAAGGTCAGCCTGGAGGGACAGGTCGCGGTCGTCACGGGCGCGGCGCGGGGCGTGGGCGAACTGCTCGCCCGCAAGCTGTCGGCGCGCGGCGCGAAGATCGCGCTGGTCGGCCTCGAGCCGGACGAGCTGAAGCAGGTCGCGGGGCGGCTGCACACCGAGGCCGAGGCGTGGCACGTGGATGTGACGGACCACGTCGCGATGGCGCGGGTCGCGCAGGAGGTCAAGGAACGGTTCGGGAAGGTCGACATCGTCGTCGCCAACGCGGGCGTCGCGAGCGGCGGTCCGTTCGTCGAGTCCGACCCCGACGCGTGGCGCCGGGTGATCGAGGTCAACCTCATCGGGAGCGCGGTGACGGGCCGGGCGTTCCTGCCGGTCCTGATGGAGAGCCGCGGCTATCTGCTCCAGATCGCCTCACTGGCGGCGATCACACCGGCCCCGATGATGACGGCGTACTGCGCGTCGAAGTCGGGAGTCGAGGCGTACGCGCACTCGCTGCGGGCGGAGGTCGGGTACAAGGGCGTGAAGGTGGGCGTCGGCTACCTGTCCTGGACGGACACGGACATGGTGCGGGGCGCCGACCAGGACGACGTGATGCGGGAGCTGCGCCAGCGCCTGCCCTGGCCGTCCAACAAGACGTACCCCCTGGGTCCGGCCGTGGACCGCATCGTCGCCGGCATCGAGCGCCGCTCCAGCCACGTGTACGCGCAGTGGTGGCTGCGCGGCATGCAGGGCATCCGCGGATACCTCCCGGCGGTGATCGGCTCCGTCGGCCAGCGGGAGATGCGGCGCTTCGAGCCGCGCCTGGGGAGCGTTTCCACGGGGCTCGTGGGGGCGGGGGGCTCGGCGGACGAGGAGGCTCGGGGGCGGTAGCGGTTCAGCGCCCTCGCACACCCGGGGGCTCAACACCCCGTACCTGTACGGGCATTCACCCCATCGAGGCATGTTCCAGAGATCGGCGGACGCAAGCACTTTCGCAATCCGAAGGTGAGACCGAGAAGACCCCGGCGGCTGTCTCACCAGCCCCGGGGCACGGCCGACACCTCTGGAGCGTCGACATGCCCGAGCGTAGCCTTCCACCAGTGCCACAGGCACTGCCTTCCGCGTCCGCCACCGAACAGCCGAGAGCCATCGCCGCATTGCGTCTCAGCTGCCTCACGAGTGTCACCACATCCCCCGAGCGGCAGCGCGCGGCGATTCGGCTCTGCGCCGAACGGTTGGGCCTCACAGTCGCCGCCGAGGCCGAGGCCGTGGACTTCGGCGTCTCGGCCCGCAGAACGTCGCCGTTCGAACGTCCTTCCCTGTCGGCCTGGCTCGACCGCCCCGCCGAGTACGACGCCGTCGTCTGGTCACACGTCGACCGCGCCGTGCGGTCCGTGACGCACATGACCGAGTTGCTCAGTTGGAGTCAGCAGCACGCTCGGACCCTCGTATTCGCGAACGCCGAAGCGGACCACCCCCTCGTCGTGACGCCACAGGCGGACGGCTCCACCATCCGTCGATGCCTGGACCTGGCGTACATCGCGGAGCAGGAGACCCGCACCATCTCCACTCGCCTCACCGGAAGCCACGAAGCACTGCGCGCTGCCGGTCGCTACGGAGGTGGCCTGGTCCCCTTCGGCTACCGCAAGGCACTGCACCCATCGGGCAGCGGGTGGCAACTGGCCCCCGACCCCGAGACCGCCGGTCTCGTTCGCATGATCGTGGAAGATGCGCACGCGGGTCTGTCCCTGGTCGCGATCGCACGCAAACTCAACGAGGCGGGTGTTCTGGTGCCGCGGGACCGGCACGCGCAACTGCAGGGCCGCCCGACGGGCGGGCGGCGGCACGGTACGCCGAAGGCGCTCCCGTTCTCATCGGCCCGCCCTTGCTCGGTGAGGGCGATTTCGACGCACTGCAGAGCCTGCTCCGCACACGTTCCCGGGGCCGTCACACCAGGACCCGGTCAACCGCTCTCCTCACGGGCGTCGCGCACTGCGCCGGATGCGGCGGGCGCATGTACTTCGCCGCGCGAAAGGACTGCCCGTACGGCGACTACGTATGCCGCGCGGCCTCCCGAGCCGAAACCTGTCCCGCACCCGCGGGAATGCGTTCGGACTGGCTCGATCCCTATGCGACCAACTGTTTCAGTCGGACGACAGCGACGAGCGGCAACGTGACACGCGAGCAGCTCCTGAGCCACGGCGTACGCGTCACCGTCGCGAAAGGCCGCCGCGGCGGCGACAGCACCAGGCTGGCCGGGCCGGCCTCGTCCCGCCTGACCTTCACTCTCGAGGAACGCCCACCGCGGGAAGGCTGAGCCCGAGCGGGGCGGTGCCGGATCGACCGGAGCGCCCCGCATGCTCTCTCACAGCTCGAAGACGACCGTCACGGGAGCGTGATCCGACCACCGTTCCTCGTGGCTGGCCGCCCGCTCCACGAACCCCTTGACCGCACGGTCGGCGAGCCCGGGGGTCGCGGCGACGAGATCGATCCTCCAACCTGCGTCATTGTCGAAGGCCCGCCCCCGGTACGACCACCACGAGTACGGCCCCTCGACATCCGGGTGCAGGGCGCGAACGACGTCGACATAGCCGCCGGACTCCGCGTCGAAGACCTCACCGAGCCAGGCACGCTCCTCGGGCAGGAAGCCCGAGTTCTTCTTGTTGCCCTTCCAGTTCTTGAGGTCGGCCTCCTGGTGCGCGATGTTCCAGTCGCCGCAGACGACGACCTGGCGCCCTTCGGCGGCGGCCCGCACCTTCAGCCCCTTCAGATATGTGAGGAACTCCCCCATGAAGCGGATCTTCTCGTCCTGCCGCTCCGTGCCGACCTCACCGGAGGGCAGATACAGGCTCGCGACCGTGACCCCGGGCAGATCGGCCTCGACGTACCGCCCACTGCCGTCGAACTCCTGCGACCCGAATCCGATCTGTACCCGCTCCGGCTCACGGCGCGTATAGAGGGAGACACCCGCGCGCCCCTTGGCCGCGGCCGGCGCGTGCACGACATGCCAGCCCTCGGGGTCCCGCACCTCGTCCGGCAGCTGCTGCGGCTCGGCGCGCACTTCCTGCAGGCAGAGCACGTCGGCGGAGGTACCGGCGAGCCACTCGACGAAGCCCTTCTTCGCGGCGGCGCGCAGCCCGTTCACATTCACGCTGGTCACTGTGAGCATCCGGGAACGATACCGGCACACTTAATGAGGAAGCGCACGCACTCGCATAGAAGTACGATACTCCGCATGACTATCCACCCGCCTCAGCAGTCGGCCGCGGTTGAGCTCCGCCCCACCCCCTTCGACCACCCCGACGCGATCAAGCTGAACGACCGTGTCCAGCTCGAATACGCCGAGCGGTACGGCGACGAGGGCGATGTCACCCCGCTCGACCCGGCGATGTTCCGCCCGCCGGGCGGCCTCTATCTCGTCGCGTACGACACGAACGGCACCGCCCTGGCCACCGGCGGCTGGCGCGCCCACGAGACGAACGACGAGGGGTACGCGGACGGCGACGCCGAGATCAAGCGGATGTACGTCACCCCGGAGGCCCGCGGCCTCGGCCTCGCCCGCCGCATCCTGGCCGTCCTCGAGGACGACGCGCGGGCGGCGGGCCGCACCCGCATGGTCCTGGAGACCGGCACGAAGCAGCCGGAGGCGATAGCCCTCTACACCTCGACCGGCTACACCCCGGCGCCCACCAAGTTCGGCCACTACCGCTTCGAGAACCTGAGCCGCTGCTTCGTGAAGGCGCTGTAGCCCTTCAGACGCCGCAGTCCTTCAAGACGCCGCAGCTCTTCGGCACACGCAAAGATCCCGCCCGGTTCGATGAACCGGACGGGATCTCATGTGCAGTGGACCTGTGGGGATTTGAACCCCAGACCCCCTCGATGCGAACGAGGTGCGCTACCAGACTGCGCCACAGGCCCTTGCAACGAGTGAAACTCTAGCATCCCGATCCGGGTGCCCGGAAATCCGTTCCTGGCTGGTCAGGCATCACTCGTTGGCGGCACGCGGCCGCTCCCCTTCCTCGTACTGATCGAAGAGCGGGGTGCGCCCGCGCTCGCGGGCCCTGCGGGCGGACGCGGCCCGCCGTGCGTCGCTGCGGCCACCGCCACCATCCGCCTCATCGGCGCCGCCCGCCTCATCCGCGTACGCGTCGTCGGCACCCTCACGCCGGGCCTCATCGGCGGCACCGGCCCCCGCCGGCTCCATCGCGCTCGACCGCGCCGAGCTCCAGGCGTCGGGTGCGCCCAGGTCGACGTCGCCGGTGGCGCGCGGGGCGACGGGCGCGGTCACATACGTCGGCAGCGGCACCGGCACCGGGTCCCAGCTGTCGCCGTGCCCGGGGCGGCGCTGCCGCTCGCGCTGCTGGTCGACCCACTCGGCGTGGTCGGTCTGCTCGACCAGGGCGCGGCGGTCGGCGGCGAGCGCGGAAAGACCGGTCTCCGTGTCGGGAGCTGGTCCTTCCTCCGGCACGTCGACCACCGCGTCCGTGCCGGACGGCCGCCTGCGCGGCTGGCGTTCCCGCAGCCGCTGCGCCGCGACCTCGGCCCGGCGCCGGTCCATGGTGTAGGTGAAGCGGCGCCGCTCCTGGCCGCGCAGGTACACGATGTACGCGCTCAGGAGCGCGGCCGGGGCGGCGGGCGCCCACAGGAAGGCGAGCCCGCCGACCGCCGCGACGATCGCACCGAGCGTGAAGGCGACGAACAGCATGACCGTCGTACGCCGACGGCGCGCGAGCACCTTCGTGCGCCGAGCGCGCGCGGCGGCTTCCGCCGACGCGGCCCGCCGGGCGGGCGACTGCGCCGGGGCCGGAGCTGGGGCCGGATCCGGGGGCTGTTGTGCAGGAGGCTGCTGCGCCGGGGGCTTCGCCTGGGGGTGCCGTGTGGCGGAGTTCGGAGGCGCGACAAAGGCCCGGACGTCCACCGAACCGGTGGCGTCGTCCGGGTCGCGCGACTCCTCCTCCTCAGGCGAGCGCGCTTGCAGGTCCTTGGCGTATCGGCGCTCCATCCCCGCCCGTCCGGACAGAAGCCGGATGGCGGTGCTGAAGCGTTCCGTCGGACGGGCTTCATTGAGCTCGTCCTGCCTACGGAGCCACATCGGCACCAAGTAGGCGGCCCAGGCCCCGACGATGACTGCGTAGATGAGGCCGCTGCTGCTCACGCCTCACACGGTAGAGGGGTTTGCGTGAGGCCATCTGCCAATTGGGCCGGTGTGTCGCACGATCTGGCTGATATCTCGAACTTTTTTTGTGACTGATGCGATCAACAGGCCACCAAGACCGTGAAATTAATGCCTCAGAGGGACCAAGTCGGGCCTCAGGCGGTCGATCACCGACCAATTTCAAACACGTATTCTATTTACGCGGTGTTCCGAGGTCGTGCCTGGTGCCAGCGCCGGAGCAACCCTTCCGGTACCTCTTCAGCGGTGAGCGCGAAGACAAGATGGTCACGCCAGGCACCGTCGATGTGGAGAAAACGTGGGCGGAGCCCCTCCTCGCGGAATCCGAGTTTCTCCACGACCCGGCGACTTGGCCCGTTCTCGGGGCGAATACAGACCTCGATACGGTGCAGCCCGACCGACCGGAAGCAATGGTCCACCGCGAGCGCGACGGCGGTGGGCATCACACCGCGGCCCGCCACCGACTGGTCGACCCAGTAGCCGACATGGCCCGAGCACATCGATCCCCAGGTGATCCCGGCGACCGTCAGCTGCCCTACGAGCCGCCCCTGGTACTCGATCACGAAGGGCAGCATGCGTCCCGCGGCGGCCTCCGCGCGCAGATGGCGGACCATCTGACGGTACGTCGGGCGGTGCACGATCGGGCCGCTCGCCGTGGGCGGCGGGATGGTGGCCTCCCAGGGGCGCAGCCAGTCCCGGTTGCGCCGGTTGACCTCACGCCAGGCCCGCTGGTCGCGCATCTTTATGGGGCGGAGGGCGACATCGCCGTCCGTGAGCTCGACGGGCCAGGAGGGGCTGTTCAGCTGGCACCCCCGGAGGGTCTGGGGTGGTCGCCACCCCGGAGCTGCTCGACGGCGTGCGTCAGCAGGGGCTCCAGGACGGCGAGGCCGTCGCGTACGCCGCCGGTGGAGCCCGGCAGGTTCACGATGAGCGTCCGGCCCGCGACTCCGGCGAGGCCCCGGGAGAGCACGGCCGTGGGGACCTTCTCCCTGCCGTACGCGCGGATCGCCTCGGGGATGCCGGGCACTTCGTAGTCGATGACGCGGCGGGTGGCCTCGGGGGTGCGGTCGGTGGGCGAGACGCCGGTGCCGCCGGTGGTGAGGATCACATCGAACCCGGCGTCCGCTCCGGCGCGCAGGGCTTGCTCGACGGGGTCGCCGTCCGGGACGACCTGGGGGCCCTCGACCGCGAAGCCGAGCGCCGTCAGGCCCTCGGCGATGAGGGGCCCGCCGCGGTCGGCGTAGACGCCGGCTGCGGCGCGGTTGGACGCCGTGACGACGAGGGCGCGGTAGGCCGTCATGCCCCGGCTCCTTCGCGGCTCCAGTCCCCGGACTTGCCGCCGGTCTTCTGCTCCACGCGTACGTCCGTGATGACCGCGCCCTTGTCGACGGCCTTGACCATGTCGATCACCGTGAGGGCCGCGACGGACACCGCGGTGAGGGCCTCCATCTCGACGCCCGTACGGTCCGTGGTCTTCACCGTGGCGGCGATCTCGACGGCGTCGTCCGCCACGGAGAGGTCGAGTTTCACTCCGGAGACGGCGAGCGGGTGACAGAGCGGGATCAGGTCCGGGGTGCGCTTGGCTCCCATGATGCCCGCGATCCGCGCGGTGGCCAGGGCGTCGCCCTTGGGGACGCCCTCGCCGCGCAGCAGCTCGATCACGCGGGGGGAGACGAGGACGCGGCCGGTGGCACGGGCGGTGCGCGCGGTCACGTCCTTCTCGGATACGTCGACCATGCGGGCGGCGCCCGCTTCGTCGATGTGCGTCAGTCGCTGCGTACTCATGTGCTGTGGCGCTCCCGGTCCTGGCTCTCCCGCGGTGCGGCGCGGGGGCCTGTGTGCGCGACACCGTACCGCGCGGACCGCCTTCTCAGCCGAGCAGGACCACCTCGACGTCGGCACCCGGCTCCACCGAAGTGGTCTTCTCCGGGACGACGATCAGCGCGTCCGCGTGGGCGAGGGCCGCCACGAGATGGGACCCGGCGCCGCCCACGGGCCGCACGGTGCCCGACTCTGCGTCGTACCGCCCGCGCAGGAATTGCCGCTTCCCCGCGGGCGAGGTCAGCGCCTTGTCGGCGGTGAGCTCGGCGCGCGTGGTGGGCCGGTGGACGTCCGGGAGGCCCATCAAGGTGCGCACGGCGGGTCGTACGAAGATCTCGAACGAGACGTACGACGACACCGGGTTGCCCGGCAGCGCGAGCAGCGGGGTGTGGTCGGGGCCGATGGAGCCGAAGCCCTGCGGCTTGCCGGGCTGCATGGCGAGCTTGCGGAACTCGATGCCGCTGCCCGCTTCGTCCTCGTCGCCGATCGAGGAGAGGGCCTCCTTCACGACGTCGTACGCGCCGACGCTGACGCCGCCGGTGGTGACGATGAGGTCGGCGCGGATCAGCTGGTCCTCGATGGTGGAGCGCAGTGTCTCGGCGTCGTCGGCGACCGCTCCCACGCGGTAGGCGATCGCTCCGGCGTCCCGCGCGGCCGCGGTGAGGGCGAAGCTGTTGGAGTCGTAGATCTGGCCCTTGCCCAACTCCTCGCCGGGCTGGATCAGTTCGCTGCCGGTGGACATGACGACCACGCGGGGGCGCGGGCGCACCGTGACCGTGCCGCGGCCGATCGCGGCGAGCAGGGCGATCTGCGGGGCGCCGAGGACCGTACCCGCGGTCAGGGCGCGGTCGCCGGCCCGGACGTCGCTGCCCCGCGCGCGGACGTGCGCGCGTGCCTCGGCCGGGCGGTGCACGCGGACCTCTCCGGAGGCGCCGTCCGGGGCGGCGCTGTGGGCGCGCATCCCGGAGACGGGGCCTTCGCCGAGGCCTCCGTCGGTCCACTCCACGGGGACGACGGCCTCGGCGCCGGGCGGCAGCGGGGCGCCGGTCATGATGCGGGCTGCCTGTCCGGCGCCGACGGTGGGCTGCTCGCCCTGGCCCGCGGCCACGTCGCCGATGACCGTGAGGACGGCGGGGAACTCCTCGCTCGCGCCCGCGATGTCGGCGACCCGGACCGCGTACCCGTCCATGGAGCTGTTGTCGAAGGGCGGCAGCGAGACGGGCACCGTGACGTCCTCGACGAGGACGCACCCCTGGGCGTCGAGGAGTTGGAGCTCGATGGGCTCCAGGGGGCGGACGGATCCGAGGATGTCGTCCAGGTGCTCGCTCACCGACCAGAGATGGTCCTGGCCGGTGACTTCGGTCGTCGCGCTGCTGCTCAAAGTGCTACATCTCCTCGGACACGTAACTGCGAAGCCAGGCCTGGAAGTCCGGGCCCAGGTCTTCACGTTCGCACGCGAGTCTGACAATGGCACGCAGATAGTCGCCGCGGTCGCCGGTGTCATAGCGGCGGCCCTTGAAGACCACGCCGTGCACGGGGCCGCCGACCTTCTCGTCCTCCGCGAGCTGCTGGAGCGCGTCGGTGAGCTGGATCTCGCCGCCGCGGCCCGGCTCGGTCTTGCGCAGTATGTCGAAGACGTGGGGGTCGAGGACGTAACGGCCGATGATGGCGTAGTTGCTGGGGGCGTCCGCCGCTTCGGGCTTCTCGACGAGGCCGGTGACCTTCACGACGTCGCTCTCGTCGGTGATGTCGACGGCCGCGCAGCCGTAGAGGTGGATCTGCTCCGGGGCCACCTCCATGAGGGCGATGACGCTGCCGCCGTGCCGCTCCTGGACCTCGACCATGCGGGCGAGCAGGGGGTCGCGCGGGTCGATCAGGTCGTCGCCGAGGAGCACGGCGAACGGCTCGTGGCCGACGTGCGGGGCGGCGCACAGGACGGCGTGACCGAGCCCCTTGGGGTCGCCCTGGCGTACGTAGTGCATCGTCGCGAGGTCGCTGGACTCCTGGACCTTCGCCAGTCTCGCCTCGTCGCCCTTCTTCAGAAGGGCCGACTCCAGTTCGTAGTTGCGGTCGAAGTGGTCCTCGAGGGGGCGCTTGTTGCGGCCCGTGATCATGAGGACGTCATCGAGGCCCGCCGAGGCGGCCTCCTCGACCACGTACTGGATCGCCGGCTTGTCGACGACGGGCAGCATCTCCTTCGGAGTGGCCTTGGTCGCCGGCAGGAACCGGGTGCCCAGACCTGCTGCCGGAATGACAGCCTTGCTGATCCTGGGGGGGTGAGACTCAGTCATGTCCGTAACCATAACCGGTGCGTATGTGCGGAATCTGTGACTCCGGACAATTAGTTCTCATATGAGCGCAACTGGAAGGATTTGTGGCTACGCCATGGCAGAGACCGGCTCGGACAAGGCAACCAAGCGCACATTGCGAGGAGAGTTCCTCGCGGTTAGAAGCCGGTTGACTAGGGATGACGCGCAGGAGGCCGCCGCGGTTCTCGCCGAGCGCGCATTGGAGTTGCCGGAGCTCGCGGGGGCGCGCACGGTCGCGGCGTACGTCTCCGTGGGGAGCGAACCGGGCACGCGCGCGCTCCTCGACGCCCTGCACGCGCGCGGGACGCGGGTCCTGCTGCCGGTGCTCCTCGCGGACAACGACCTGGACTGGGGGGCGTACGACGGCGAGGGCTCACTTGGGCGCGTACAACACGCGGGAAAGATCGAGCTGTTGGAGCCCTCGGGGACGCGCCTGGGCCCCGACGCCGTCACCGGGGCGGACGTCGTGCTGCTGCCCGGCCTCGCCGTCGACGAGCGCGGGATGCGTCTGGGGCGCGGCGGAGGGTCGTACGACAGGGTGCTTGCCCGCCTTGAGCGGGCGGGCGCCGATCCGGCCCTGGTGGTGCTTCTGTACGACGCGGAGGTCGTCGCCCGTGTCCCGGCCGAGGCCCACGACAAGCCGGTGCACGCCGTGGTCACGCCGTCGGGAGTACGCCGCTTCGGCTGACCTCCCCCTGACGTGAAAGGGCCCTCCACGCGCGCGTGGAGGGCCCGTTGTCAGTGTTCCGTACGGCTCAGGGCCGCAGCCCCAGGGTGTCGCTCGTGCTCTTCTCGACGGCCTTCTCCGAGAAGGACCACGGCAGCAGTTCGCCCTTGACCCACTTGGTGGTCTGGTCGGTGTAGTGCGCGTTGTAGGCGTGGCCCGAAGCGCCGGTGAGGTTGATCCACTTGGACTTGTCGAGGTCCTTCAGGTTCACCACCATCCGCATCGACGGCACCCACTGCACACCGTAGCCGCCCGCCGCGTTCCAGCCGGTGGCGTTGACCGCCGCCTCGCCGCCGCCCAGCTTGAACGGGCCGCGGTTGAGCATGAACTGGAGCCAGCCGGGGCCATCCACGCCCAGGGTCTGGTTCTTCAGGGTCAGCCGGTGCAGGCGGCCCCAGCTCCAGGTGTCGATGTCCTTGCCCAGCTTGGCCGTCAGGTCCCAGCGGGCGTCCTCCATGGCCCGCGCGAACAGCTGGTCGCGGGTCTTGGTGGCGGCGTCGGTGCGCGTCTTCGGCGACTCCCACCAGTCGTTGTCCTCGTCGTCGAGGATCGACCGGATCACTTCGTAGTAGCGGTCGCCGCCGTCGGGCTGTGCCGACTCGGAGTCGCGCTCGCCGCACTCGCGCACCGGCTCGGCCTCGTCGGCGGGGCCCGTGTTGCCGGCCGGCTCGACGTTCAGGCACTGGCCCTTGACCCGCAGCTCCTTGGGGAGCTTGTTGCCGATGGACAGCTTGAGGATGTTGCGCCAGACCGAGTTGAAGTACGCCGCGGCCGCCGAGTCGGCGTCCTGGGTGTAGTCCCAGCCCTCGAGGAGCTTCTGCGCCTCACGGACGTACGAGTCCTTGATGTCGATCTTGAGCAGCTTGGGCACCAGCAGCTTGGCGATCTCGCTGCTGTTGTCCATCTGCATCGTGCGCATGTCCTCGGTGGAGATCTTTCCACCGTTCTTGATCTTCGACTGGATGAGGTCGGTGATGCGCTGGCTGCGCGCCCCGTAGCCCCAGTCCGACGTGAGCTTGTACGGGTACTTGTCCTCGTCGATGACGGCCTGGTTGGCGGTCACGATGTAGCCGCGCTTCGGGTCGTACTCGTAGGGCAGCGCGGACTGCGGGATGTAGCCGGTCCAGCGGTAGTCGGAGTCCCAGCCGGGCGCAGGGAGCGCGCCGTCGCCCTTGCCGCGGACCGGGATCTTGCCCGGCGCCTGGTAGCCGATGTGGCCCTTGGTGTCCGCGTAGATCAGGTTCTGGGAGGGCACTTCAAAAGAAGCGGCCGCCTTGCGGAAGTCCGAGAAGTCCTTGGCCTTGTTGAGCCCGAAGACGGCGTCCATCGACTTGCCCGGCTGGAGCGCCGTCCAGCGCAGCGAGACTCCGTAGCCGTCGCCCCGGTCGGGGGCCGCACTGTCGACGGTGGCCTTCTTGCCGACCTTCACGAGCTCGTCGTCGCGGTCGGACAGGAGCGGACCGTTGTCGGTCTCGCGGACGGTGATCTCCTTGGACTTGCCGCCCGCGACCTTGATGGTCTCCACACGGCTCTTGAAGGGCACGACCTTGCCGTCGTACTCGTAGCCGTCGCCTGCGAACTTCTCCAGGTAGAGGTCTGTGACGTCGGCGCCGAGGTTCGTCATGCCCCAGGCGATGTCCTGGTTGTGGCCGATGACCACGCCGGGCATCCCGGAGAACGTGTACCCGGAGACGTCGTACTGGCAGTCCTTGGAGACCGTCCGGCAGTGCAGGCCCATCTGGTACCAGACGGACGGCAGCTGCGGCGACAGGTGCGGGTCGTTGGCGAGCAGCGGCTTCCCGGTGATGGTGTGCTCTCCGGAGACCACCCAGGAGTTGGAGCCGATGCCGTTGCCGTTCGGGCCGAGGCCCGCGTCCGGGATGTCGTCCAGGACGTCGGAGAGGCCGGAGAGCTGGGACTGCAGGCCGTCGGGGGCCTCCGTGTTGCCCGCGAGGCCGGTGCCCGCCGCGCCGCCGGTGCCCGACTGGCTGCCCGTGGCGCCCTTGCCGTCGTACTCCTTGGTGGCGCTGTTGTAGGCGCCCTCCTGGACGATCGGCTTGTTCCGGTCGTACGGGTACTCCGGGTACAGGTCCTTGATCTGCGACGGGCCGAGGCGGCTGGTCATCAGGGACCGGTCGATCTCGTCCTGCATGTTGCCGCGCAGGTCCCAGGCCATGGCCTTGAGCCAGGCCACGGAGTCGACGGGCGTCCACTCCTGGGGCTTGTAGTCGTTGGTGAAGCCAAGGGCGGCGTACTCCAGGGAGATGTCCTTGCCGTCCTTGCCCTTCAGGTAGGCGTTGACTCCCTTGGCGTACGCCTGGAGGTACTTCTTCGTCTCCGGCGAGAGCTTGGAGTCGTACTCCTTCTGCGCCACCCGGTGCCAGCCGAGCGTCCGCAGGAACTCATCGGTCTTGACCTGGCCCTTTCCGAACATCTCGGAGAGCCGACCGGAGGTCATATGGCGGCGGACGTCCATCTCCCAGAAGCGGTCCTGCGCCTGGACGAAGCCCTGGGCCATGAACAGGTCGGCGTCGGACTCGGCGTAGATCTGCGGGA
Organism: Streptomyces sp. NBC_01381; assembly: GCF_026340305.1. Lineage (NCBI taxonomy): Bacteria > Bacillati > Actinomycetota > Actinomycetes > Kitasatosporales > Streptomycetaceae > Streptomyces > Streptomyces sp. NBC_01381. The sequence goes on along the minus strand of NZ_JAPEPI010000001.1, from coordinate 1,636,452 downwards.
TTCCGTTGCCGTCACGCTTCACGTCGACGGGACCGGAGAGGCCGTCGAGCTCGATCGTTCCCTTGGTCTGCGGGAAGGAGGCTCGCACGGTACTGATGCTCCAGTACGCGCCGTAACCGATGCCCCCCACGATGGCCAGGACCAGGACGATCACGATGAGTCGGGCTCGGCGCCCCTTCTTCTTGCCGGACTTATGACCGGAAGAGGCGGTGGTATTCGAGGGCATCGCTGTCCTTGCTGTCCTTACGCGAGCGGCAGTGCCGGCTGGGCGGTGGTGGGAGCGCTGGAGCAACCATAGGCGCAGGGCACTACGGCCTCGGACGCGGAGTCAGGAACCTACATCGCGACGCACCGGATAGGCGTTCGAGGGCATCAAGGAAGCGTTAACAATTAGGTAAGGTAACGAAGTACTTGGCCTAGGTGACGAAGTACTTGGCTAGCACGGAGGAAGGAACGGCCCCTGACTGTCCACGATCTCAACCAGCTTCTGCTCATCTGCTCGCTCGTCCTGCTCGTCGCGGTCGCGGCGGTCCGGATCTCGTCGCGCAGTGGGCTCCCCAGCCTGCTCCTCTACCTCGGCATCGGCGTTGCGATCGGCCAGGACGGCATCGGCAACGTCACCTTCAACAATGCCGAGTTGACGCAGGTCATCGGCTATGCGGCGCTGGTCGTGATCCTCGCCGAGGGCGGTCTGGGCACGAAGTGGAAAGAGATCAAGCCGGCCCTTCCGGCGGCCGCCGCGCTCTCGACGGTGGGCGTCGCGGTGAGCGTCGGCGTGACGGCCGCCGCCGCCCACTACTTGGTCGGCCTTGAGTGGCGGCAGGCGCTCATCATCGGCGCGGTGGTCTCCTCGACGGACGCGGCGGCGGTCTTCTCCGTGCTGCGGAAGGTGCCGCTGCCCTCACGCGTGACGGGCATCCTGGAAGCCGAGTCGGGGTTCAACGACGCCCCTGTGGTGATCCTGGTCGTGGCGTTCTCCACAGCGGGCCCCGTGGAGCACTGGTACGTCCTCATCGGCGAGATCGCCCTGGAGCTTGCGATCGGTGCGGCGATCGGCATCGCGGTGGGCTGGCTCGGCGCCTACGGCCTGCGGCACGTGGCGCTGCCCGCCTCCGGCCTCTACCCCATCGCCGTCCTCGCCATCGCGGTCACGGCGTACGCGGCCGGCGCCATGGCGCACGGCAGTGGATTCCTCGCCGTCTACCTCGCCTCGATGGTCCTCGGCAACGCCAAGCTGCCGCACTGGCCGGCCACCCGCGGCTTCGCCGAAGGGCTCGGCTGGATCGCCCAGATCGGCATGTTCGTCCTGCTCGGCCTGCTGGTCACCCCGCACGATCTGCTCGACGACACCTGGCCCGCGATCGTCATCGGCCTGGTCCTGACCGTGGTGGCCAGACCTCTGGAAGTCGCGATCGCCCTGCTGCCGTTCCGCCTGCCCTGGCAGGAGAAGGCCCTGATGTCCTGGGCGGGCCTGCGCGGCGCCGTGCCCATCATCCTCGCCACCATCCCCATGGTGAACGGCGTCGACGACAGCCAGCGGATCTTCAACATCGTCTTCGTCCTGGTCGTCGTCTACACCCTCATCCAGGGTCCTACGCTGCCGTGGCTGGCCAAGAAGCTGCGCCTGGGCGACTCCACGGGCGCCGCCGACCTGGGCATCGAATCGGCGCCCCTGGAGCGCCTGCGCGGGCATCTGCTCTCGGTGGCGATCCCCAAGGGCTCGCGGATGCACGGCGTCGAGGTGGCCGAGCTGCGGCTGCCCGCCGGGGCCGCGGTCACGCTGGTCGTACGGGACGGCGAATCCTTTGTGCCGCTGCCCACGACCGTGCTGCGCCGCTGGGACGAGCTCCTGGTGGTGGCCACCGACCCGGTGCGCGACGCCGCGGAGCAGCGGCTGCGTGCGGTCGGACAGGGCGGAAAGCTGGCCGGCTGGCTGGGAACGAGCGACCAGGAACCGGACGGGCGGGGCAATCGCAGGTGACGGGCGCCTCATTCTCCGTATTCGCAGGCTTGATACGCCTGATCCCTGTACGATGAAGGCGCACATGATCTGAAGCGATCGATCATGTCTGAACCAACTGATCGAACCAACTCTGTCTGACGCAGAGCTGGCGCCGACCGTATGGCGGCCGCGTGTCCTCGCAGTGGGCAACCGGTATCTACCGCAGTTCCGCGCAAGAGGACAGCTCTCGGCGCCGTCGCCCTGAAAAGGGGGCCGCGCTACCAGGCGGCAGAAAGGCACGGGCCGTGGCATCCACGGTCACCTCCCGCCCCGGATACGGACAGCTGCTGCGCACCCGCGGCGCCTGGACGTTTCTCCTGCCCGGCTTCGCGGCACGCCAGCCCTTCGCGATGCTGACCATCTCCATCGTCCTGCTGGTGCAGCACACCACCGGCTCCTACGGCGCCGCGGGCGCCGTCTCGGCCGTCACCGGCGTCTCCATGGCGGTGTTCGCCCCCTTCAGCGGCAAGCTCGCCGACCGGTTCGGCCAGCGGGCCGTACTGGTGCCCGGCGTGCTCATCCACACCGTGTCGGTGCTCTCCCTGACGCTGCTCGCGCTGTCGGACGCCCCCTTGTGGGCCCTGTTCGTCGCGGCGGTGCCCACCGGCGCCTCCACGCCGCAGATCGGCCCCATGGTGCGGGCCCGCTGGGGCGTCAAGCTCCAGGACTCCCCGCTCGCCAGCACGGCGGCCGCCTTCGAGTCCGTCACGGACGAGCTGACGTTCGTCCTCGGCCCGCTCTTCGCCACCGCGCTGTGCACCACCATCGACCCGTCGGCGGGACTCTTCACGGAGGCCGGCCTCACCCTGGTCGGCGGCCTGCTGTTCGCGGCACAGAAGAGCACCCAGCCCAAGCCCGCCCCGCGTGACGAGCACGCGCGCGTGGAGCACGTCTCCGCGCTGCGGGTCCCCGGAGTGCGGGTCCTGATCGTCACCTTCCTGGGCATCGGCGCCGTCTTCGGCGGCATGCAGGTCGCCCTTGCAGCCTTCACCGAGTCGATCGGCGAGCCCGGCCTGAACGGTGTCCTCTACGGCACCTTCGCGGCGGGCAACATGCTCTCCGGCCTCGCCTGCGGTGCCATCGCCTGGAAGATCGCCCCGCAGCGGCGCCTCGTCGTCGCGTACGCGGCGCTGACGCTGATGGCCTCCGGGCTCTGGGCCATGCACTCCGTGGTGCTGCTCGCCGGGCTCGGCCTCCTGGTGGGTGTCTGCATCGCTCCGGCGCTGATCACCGGCTACACGCTGGTGGACAAGCTGGTGGCGCCGACCGGCCGCACCGAGGCCTTCACCTGGCTGACGGGCGCCGTCGCGCTCGGCCAGGCGGCCGCCGTCACGGTGGCCGGACAGCTGGAGGACCGCCTGTGGGACGGCGCCGGATTCCTGGTGCCGCTGGGCGGTACGGCGCTGGCCCTGGTGGTGCTGCTCGCCCTGCGTTCACGGCTCGCACCCCGGTCCGTCGGACGGACGGTGGCGCGTGGCGTCGGTCACCGCGAGCCGGTCACGGTGGACTGATCTCGCGGAATACGTCACTATGGACCGTCGTTAGCACTCATCGAGTGAGAGTGCCAGGAGGAAGCAAGTGCCGACGTACCAGTACCAGTGCACCGAGTGCGGCGAGGGCCTCGAGGCGGTGCAGAAGTTCACCGATGACGCCCTGACCGTGTGCCCCGGCTGCGACGGACGCCTCAAGAAGGTGTTCTCGGCCGTCGGCATCGTCTTCAAGGGCTCCGGCTTCTACCGCAACGACAGCCGCGGCTCCTCGTCGAGCAGCACGCCGTCGTCGACGTCGGCGTCGAAGTCGTCGGACTCCAAGTCCGCGTCGACCGCTTCGTCGTCTTCTTCGTCCTCCTCGTCGGACTCCAAGTCGTCCGGCTCCGCGTCGACCTCGTCCTCGGGGTCGTCCGCCGGCTCGTCGGCCGCCTAGGCCCACCACGCCTTTCTTCCAGGTCCCCGCCGTCTTCCGACGGCGGGGACCTCGGCGTACCACCGCCCGGCTACTGTGCTGGACATGGCGAAAACGGCGAACGCGACGCGGGCCGACATCGGTGTCATCGGCGGCTCGGGCTTCTACTCCTTCCTCGACAACGTGACCGAACTCCAGGTCGACACCCCCTACGGGGCGCCGAGCGACTCCCTCTTCCTCGGTGAGATCGCCGGGCGGCGGGTCGCCTTCCTGCCCCGGCACGGCCGCGGGCACCATCTGCCGCCGCACCGCATCAACTACCGCGCCAATCTCTGGGCGTTGCGCTCCGTGGGCGTACGACAGGTCCTCGGGCCGTGTGCGGTGGGCGGGCTCCGTCCCGAGTTCGGGCCCGGGACGCTGCTGGTGCCCGACCAGCTCGTGGACCGCACGAAGGCCCGTACGCAGACGTTCTTCGACGGGGTCCCGCTCGCGGACGGCAGCATTCCGAACGTCGTGCACGTGTCCCTTGCCGACCCGTACTGTCCGGCTGGGCGCAGCGCCGCGCTGAAGGCGGCGCGCGGTCGTGACTGGGAGCCGGTGGACGGCGGGGCGCTGGTGGTGATCGAGGGGCCGCGGTTCTCGACCCGTGCGGAGTCGCGCTGGCACGCGGCGCAGGGCTGGTCGGTGGTGGGCATGACCGGGCATCCCGAGGCGATCCTCGCCCGTGAACTGGAGCTCTGCTACACGTCGTTGACGCTGGTCACGGATCTCGATGCGGGGGCGGAGAGCGGCGAGGGCGTCTCGCACGACGAGGTCTTGCAGGTGTTCGCGGCGAACGTGGACCGGCTGCGGTCGGTGCTTTTCGACGCGGTGGCGGGGCTGCCGGCGGAGGGCGAGCGGGACTGTTTGTGTGCGGGGGCGCTGGGTGGGATGGACCCGGGGATCCGGCTGCCTTGAGGCGGAACTTCCCCTTCGGGTGAGGGAGTTGTCCACAACCGGCGAGTAGTACACGGGGCTCAGCGGGAATCGGCGCGGGCCTGCATCGTGAGAGCGGAAGCCAAGCTCATATCTCTCGTCGCAGGCGGTGGTCGTCGTGATCCCAGTCCGTTCACAGCCCCAGTCTCACTCGCAGTCCCATTCCCCGTCGCAGCCCGAGCTCCAGGTCCACCGGCCGGCCGACGGCTGCCAGGTGCCGCACTTCGCTCCCGTTCGGGTACGCGGCGGGCGGCACCGGCTGCGACGGCTGCTGCGGCACAGACGGCGCGCCATGGCCGCGGGGCTGGCGATGACCGCCGCCGCGCTCGTGGCCGCCGGGCCTCGGGACGCCGAGCGGGTGCGGCCGCAGGGTCAGCCGTCCGCTGCCGCCGCGCCCTCGCGCGAACGGGCCGCCGCTCTGGTGACGGCTCCCGTGCGGATCGCGGACGCGGCGACGGTGCGGCTGCTGCACCGCGGGGACCGGGTCGACGTCGTCGCCGCCGACGGCTCGACGGCGGGAGGCGGCGCACCGCGGGTGGTGGCTGCCGGCGCCAGGGTGGCCGAGGTGCCCGAGCCGGACGACGGGGCCGAAAGCGCTGCGGAGGGCGGGGCGTTGGTGGTGCTCTCCGTACCGCGGGCGACGGCCGCGCGGCTGGCCGGCGCGGGGGCGAGTGCGCGCCTGGCGGTGACGTTGTGCTGATTCATGACGTGTGCAGCTGCACTGACATGCGGTCACGTAGCTCGTTCGATGTGCCCAATTGGACAGGCCCGCCGGGCGCTGCCGTAGGTTGCGAAGCTGTCTGTTTTACGACCTGCATGTGCAACGAAAGGCCTCGTGGTGAGCGAGAAGAAGGAACCGGGTCTCTGGGAGGGCTTCAAGGCCTTCCTGATGCGCGGCAACGTCGTCGACCTGGCGGTCGCGGTGGTCATCGGCGCCGCGTTCACGAACATCGTGAACTCGGTGGTGAAGGGCGTCATCAACCCGCTGGTCGGTGCCTTCGGGACGAAGGATCTCGACCACTACAGCTCGTGCCTCAAGGCCCCGTGCGTCATGAAGCCCGACGGGACGGTCGAGAGCGGCATCCCGATCATGTGGGGCTCGGTTCTCAGCGCGACCCTCAGCTTCGTGATCACCGCGGCCGTCGTCTACTTCCTGATGGTGCTTCCCATGGCCAAGTACCTGGCCAAGCAGGCGGCGCGGAAGGCCGCCAAGGAAGGCACGCAGGAGGTTGTCGAACTGTCCGAGCTGGAGGTTCTGAAGGAGATCCGCGACGCCCTGGTGGCGCAGCGCGGCTCTGGGCACAGCGAGCCCTAGCGAGGGCTCAGAGGTGGTGGGGCGGCTTCTCGTCGAGGAAGCGCGCCAGGTCGGCGGCGCTGTCGCCGCCGACCGGAGGCCGCTCGCCCCACCCGCGGTCCGTGTCGTCCGAAGACTGCTGCGACAGGGGGTCGTCGAAGACCAGGGCGCTCTTCGGCTTCTTCGGCGCCGTGGAACCCTCCGGGGTCTCCGATTCCTTCGGATCGCGCGGTTCGGGGGCGGGGGCGGTGCTCATGTATCCAGGGTACGTCCGTGGGGCGCTGGTGGACCCGGCAACCGCGGGCCGGCCGCCGTCAGACGGCCTTGAGGCCCTGGGCCGCGAAGATCTCCTTGGCCGCGGCCACCTGCTCCGGGACGGGCGATGGGGTGTCGCGCAGCGTGAAGTCCTTGCCGAGCGCGTCCCACTTCGCCTCGCCCAGCTTGTGGAAGGGCAGCACGTCGACGCGGGAGACACTGCCGAGCGAGGCGGCGAAGCGTGCGACGCCCTCGATGTTCGCCGGATCGTCGGTCAGACCGGGGACGAGCACGAAACGTACCCAGACGTCCTTGCCGAGTCCCGCGAGGCGGTGGGCGAAGTCGAGGGTGGGCCGCAGGGGGCGGCCGGTGACCTTCTTGTACGTCGCGGGGTCCCAGGACTTGATGTCCAGCAGGACCAGGTCGACATCGCGGAGCAGGGCTTCGGTGGCGCGCACGCCGAGGAAGCCGGAGGTGTCCAGGGCGGTGTGCAGGCCCAGTTCGTGCTTGAGGCGGTGCAGCAGTTCGCCGGTGAAGACGGGCTGCAGGAGGGGTTCGCCGCCGCTGACGGTGGCCCCTCCCCCGGCGGCGGAGATGAACGTCGTGTACTTGCCGGCCTCCGCGATCATGTCGTCGACCGCCGTCCGCTTGCCGTTCCGCATCCGCCAGGTGTCGGGGTTGTGGCAGTACAGGCAGGTCAGCGGGCAGCCGGAGAGGAATGTGACGAAGCGTGTGCCGGGACCGTCGACCCCCGTGGACAGGTCCCAGGAGTGGATGGATCCGGTGACCGGGCGGCGGGTCACGGCGGCCGCCGGGGTCGCCGTGCCGCGCACGGTCTCCGTACCGAGCACGGTCTCCGTGTCGAGCAGAGCAGTCATGGCAGGGCTCCAGGTGGCTCAGAGCTAGGTGGCTCAGAGCGAGCCGTGGAAGGTGCGGTTGATGACGTCGAGCTGCTGGTCGCGGGTGAGCCGGATGAAGTTGACCGCGTAGCCGGAGACACGGATGGTCAGCTGCGGGTAGTTCTCCGGGTGCTCCATGGCGTCTTGGAGGGTCGCCTTGTCGAGGACGTTGACGTTCATGTGGAAGCCGTCACTGGCCATGAAGCCGTCCAGGACTCCGGAGAGGTTCGCGATCCGCTCTTCGGGAGTGCGGCCCAGGGCGTCGGGGGTGATGGTGTTGGTCAGCGAGATGCCGTCCTCGGCGTCGTCGTAGTCGAGCTTGGCGACCGACAGCGCGGAGGCGATGTAGCCGTGCTCGTCACGGCCGTTCATCGGGTTGGCGCCGGGCGCGAAGGGCTCGCCCGCGCGGCGGCCGTCGGGGGTGTTGCCGGTCTTCTTGCCGTAGACGACGTTCGAGGTGATCGTCAGGACCGACTGGGTGTGCACCGCGTTCCGGTAGGCGGGGTGCCGGCGGATCTTGCCCATGAAGTCGGAGACGATGCGCCGGGCGATGGCGTCCGCGCGGTCGTCGTTGTTGCCGTAGGCGGGGTAGTCGCCCTCGATCTCGTAGTCGACGGCGAGGCCGGTCTCGTCACGGATGACCTTGACCTTGGCGTGCTTGATGGCGGAGAGCGAGTCGGCCGCGACCGAGAGGCCCGCGATGCCGCAGGCCATGGTGCGCAGGATATCCCGGTCGTGCAGGGCCATCTCGATGCGCTCGTAGGCGTACTTGTCGTGCATGTAGTGGATGACGTTCAGCGCGTGTACGTACGTCTTGGCGAGCCAGCCGAGCATCGCGTCGTAGCGTTCGGCGACTGTCTCGTAGTCCAGGTGGTCGCCCTCGATGGGCTCGAAGCCCTCGACGACGCGCTTGCCGGTCTTCTCGTCGCGGCCGCCGTTGATCGCGTAGAGCAGGGCCTTGGCGACATTGACGCGGGCGCCGAAGAACTGCATCTGCTTGCCGACGGCCATGGCGGAGACACAGCAGGCGATGGCGGTGTCGTCGCCGTACTTGGGGCGCATCAGTTCGTCGGACTCGAACTGGATGGCCGAGGTGTCGATCGCGACCTTGGAGGCGAAGTCCTTGAATCCTTGCGGGAGTTGCCGCGACCAGAAGACCGTGAGGTTCGGCTCGGGCGCCGGGCCCAGGTTGTAGAGGGTCTGCAGGGCGCGGAACGTGGTGCGGGAGACCAGCGGGCGGCCGTCGTCGCCGATGCCGGCCATGGACCAGGTGACCCAGGTCGGGTCGCCGGAGTAGAGCTCGTTGTACTCGGGGGTGCGCAGGAAGCGGACGATGCGGAGCTTGATGACGAAGTCGTCGATGAACTCCTGGGCCTCGGCCTCGGTGAGGCGGCCGGCCTCGATGTCGCGCTGGAGGTAGATGTCGAGGAAATTGTCGATGCGGCCGATCGACATGGCCGCGCCGTTCTGCTCCTTCACGGCGGCGAGGTAGCCGAAGTACAGCCACTGGATGGCTTCGAGACCTGTGGACGCGGGGGCGGAGATGTCGTGGCCGTACGACATCGCCATGGCCTTCAGTTCGCCCAGGGCCTTGATCTGCTCGGAGGTCTCCTCGCGGGCGCGGATGACGTCCTCGGTGGCCCACTCCTCGTTCAGGAGCGCCTTGTCGGCTTCCTTCGCGGCGATGAGACGGTCGACTCCGTAGAGCGCGACGCGACGGTAGTCGCCGATGATGCGGCCGCGGCCGTAGGCGTCGGGCAGGCCCGTGATGATGCCGGAGGAGCGGCAGGCGCGGATCTCGGGGGTGTAGGCGTCGAAGACGCCTTCGTTGTGGGTCTTGCGGAGGTGGGTGTAGATCTCCTTGACCTCCGGGTCGGCCTTGTAGCCGTAGGCGTCCAGGGCGCCCTCGACCATCCGCCAGCCGCCGTTGGGCATGACGGCGCGGCGCAGCGGGGCGTCGGTCTGCAAGCCGACGACGAGGTCGAGGTCCGCGTCGACGAAGCCCGGCTCGAAAGCGTCGATGCGGGACGGGGTCCGCACGTCGACGTCGTAGATGCCGCGCTCGTTCTCCGTCGGGAACATCGACAGGAGCTTCTGCCAGACCTGGGTGGTGCGTTCGGTCGGTCCCGCGAGGAAGGAGTCGTCGCCCTCGTACGGCGTGTAGTTGTGCTGGACGAAGTCCCGGACGTCGATGGCGTCCTGCCACAGGCCGCCCTTGAAGCCGTGCCAAGCCTGGCCGTGCTCTGTCGGCACCTTCGTTTCCGCAGGGGTGGCACTCATGACCCGCACCTTCCGAATCGCCTTTTCGCTCTGCTTCCATTGCACTCCCGCCGGGGCGGCTCGGGGGGCCGCAATGGTCCTCGATACGGGACCAAAGGTCCCTCAGCTAGGGGACTCGGCGCCCTTGCGGGCGTAGAACCACCAGCAGACGGCGATGCAGCTGGCGTAGAAGGCCACGAAGCCCCACATCGCGCCGGTGACCGGGAAGTTGGCGAACATCGCCGGGATGAAGAAGAAGCCGTACGCCGCGACGGCGGAGGTGAATCCGGTGACGGCGCCCGCCTCCATCTCGGACTGCTTGAGCGCCATCGCGTACTCGGGCGTGCCCTCGGTCAGGCCCTTCAGATGCTGGTCGCGGAAGATCACCGGGATCTGCCGGAACGTCGAGCCGTTGCCGATGCCGGAAAGGAAGAACGCGCACAGGAAGCAGACGAGGAAGCCCCAGAAGTTGCCGTTTTCGCCGCCGGAGGGAAGGAAGTTGATGACGCCGATGATCGAGAGCGCCATGCCCACGAACGAGATGATGGTGACCCGCGCCCCGCCGATCTTGTCGGCGATCCAGCCGCCGGCCCATCGGGCGAGCGCGCCGACGGCCGGGCCCATCCAGGCGTACGTCGCTGCGGAGTAGGCCGCGTCGATGGGCGTGAACGTGGTCTTGATGAGCATCGGCAGGGCCGCAGCAAAGCCGATGAAGGAGCCGAACGTGCCGACGTAGAGCCAGGTCATCAGCCAGTTGTGCTTGCGCTTGAAGATGATCTTCTGCTTGCTGAAGGGGGTCGACGCGACCTTCAGGTCGTTCTGGCCGAACCAGGCGATGACGGCCAGGATCACCAGGACGGGCACCCACAGGAACGCGGCGTTCTGCAGCCAGACCGGTGTGCCGTCGGCCTTGTGCTGGGCCGAGCCGACCGCGATGACCGAGCTGGTGATGACGATCGGGGTGACCAGCTGGATGACGGAGACTCCGAGGTTGCCGAGGCCGCCGTTGATGCCGGTCGCGTTGCCCTTGTCCTTCTTGGGGAAGAAGAAGCCGATGTTCGCGAGGGACGAGGCGAAGTTGGCGCCGCCGACGCCGCACAGGGCCGCGATGGCGATCATCACGCCGTACGAGGTGTCGGGGTTCTGGACCGCGATGCCGAGCCAGATCAGCGGGACGACCAGGACGATCGTGGAGAGCGCGGTGAAGCGGCGCTGGCCGATCATCGGGCCGAGGAAGGTGTAGATGATCCGGGCCGTGCCGCCCGTGAGGCCCGGGACCGCCGTCAGCCAGAACAGCTGCGATGTGGAGAAGCCGAAGCCGACGTCCTTGAGGTTGGTGGCGGTGACCGACCAGACCTGCCAGACCACGAAGGCGACGAGGAGGGCGGGGACCGCGATCCACAGGTTGCGGGTGGCGACCTTCTTGCCGGTGGACTTCCAGAAGAGTTCGTTCTCCGGCTCCCAGTCGGTGATGGTCCGGCCGGGGCGGTACTGCGCGGGGTCGTACGACGTGCGTACGGGTGCGGGCGGCGCTTCTTGGGCGGCAGGCGATCTCATGTTGGTTCCCAGTTCGCTACGGGTCCCGACCTTGCTCCGGGGCCTGACACTTCCACGATCGGCCCCGCGCGCCGCCAGGAGCAGAGGCCTTGGGCACCAGGTGACCAGGACAAAGAGCGCGGGCTCCGCGGGACTTCGGACCCCTGTCGGTGCCGCGCACGTGCGTGCCGCGCCCGGGCGGGTGTCCATCGGGTGGGAACGGGTGCCGCAGCCGCATTCGGCCCAGAGCTTCTGCTGTGCTTTGGGCATGGCATCCACACCGGCCTCCGCGCCGACCCCAGACCCAGGTTCCGGCTCCGGGCACCCCGGCCGCCCGGTCCCCGCATCGGCCACCCTGCGCCCCCTGGTCGCGCGCGGGCGGGACGAGGAGCACCGGGCGGCGACCCCGCTGGAACTCTTCTTCGACCTCTGTTTCGTCGTGGCGGTCGCCCAGGCCGGTGCCGAGCTGGTGCATGCGATCGCCGAGGGCCACGCGGGCGAGGGGATCCTCAACTACGCGATGGTGTTCTTCGCGCTGTTCTGGGCGTGGGTCAACTTCTCGTGGTTCGCGTCGGCGTACGACAACGACGACGTGCTCTTCCGGGTCGTCACGCTCGTCCAGATCGCCGGTGTGCTCGTCTTCGCCGCGGGGGTCTCCGAGGGGTTCCAGGACCACGACTTCCTGCTGATCTGGCTCGGCTACCTGATCATGCGGGTCGCGCTCACCACGCAGTGGCTGCGCGTCGCGTCCGCCGCGAGCGGGGAGGAACGCCGCACCGCGCTGCGGTACGCCGTGGGTGTGCTGCTCTGTCAGATCGGCTGGTCCGGGCTCCTCTTCCTGCCGGAGGGCGCCCGTGGGTGGCTGTTCCTGGTGATGGCGATCGCCGAGATGTGCGTACCCGTCATCGCCGAGCGGGCCTACACCACGCCCTGGCATCCGCATCACATCGCGGAGCGGTACGGCCTGTTCACCATCATCGTGCTCGGCGAGACGATCGCGGCGGCGACCGTCGCCGTGAAGTCCGGCATCGACGAGAACGACGAACTGGGCGAGCTCCTGCCCATCGCCGCGGGTGGCCTCCTGATGGTCTTCGCAGCCTGGTGGATCTACTTCGTCGTGCCGATCCACGGCCGCCTGAGCACCAACCGGCAGGCGTTCCTGTGGGGTTACGGGCACTACTTCATTCTCGGCGCGGCCGCGGCGATCGGCGCCGGCATCGAGATCGCGGTCGAGCAGGCAGTCGGCAAGGCACACATCTCGACACTGGCGGCGTCCGCCTCGGTGACCGTACCGATGGCGCTGTACCTCCTCACGGTATGGCTGCTGCACTCCCGCTACTACAAGGTGGGCATCGCACAGCAACTGGTGTTGCCAGGTGGGGCGTTGGCGACACTCGCGAGTACGTTCGCGGGGAGCTGGGCGGTCCCGGTGGCGGGCCTCGTCGCGACGGCGACGGTCGCGACCGGGGTGACACTGACGCGACGAATGGTGGCAGCCACAAACGACTGACTCGCCCCGGCCCGGCCCGGCGGGGGGCTGCGGGCAGGTGAGGGCGCGGCTTGGCGGGTGGCGGCGCGCAGGTGATCCGGCGCGGCTTGGCGGGTAGCGGCACACAGGTGATCCGGCGCGGCTTGGCGGGTGACGGCACGCAGGTGATCCGGAGCCGCTTGGCGGATGACGGCACGCAGGTGACCCGGCGCCGCCCGGCGGACGGCGGCGCACAGGCGCCGCTCGGCCCCATCTCGGCGAATGACCGCACGCAGACGACCGGACCCGGCCCGGCGGACGACTGCACACAGGCCACTCGGCCCGGGCCGGCGGACCACTGCACGCGGGCGACTCGGCCGCGCCCGGCAGATGGCGGCGCGCAAGCGACTCCGCTCCGGCCCGGCGGACCACGCCCACACACAACCCAACCAACACCGCCCAGCGGACAACTGCCACGCACGCACAACCCAACCAACCCCGCCCGGCGGACAACTGCACGCACGCCGCTCGCCCCCACCCGCGGATGGCTCATACGCGGCGGCCCGCCCCGCCCGGCGCGTCTCGCGTGATACGTAGGTCGGCATGACTTCCGACGTCCCGAACCGCCCCGCCAACCACCCCACCACCAACTCCCCGGCCGACATGCCGAGCCGTCCCGCCTCCGGCTCGCTGACCGATGTTCGGGGTCTGCGTGTCGGGCACGCGACCCTCGGCGGGGGTGATCACCCGGGTCACCTCACCGGGGCCACCGTCGTGCTCGCGCCCGAGGGTGGTGCCGTTGCCGCCGTGGATGTGCGGGGTGGTGGGCCCGGTACGCGGGAGACGGATGCGCTCGACCCGCGGAATCTGGTGCAGCGTGTCGAGGCGGTCGTTCTTACGGGCGGCAGTGCGTACGGGCTCGACTCCGCTTCCGGGGTGGTGGCGTGGCTGGAGGAGCAGGGGCGGGGTGTGCGGGTGGGTCCTGATCCCTCTCATGTCGTTCCCGTGGTGCCTGCCGCCTGTGTCTTCGACCTGAGCAGGGGCGGCGACTTCAAGGCGCGCCCCGATGCGTCGACCGGTCGCGCCGCCGTGGAAGCCGCCGCGCGCACCGAGATCTTCGCCCCGGTCCAGGAGGGCAACGTCGGCGCGGGTACCGGCGCGGTGGTCGGCAAGGTCAAGGGCGGCATCGGCAGTGCGAGTGTCCGGCTCGACTCGGGCATCACGGTGGCCGCACTGGTCGTGGCGAACGCCGCGGGTTCGGGGTTCGACCCGGAGACCGGCGCGCTGTACGGGCGGTTCTTCCAGCACTTCCAGCACTTCCAGCACTTCGAGGGGCGGCAAGACGCCTACCCCTCGCCCGAGGTCCACGAAGAGGCCCAGCGACGTCTCGCCGAGGCCGCCGCCGAGAACGGGCCGCCGCCGCTGAACACCACCCTCGCCGTGGTCGCCACGGACGCCGAACTCACCAAGGCCCAGGCGCAGAAGCTGGCCGGCACGTCGCACGACGGCATGGCCCGCGCCGTACGCCCCGTCCATCTCCTCAACGACGGGGACACCGTCTTCGCCCTCGCCACCGGCGAGCACGCGCTCGCCGCCGACAACCCCCTCGCCCTCAACGAGATCCTCGCGGCGGGCGCCGACCTGGTGACCACCGCGATCGTCCGGGCGATGCTGGCCGCGGAGTCCGTGCGCACCCCCGGCGGCACGTTCCCTTCGTATCTCGACCTCTACGGCAAGTAGGCCCACCCCAAAGCACAGCCCCAAAACACAGCCCCAAAGCCGCATCAACCAGGGCAGGTTGGTGCGGCTTCGCTGTGCCTGCGCTCACACCATCCGGACGGAACCTTTCCGCCCGCACGTCGCTCTTTACCCGTACTGGACCAGAACGCGCACTTGGCACATAGATGGAGCAGCCCGTGACAACGTCGTACACAGCCAGGCCTCGGCGACGCACCCTGCTGGCAGCCGCCGCACTCGCCGCCGCGGGTGCGCTGACCCTCACGGCCTGCGGCGGCGACGCGGACGCGAACGACGACGGCAAGAACGGCGAGGGCAAGGAAGCCGGCGGCCTCGCCGTCACCATCTCCGCCAAGGACGGCTCGACCGGCGCCTCCATCAACGCCACGGGCGTCAAGGTCAAGGGCGGCAAGCTGACCGACGTGAAGATGACGCTGGTCTCCACCGGCGCCGCCGTCGACGGCACGCTCTCCTCCGACGGCACGAGCTGGAAGCCCAAGGCCCAGCTGGAGCGCGGCATGAAGTACCGCATCACGGCCGACGCCAAGGACGCCAAGGGCAAGGAAGCGACCGAGAACTCGATCTTCACGACCGTCTCGAAGGCCAACAGCTTCATCGGCAGCTACACACCGGACGGCGGCACCAAGGTCGGCGTCGGTATGCCCGTCTCCTTCACCTTCGACAAGGCGATCACGGAGAAGCAGGACGTCCAGTCGCACATCAAGGTCACCTCCGACAGCGGCCAGAAGGTCGTCGGCCACTGGTTCGGCGACAACCGCCTGGACTTCAGGCCCGAGGAGTACTGGAAGGCCGGCTCCAAGGTCACGATGAAGATCGACCTGGAGGGCGTGAAGGGCGCGGAAGGCGCCACCGGCGTACAGAACAAGACGGTCAGCTTCACCGTCGGCCGCGCCCAGGTCTCCACGGTCGACGTGCAGGCCAAGAAGATGACGGTCGAGCGGGACGGAAAGGTCGTCAAGACCATCCCGATCTCCGCGGGCAGCCCGTCGAACCCCACGTACAACGGCCAGATGGTGATCTCCGAGAAGTTCACGCAGACCCGCATGAACGGCGACACGGTCGGCTTCGGCGGTGAGTACGACATCAAGGACGTCCCGCACGCCATGCGTCTGTCCTCGTCCGGCACCTTCATCCACGGCAACTACTGGGGCTCGCCCTCGATCTTCGGCAGCGCCAACACCAGCCACGGCTGCGTCGGCCTGCAGGACGCGCAGGGCGCGGGCGACTCCAGCACGCCGGGCGCGTGGTTCTACGACAACTCCCTGATCGGGGACGTCGTGACGGTCAAGGGCTCCCCGGACAAGACCGTCTCCCCGGACAACGGCCTCAACGGCTGGAACATGTCCTGGAGCGAGTGGACCGCGGGCAGCGCCGGCTAGCCGTAAGCCATCCAGAAACCGCTTCAACACCACGAGCCGCACGGGAACTTGCCGTGCGGCTCGTACGTTTTCCCGTTCCCGGACATGATGTCCGACCCAGGGGCTACGGTATGCACTCACAAGGTGACATGCAGCAACGCCGGGAGAAACCTTGAGCGTTCCGTACGAGTACGAGACAGCGTACGAGCCACCCCAGTCGCCCGAGCAGAAGCCTCCGCACTCTCCGCAGGAGCACCTCGAGCGGCTCCTCGGCCGCGCCCTGAACTCCTTCGACCTGCCGGACGAGACGATACGGCGCCTGGACTCGGCGATCGCGTACGACAGTTCGCTGCACTCCGCGCACCACAGCGCGGGCCTGCACCGCGAGACGTACCGGCACACGTGGCTGCTCGCCGATGCCAGCGCGCTCACCCTCTGGGAGCTGGTGCACAACACGAACCCCGACAGCCACCCCCAGCACGAGCTGTACGCGGACGAGGAAGAGGCCGGCGTCGCCACCTCGCGTCTTCCGCTGCCGCCGGACACCGCGCCGGTCGCCTGCGAGCAGCCCGTCATGCTCCAGCTCCCGGCCCCGGACGAGCCCCGGCACACCTACGTCCCCGACGACTCGGCGGACCACGGGCGCCGGCTGCTGCGCCGCGCGGAGAACCCGATCGGCGCGGGACGGCCGGGCGACGAGATCGCGCGGCAGCTGCGTTCGGCGTTCGCGCACCAGATCACGCAGGCCTTCGGGCGCCCCTGCCTGGCCGGCGAGGCCCGCTTCTGCTTCTCGCTCTACGAGCACGCGTTCCTGCTCTTCGACGGCAGCGAGCTCAGCCTCTGGGAGGTCGAGCACACGGTCACGCCGGACAAGCGGCACATGTGCGAGGTGTACGTCACCGAGAACGCGGCCCGCGAGGCGATGGAACTGCGGGCCAGGAGCATTCCGCAGCAGCGCTCCTCCTGACCAGGCGCTTAGTTAGGACCGGCCCTCGCCGAACTGCCGTACAAGACCCGCGAAGGCGGCCCGCTCGTCCGGCGTCAGCTCCACCGTCTCCGTGCGCGGCGGGCCCGTCTGCGCGGGCAGCGCGCGCAGCGCCTGAGCCTGGTGCCAGACGTCCACATCGGACCGGTCGCGCCGCAGTACCCGCACCAGGCCCACGGCCCAGACGACGGTCGCGGCAGCGAGCACGGCCACGCCTGTCTGCTGGAGGATCGAGACATTCTGGAGCATGCCGCACAGTAGACAACACGATCCGGGACTTCCGACAGGGGGGCCGTGGGACTTACGTCCTGAAGTGACGCATGTCGCACAACCCCCCTCATAAGGGACTCATCGGGGCCTCATCAGGACCTCATCGGGACCTCTTGGGGACCTCTTGGGGCTCAAGCAGCCGCCGTGACCTGCTCCTTCGGCGCGGCTTCCGCAGCGGCCGCCGCGCTCTCGCCGCTCTCCCCGCTCTCCGAAGGAACCGGCTTCCGGGCCCCCTTGAGCAGGACGACCGCCACGGTCGCGACCCCGATACCGGCGGCGATGGCCACCAGGTAGAGCAGCGGCCGGCCGATCAGCGGCACCACGAAGATGCCTCCGTGCGGGGCCCGCAGCGTGCAGCCGAAGGCCATCGACAGGGCTCCGGTGACCGCGCCGCCCGCCATCGAGGCGGGGATCACCCGCAGCGGGTCGGCCGCGGCGAACGGGATCGCGCCCTCCGTGATGAAGGAGGCGCCAAGGAACCAGGCCGCCTTGCCGTTCTCGCGCTCCGTCTTGGTGAAGAGACGGCCGCGGACGGTGGTGGCGAGCGCCATGGCCAGCGGCGGGACCATGCCGGCCGCCATCACCGCGGCCATCACCTTGAGGCTGCCCTCGGTCGGGTTGGTGAGGCCGCCGACGGCGAAGGCGTACGCGACCTTGTTCAGCGGGCCTCCGAGGTCGAAGCACATCATCAGGCCGAGGATGACGCCGAGGATGATCGCGTTGGCGCCGGAGAGGCCTTCGAGCCAGTCGGTGAGCGCCCTCTGCAGCGAGGCGATCGGCTTTCCGATCACCAGGAACATCAGGAAGCCCACGACCGCCGACGAGATCAGCGGGATCACCACGACCGGCATGATGCCGCGCAGGACCGCCGGGATCCGGACCCTCTGGATCCCCATCACCACGCCGCCCGCGATCAGACCCGCCGCGAGGCCGCCGAGGAAGCCCGCGTTGATCGTGACGGCGACCGAGCCGCCGACGAAGCCGGGGACCAGGCCGGGCCGGTCGGCCATTCCGTACGCGATGTAACCGGCGAGGACCGGCACCAAGAAGGCGAAGGCGAGCCCGCCGATCTGGAAGAGCAGCGCGGCCCAGCTGGTGGTGTCCGTCCACACGAAGTGCTTGGCGACGGACGGCGCCTTGTCGATCTGCCAGCCGCCGATGGCGAAGCCCAGGGCGATGAGGAGGCCGCCCGCGGCGACGAACGGGACCATGTAACTGACGCCGGACATCAGCCACTTGCGCAGCTTGGTGCCGTAGCCGTCGCCGCTGTCGCCCGCGTTGTCCACCGGGGTCGGGGCGCTTGCCGTGGTGATCTCGCCGCGGGCCGCCTTCTCGCGGGCCTCCGCGATGAGTTCCGCCGGGCGGCTGATGCCGGCCTTCACGCCCACGTCGACCGTGGGCTTCCCGGCGAAGCGGTCCTTGTCGCGTACGGGGACGTCGTGGGCGAAGATGACCGCGTCCGCGGAGGCTAGGACCGCCGGGTCGAGGCGGGTGAATCCCGCTGACCCCTGGGTCTCCACCGTGAGTTCTACCTCTGCCTCGCGGGCTGCGTTCTCCAGGGACTCCGCTGCCATGTAGGTGTGGGCTATGCCCGTTGGGCAGGACGTGACGGCGACTATGCGGAACGGCTCCGCCGGGGGCGGGTCGTTTTCCGGCTGCTGGTCGGTGGGGGCTTGTGTGTTTTCCCCAGCCACCCGCCCATTACCCCGGATCAGAGCAGTTGCCGTCGCGGCGTCCGTCGCACCCCGCAGCGCGCTCGTGAACTGCTCGTCCATCAGCTGCCTTGCCAGCGACGACAGGATCGTCAGGTGGGCGTCGTCCGCGCCCGCCGGGGCGGCGATGAGGAAGATCAGGTCCGCGGGGCCGTCCGGCGCCCCGAAGTCGATGCCGTCCGCCGAGCGGCCGAAGGCCAGGGTCGGCTCGGTGACATGGGCGCTGCGGCAGTGCGGGATGCCGATGCCGCCGTCGAGGCCGGTCGGCATCTGCGCCTCACGGGCCGCAACGTCGGCGAGGAACCCCTCCAGGTCGGTCACCCGGCCCAGGGACACCATGCGCTCGGCGAGGGCTCGGGCCGCCGCTTCCTTGGTTCCGGCGGACCGGTCGAGTTCGAGGTCGACCAGTTCCGCGGTGATCATCTCGCTCATCGCGGGCTCCTTCACAGGGGACTTGGCTTGTGGGGGCGGGGAGTCATGACGCCGGCTCCGTCAGGGCGCGGTCCAGGGGGACCTCCCTCGTCACCGTGACCGCGTCCGGCGCGAGATCCGCCGGCGTCGGCATCGCGCTGCCCGGCAGCTGGACGGCCGCCGCGCCGTGCGCCACGGCCGACGCGAGGGCGTCCGCGCCGGTGCCGCCCGCGATGAGGAAGCCGGCCAGGGAGGAGTCACCGGCGCCGACGTTGCTGCGTACGGCGTCGACGCGGGCGCTGCCGAAGTACGTGCCCGAGTCGTCGACCAGGAGCTGGCCGTCCGCCCCGAGGCTGGCGAGCACGGAGCGCGCGCCGAGCTCCCGCAGCTCATCGGCGGCCTTCACCGCGTCGCCGACCGTGGCCAGCGGGCGGCCCACCGCCTCGGCGAGCTCCTCGGCGTTCGGCTTGACCACGTCGGGGCGCTCGGCGAGGGCGGCGAGCAGGGCAGGGCCCGAGGTGTCCAGGGCGATACGGGCGCCCGCCGCGTGCGCGCGGGCCACCAACTCGGCGTACCAGGAAGGCGCGAGGCCGCGCGGGAGGCTGCCGCAGCAGGCGATCCAGTCGGCCCCGGCCGAGCGTGCCCGGACCGTGGACAGCAGCGACTCGGCCTCCTCCACCGTCAGTTCGGGACCGGGAGCGTTGATCTTCGTGAGCGTGCCGTCCGGTTCGGCGACCGCGATGTTGGACCGGGTCTGGCCCGCGACCGGGACCGGCGCGACCCTGATCCCCTGCTCGTCCAGGAGCTGTGCGACCAGCGCGCCGGGCGCCCCGCCGAGCGGCAGCACGGCGACCGTGTCCGCGCCCGCCGCCGCGACCGCCCGCGACACGTTGACGCCCTTGCCGCCCGGGTCCATCCGCTCCCCGGTGGCCCGCACGACCTCACCGCGGTCCAGGGCGGGGACCTCGTAGGTGCGGTCGAGGGAGGGGTTGGGCGTGACGGTGAGGATCATGCGTATACGTACCGTTTCTTCACTGGGACGCGTCTCTTCACTGGGGCGCGACTCTTCACTGGGACTCGTCGTGCTCATGCACGGACAACTTCCGTGCCGCCGCCCTCGATCGCCGCCGCGTCCTCGGGGCTGAGGCCGCTGTCGGTGATCAGCAGGTCGACGTCGCCCAGGTCACCGAAGCGGGCGAAGTGCTCCTGGCCGTGCTTGGTGGAGTCCGCGAGCAGGACCACCCGGCGGGCCGCGCCGATCGCGGCGCGCTTGACGGCCGCCTCGGCGAGGTCGGGGGTGGTCAGTCCTGCCTCCGCGGAGAAGCCGTTGGTGGCGAGGAAGAGGACGTCGGCGCGGATCTCGCCGTACGCCCGCAGCGCCCACGCGTCGACCGCCGCGCGCGTACGGCTGCGTACGCGGCCGCCGATGAGGTGCAGCTGGATGCCGGGGTGGTCGGCGAGGCGGGCCGCGGTGGGCAGGCCGTGCGTGACGACCGTGAACGTCGATTCGAGCGGGAGCGAGGCCGCGAGCCGCGCGACCGTCGAGCCCGCGTCGAGGATGACGCTGCCCTCGGCCGGCAGCTCGGCGAGCGCGGCCTTGGCGATGCGGTCCTTCTCGTCGGCCGATGTGCCCTCGCGCTCGGCGAGGTCCGGCTCGAAGTCGAGGCGCCCGGCCGGAATGGCACCGCCATGGACACGGCGTACGAGACCGGCGCGGTCGAGGGCCTTCAGGTCGCGCCGGATGGTCTCCGCGGTGACCTGGAACTCCTCGGCGAGCGACAGCACGTCGACCCGGCCGCCGTCACGCGCGAGCCGCAGGATCTCCTGCTGCCGCTCCGGTGCGTACATGTCCGTTCGCCTCCGCCTTGATGCCCGAGCTTGTGGATTCCCTGGGAGACTACGACTGGATTTCCGGAAAGTAAACAAGTTCGGGCCCCAGGCAGACACAAACGGACTTTCGGCCTGGCGGTGAGCCGCTGAAAGTGCATGCCGGTTGCGGCCCTACGGCCTGCGGCCCTGCTGCCCTACGGCCTGCGGAAGTCCCCCAACGCCTCGATGCAGCGCCCGGCCAGAGCCGCGGGGCCCGCCGGACTCCCGGCAGGATCGTCACCGGCGGCCCATGTCTCCACGGCCACCCGGACCGCCGCGCTGGCCAGCGCGGCCATGAGCCGAAGCTGCAGCGAGGAAGCACCGGAGCGCCCCTCCCGCTCGGCGAGCACGGTGACCAGCGTCTGCTCCGAGCCATGGCAGGCGTCGGACCACACCGCCCGCAGCGCCGCGCTCTCCCCCGCCATCCGCAGCAGCGACCGCACCCACTCCAGGGACTCCACCGCCCCGGTGTCGTCGGCGGCCAGCGCCCGCTCCGCCGCGTGCCGCAGCGCGTCCCGTACCGGAAGGGCGGCCGGCGCCTCCCGCACCGCCTCGGCCCACTGCTGCGCACCGGCGGCGAAGAGCGGGGCGACGGCCTCCTCCTTGGTCGCGAAGTAGCGGTAGAGGGTGCGCGGGGCGACGCCCGCGGCACGGGCGATGTCCTCGGCGCGGGTGGCGCGCAGCCCGTTCTCGACGAAGAGCGCGGCCGCGGTGCGGGCGATGTCCAGGCGCGTCTCGGCCTTGCGGCGCTCGGTGAGCGAACCGGACGAGCTGGGCAAATGTGCGTGCATGCGAGGCAGGCTATGCCAGCCGTCCGCACCAGATCCTCGTAGACACAAAGTGCCCGTGTGACAGAATCTGCCACCGAACGAATGCGGTGCGATCAAGCGCGATCAAAAAGGGTGGCAACAGCGGTGCGTCGTCGGCAGTTCCTTCTCCACACGGCCGGTCTCACCGGCGCCTCCGCGCTCGGGCTCACCGCCTGCTCGTCGGACGGCGACACGACCACCCTCAAGCTCCTCGTGGCCAGCTACGACGAGAGCGTGGGCTCCTCGATCGGCGACCAGTGGAAGGGACTCATCGCCTCCTTCGAGAAGGCGCACCCCACCATCAAGATCGACCTGGAGCGCGTCCCCTTCAACAAGCTCGACCGGACGCTCGCCCGGCGCGTGAGGGACGGCCGGGCACCCGACATCGCCCAGTCGAACGTCTTCGCCCCCTACGCCGAGGACGGCAAGCTCTACAGCGCGTCCGACCTCTTCGAGATCCGCACCGAGGCCGACTTCACCCGCTCGTACGCCGAGGCAGGATCCGTCAAGCACATCCAGTACGGCGTCCCGTTCCTGGCCAGCACCCCGCGCCTCTTCTACAACAAGGCCCTGTTCAAGCAGGCCCGCATCACCGCACCCACGTCCTGGGACGAGTTGGTGTCGGCGGCCCAGGCCCTGAAGACGCTCGGCGTGAAGACTCCGTACGGCCTGCAACTGGGCCCCGAGGCCGCCGAGGACGAGGTGCTCTCCTGGCTGCTCGCGGACGACGGCGGCTACGCGGGCCTGACGAGCTACGACTTCAACACCGCGGGCAATGTCCGGACGCTGACCTGGCTGCGGGACGAACTGGTCGGCAAGGGGCTCGCGGGCGCGAACCCGGCGGGGCTCAACAGGACGGACGCGTACGCCCAGTTCATGAAGGGCCGGATCGGGATGCTGATCGCCCATCCGGTGCTCATGGGCGCCGCCGACAAGTACAAGTTCCCTTACGCGCACACCGCGTTCCCCAGGCGGCAGGGCGGGGCTGCGGCGCCCATCGGCCTGAGCGACTGGCTGATGGCGTTCCGGCAGAACGGCAACGGCGAGGCGTCCGGCCGGTTCCTCAGCCACCTCTACGGCCGCAAGTCGGCCAAGGCGTACGGCGGCGGCCAGACCGCGCTCCCGGTGACCAGCTCGGCGTCGGCCGCGCTGCGGGCGGACCCGGCGCAGCGCCCGCTGTGGAGGTTCATCGACCAGATGCCGCAGGCGCAGTTCCAGCCGGGCAATCTGCGGTCGTGGCCGACGGTCCGGGCGGCCATCCGCGAGGAGATCGGCGCCGCCGTCATGAAGGGCGGCAGCCCCGAGGGCGTACTCGAGTCCCTGGACACGACGGCGGCCCAGGCGGAGCTCTAGGCTCCGCCCGGGCCGCGCCCCGCCGGGGTGGATCAGGACGTCAACGCGGGCTCTCGCTCCGGGAGTTCACCGAGGCCATCGATGCCATCGATGTCGTCGATGCCATCGATGTCGTCGATGCCGTCGGTGCCATCCGCCGCGGCGTCCGCGCCCTCGACGTGCTGCCGGGGCTTGCCCGGCAGGGCGAACATCAGCAGGAAGATGACGGCGAGCACGCCGACCACCCACCACAGCGAGTTCTGGAACGCGTCGATGAACTCGGCGGGCACCCGGCTCCGTTCGACCTTCTCGTCGATCACGCCGAAGAACACCACGGACACGAGGCCGAGCCCGAGCGCGTTGCCCATCTGCTGGACGGTGTTGATGAGCCCGGACGCCGAACCCGAGTGCTCCTGCGGCACGTCGGAGAGCACCGCGTCGGTCAGCGGGGCGACGATCAGGCCCATGCCGGCGCCCATCACGGTCAGCGGCAGCGCCATCTGCCACGGCGCGAGGTCCGCGCCGTACCGGTTCGCCTCCCAGATGTAGAGCAGCACCCCGGTGGCCATGACGAGCGCGCCGCCCTGCAGCACCTTGCGGCCGAACCGCGGGACGAGCTTCTGCACGGAGATGCCGGCCGCCACCGAGACGGCGATCGAGAACGGAACGCCGGTGACGCCCGCCTTCAGCGGACGCCAGCCGAGCCCGAACTGCATATAGAGCGTCCAGACCAGAAAGAAGATGCCGAGCGAGATCCCGAACACCGTCTGCACCGCGATGCCCGCCGCGAAGCTCTTCACCTTGAACAGCGAGAGCTCCACCAGCGGCGAACCGTCCTTCGCCGTCTTCCACTTCTCGTACGCGACCAGGGCGCCGAAGACCACGATGCCGCCCGCCATCATCACGTAACCCCACAGCGGCCAGTCCAACTCCCGCCCACGGATGAGCGGGTAGAGCACCATCAGCAGGCCGAGCGTCACCAGAACGACCCCGACGAGGTCGAGCTTGAGCGCCTTCGGCGCCTTGGACTCGCTGATGAACTTCCAACCGAGAACGAGCCCCGCTATGCCGACCGGCAGGTTGATGAGGAAGATCGGGCGCCATTCGAGGCCGAAGAGGTTCCACTCGGTGAGCAGCGCGCCCAGCAGCGGTCCGGAGACCGCGCCGAGCCCGACGACCATCCCGAAGAGCCCGAAGACCTTGCCCCGCTCGTGCGCGGGGAAGGTGGCGTGCACGATCGACAGGACCTGCGGCACCATCATCGCGGCCATGCCGCCCTGCAGGATCCGCGATGCGACGAGCATCTCCGGATTCGCGGCGAACCCGCAGAGCGCGGAGGCCAGCGTGAAGCCGCCGATGCCGATGAGGAACATCCGCTTGCGCCCGTGGATGTCGCCGAGCCGCCCGCCGGTGATCAGGCCGGCCGCGAAGGCGAGCGCGTAGCCCGCGGTGATCCACTGGATCTGGCCGAACGTGGCGCCGGTGTCCCGCTGCATGGACGGGATCGCGATGTTGACGATGGTGACGTCGACGAGGTCCATGAAGGCCGCGGTCATCACGATGGCGAGGGCGAACCAGCGCCGGCGGTCGCCGGCGGATGTGGGTGGCACGGGGGCGGGGTCGCTGAAAGTCATGAGAGGAATCTAAAAGCCATATAGGCCAGATGATGTCCTAGATGACGGCCACCATGAAGAACATGACGAAGAACACGACATCGAATCCGACCGGTGGCGGTTCCAACACGGACACCCCGGCCAGGCTGCTGCAGCTCCTCTCCCTGCTCCAGACCCCGCGGGAGTGGCCGGGCGGGGAGCTGTCCGAGCGGCTCGGCGTCAGCCGCCGCACGGTGCGGCGCGACATCGACCGGCTGCGGGACCTCGGCTATCCGGTCCAGGCGAGCCAGGGCGCGGCCGGCGGATACCGCCTGGTCGCGGGCAAGGCGATGCCACCGCTGGTCCTCGACGACGAGGAGGCGGTGGCGATCGCGGTGGGCCTGCGGGCGGGTGCGGGCCACGCGGTGGAGGGGGTGGAGGAGGCCTCCGTGCGGGCCCTGGCCAAACTGGAGCAGGTCCTCCCCAGCCGCCTGCGCCACCGGGTCTCCAACCTCCAGATCGCGACAACACCCCTGACCAGCGGGGACGGGGCGAGCATCGCCCCCGAGACACTGACGGTGATGGCGTCGGCCGCGGCCGGCCAGGAGCGTCTGCGCTTCGCGTACCGCGCGGGCGACGGCACGGAGTCGCGCCGCCTGACCGAGCCATACCGTCTGGTGTCGACGGGGCGCCGCTGGTACCTGGTCGCGTACGACATCGACCGCGAGGACTGGCGTACGTTCCGCGTCGACCGGGTGTCGTCGCCGTTCGCGACGGGGGCGCGGTTTGCCCCGCGGGAGTTGCCGACGGGGGACGCCGCGGAGTACATCCGGCAGTCCATGTGGCGCGGTCAGCAGTCGTACGCCATCGACGTGACGTTCGCGGCCCCCGCGGAGTACATCGCGGCACGGCTCCCCGCGGCCCTCGGCACGCCGGAACGGATCTCCGACACGTCCTGCCGCCTGCGGTCGACGGTGCCGGACTCCATCGAATGGCTGGCGGTCCGCCTGGCGTTGGCCGACTGCGACTTCAGGGCACACGAGCCGCCGGAACTGGTCCAGTACCTACGCGACTTGGGCGCACGCCTGACTCGGGCCTCCGGCACGTGACCCCGCCCCGGGGTCTTTCATCCACCGGAGTTGCCGTGCGGGAGGTCGAGGATGATGTCGGCGGCGCGAGCGATGACCTGGAGGCGGGTGCCTGCCGGGTGGTCGGCGGCGAGGAAGTGGCTGCCGATGGCCGTGCAGAAGGCGAGCAGGGCGCGGGCCTCCACCTCTTCGGGGTCGGCGCAGAAGGTGCTGATCGCGTCGCGCGCCAGCTGGATGCGTTCGTTGTCCACGCGGCGCAGGCGGGCGGCGACGGCGGGGTCGCGGCGGGCCCATTCGCGGATGGCCAGGTCGATGCGGAGCAGCCGGTCGCTGGAGAAGGTGAGCTGTCCGGCCAGGCGGACCTTGTCCCGTGCGTCGCCGCCCTCCCGCTCGACCCGGTCGATGACGTCGTCGACGCTCTCGCGCTCCCAGGTGTCAAGCATCTCGGTCAGCAGTGCGTCGCGGTCGGCGAAGTAGCCGTAGAAGCCGCCCTTGGTCACCCCGAGCGCCTTGGCGAGCGCCTCGATCCGCACCGCGTCCACACCACCCGCGGCCAGCGCCCGCAGCCCCTCCTCGATCCACTGCTCCCGCGGCGTGCGCAACGCGCCCATTCTGTGGCCCACCTCACCGTCGAAGACCTGTTGTACGAAGCCGTACAGCAGGCCTAGCCTCACCTTGTACGGAATCGTATAACTCCGTCGAGAGGGGCACGTCATGTCATTCGGCTTCGTCGCCTTCCACTACCCGGCTCCCGAACACGTCGACGCGTTCGTGGCCGACTGCCACCAGGTCGCCGACGCGATGCGCAGCCAGCCGGGCTTCGAGTCCGTCGGGGTCTGGGTGACCCCGGACGGCGAGGCGGTCGTCACCACCGGCGCGTTCGAGTCCGAGGAGGCGTTCCGGGCCACGGCCGACCTCGCCCGCGAGATGGACGCGACGCCTGACGGCCAGAGCGACCTGGAGATCAGGCCCCGAGAGGTCCACTTCCTGATGTCGCGCTAGCGATCTTGGTGAGGCGGGACCGGTGGGACCACCGGGCAATCGGGCGGGTGGGCGGGAAAAAGAAGTGAGCCCCGGTGCCGGGGGGGGGATGGCACCGGGGCTCGCCAAGGGGACGGCTCAAGGCGGGCCGCCTAGGCCGCCGCGTCGAAGCCCGTGTCCCGCGCCAGCTTCTTCAGTTCGAGCAGCGCGTGCTTCTCGATCTGCCGGATCCGCTCGCGCGTCAGACCGTGCTGCTTGCCGACCTCCGTCAGCGTCCGCTCGCGGCCGTCCTCGATGCCGTACCGCATCTTGATGATGGAGGCCGTGCGCTGGTCGAGGCGGCCGATCAGGTCGTCCAGTTCCTCACTGCGCAGCAGCGTCAGGACGGACTGCTCGGGCGAGATCGCCGAGGTGTCCTCGAGGAGGTCACCGAACTGGGTGTCGCCGTCGTCGTCCACGCCCATGTTCAGCGAGACCGGGTCGCGGGCCCAGTCCAGGACGTCGATGACCCGCGCCGGGGTGGAGTCGAGCTCGGCTGCGACCTCCTCGGGCTCCGGATCGCGGCCGTTCTTACGGTTGAACTCGCGCTGGACGCGACGGATCCGGCCCAGCTCCTCCACCAGGTGGACGGGGAGCCGGATCGTGCGGGACTGGTCGGCTATGGAGCGGGTGATGGCCTGGCGGATCCACCACGTGGCGTACGTGGAGAACTTGAAGCCCTTGGCGTAGTCGAACTTCTCGACCGCGCGCACCAGGCCCGCGTTCCCCTCCTGGATCAGGTCGAGCAGAGGGAGGCCGCTGCGCGGATAGCGCCGCGCCACAGCGACGACGAGCCGCAGGTTCGACCGGATGAAGACGTCCTTCGCGCGCTCGCCGTCGGCGACCAGCGCCTCCAGCTCATCGCGGGACGCCGCCGCGCCCGCGACGGAGTCCTCGACGTCCCCGTCGAGTATCTTTCGCGCGTAGACACCCGCCTCGATGATCTGGGACAGCTCGACTTCCTTGGCGGCGTCGAGCAGCGGCGTACGCGCGATCTCGTCGAGGTACATGCCGACCAGGTCGCGGTCGGCGATCTCCCCGCCTACGGCGCGAACACTGCGTGCCGCGTCGGTCTCGCCGGTGGAGGCGGACTTACGACGGGCGACGGCACGGGTTGCCATGCGTGCTCCCTTGCGTGTGGAGGTCCTGGTCGGCCTTTTCACGGGCCTCTGTGGTGGAAACCACACCCTTCCGGGTGCCCTGCTTCCGATGGAAACAACGACTGGAATCCGGACAGAATTCCCAAGCCGCACATCTATTTTCTCGACGGTGCAGTACCCTGTGCCGCCACAAAGGGAGGCCGGATGCCGTCGGAACGTACAGAGGTGCAGGTCAGGCCGGGCACGGAGGCCGACCTCGCGGCCCTGACCGACATCTACAACCACTACGTACGTGAGACGGCGATCACATTCGACACGGCCGTCTTCCTGCCAGAAGAGCGCCGCCCTTGGCTGCTCTCCCACCCTGAAGACGGCCCCCACCGCCTGATGGTTGCCCAGGAGCGGGATTCGGGCCGCGTGCTCGGATACGCGACCAGCAGCCCCTTCCGGCCGAAGGCCGCGTACGCCACTTCTGTAGAAGTCAGCGTCTACTGCGCTCCGGACACCGGCGGCCGCGGCATCGGCACGCTGCTGTACAAGGCGCTCTTCGAGGCCCTGGAGGGCGAGGCCGCGACTTACGACAACCTGCACCGCGCGTACGCCGGGATCGCGCAGCCCAACGACGCCTCGCACCGCCTCCACGAACGCTTCGGCTTCCGGCACGTCGGCACGTACCGGGAGGTGGGCCGGAAGTTCGGCCGCTACTGGGACGTCGCCTGGTACGAGCGCCCCCTCGGCCCGCAGTCCTAGCCGGGACCTAGGTCCCGGCCTAGGCCGCAAGCCCGTTACGCCCCGCCTCGGCCCCACCTAGCGTGCCCCCATGGACGACACAGGCACCCTCGACGAAGCCCTCCAGCGGCTGCACGCCTCCGGGCCCGAGCGGCTCGGGCGGCTCACCAACCACGCGCCGATGGCCGTCGAGGCGCTCGCCGCGCACGGGCGGTCCGGCGCGGTCCACCGCTGGCTCGAGCTGTACGCGCCGAAGCTGGAGGAGTTCCCCGGCACGGTCGAGAGGGTCACCGGCGCCAACTGGCGCGAGGCCCTCGGTGATCCGCGCCGTGCGGCGGACTGGATCGCGTACTTCGGCAGGGAGATCGGCGAACGCCCCTGGCGCGACGTGCTCGCCGAGTGGTGGCCGCGGCTGCTGCCCGGGATGTACGGCGGCTCCACGCACCCGGTGATCCGCGTCGGCCACGCCGTGCGCACCCTGCTGGCCGGCGACGAGACCGGACCCCGCGTCGCCGAACTCGCCCATGGCCTCGGCTACTGGGCCGCCCGCCACCACCCCGTCTCCGGGGTGACACCGCTCCCCGGTGCCGAGAGCGCGGCCGCCGCTCTGGATGCCGTGCCACCCATCGCGGACCGGGCGGAGGGCAACTTCCCGGCCCGCCTCGGCCGGGTCGGGGCACTGCCGGTGTGGGCCACCTCGGTGGACGCCCCGGAGGAAGCCCGGCGCAGGCTCACCGAGCTGGTGCAGGCGGCCACCCATCGGTACGCCACGCACGGCCACGGCGACGAGACGATGCTGGTCCACGCGGCGACGGCGCCCAACGCCGTGCTGCGCACCCTGCCTGCACTGCCGCGCGCCTTGTGGGTGCCTGGCCTGCGGGCCGCTTGGACGGCGTCGGCCGCCGTGACCGCGATGTACGCCCCCGACGCCCCGGTCGCGTACACCGCACCCGGCACCTTCGCCCCCGATGAGGTCTTCGAGCGGGCCCTCGCGCACGGTGATGAGCACGTCATCAAGTTCACGGACACGGCGATGGACGTCGGCGACGAGGGTGCCTTGGCGGCGGCCTTGCGGGCGGTTGAGCTCAGCGTGCCGCTCGACTGAGTGCCCTTCGCCTGCGGGCCGTCCGTGGCTGGGCGCGCAGTTCCCCGCGCCCCTTGCGGGGCGCCCGCCTGCCCCCCGTCAGCCGAACTGCACCGACCTCTTAGCCAACCCCATCCAGAACCCGTCGATCACACTCCGCTGCCCGCCAAGATCCCCCGCAGCCTCCGCCGCCCCCAGCGTCACGAACAGCGGAGCAAAGTGCTCCGTACGCGGATGTGCCAGCTGCCCCGCCGGGGACTTGTGCTCGAAGTCGAGAAGACCGTCCACGTCCCCCGCCTCAAGAGCCTCGTGACCCCACGCGTCGAACTCCGCCGACCAGGACGGAATGCCGCCCTGCCGCAGCGCCGCCAGGTTGTGCGTGAAGAAGCCGCTGCCGACGATCAGCACGCCCTCGTCCCGCAGCGGCGCCAGCTTGCGGCCGATGTCCATCAGGCGCTGCGGGTCGAGCGTGGGCATGGAGATCTGGAGGACGGGGATGTCCGCGTCGGGGTACATCTCGACGAGCGGGACATACGCTCCGTGGTCGAGCCCGCGGTCCGGGATGTCCTGCACCGGCATGCCCGCCCCGCGCAGCAATGTGCGTACGGAATCGGCCAGTTGAGGGGCGCCCGGGGCCGCGTACGTCACCTGGTAGTAGTGCTCGGGGAAGCCCCAGAAGTCGTGGACGAGCGGCACCGTCTCGGTGGCGCCGAGGGCTAGCGGGGCCTCCTCCCAGTGGGCGGAGACCATCAGGATGGCCTTGGGGCGCGGCAGGCCGGCCGACCAGTCCTTCAGCTCGTCCGGCCAGAGGGCGTCGTCGGCGAGCGGCGGCGCGCCGTGGCTGAGGTACAGGGCGGGCATGCGCTCCTGGGTTGCGGTCATGACGGCGCCTCCGAGAACGTACCGGGAAGTTTTACTTTAACTCTCAAGCTTCCTGTTCGATGATGACCCTACTCCCACATTGTTTAACCTTCAAGAAAGGGCTGCGTACAGTGGAGTACATGGACACGGCACCCACTTCTCCTCCGGACGAGGAGCCGCGCTGGCTCGACGACGCCGAACAACGCACCTGGCTCGCGTATCTGCACGCCACCACGCTCCTGGAGGATCACCTCGATCGTCAGTTGCAGCGTGACGCGGGCATGCCGCACATCTACTACGGCCTGCTCGTCCAATTGTCCGTCGCGCCCCGGCGCCGGCTCCGGATGACCGAGCTCGCGCGGAACACCAAGATCACCCGGTCCCGGCTCTCGCACGCGATCGCGCGCCTGGAGAAGAACGGCTGGGTGCGCCGCGAGGACTGCCCGTCCGACAAGCGCGGCCAGTTCGCGATCCTCACCGACGACGGGTACGAGGTGCTGCGCAGGACCGCGCCCGGCCACGTCTCCGCCGTACGCCAGGCCCTCTTCGACCGGCTCAGCCCGGAACAGCAGAAGTCCCTCGGCGAGATCATGATGATCGTCGCCGAGGGACTTCAGCCCAAGGAGGCCGGTGCGGACCTTCCCTGGCTCCGCTAGGTCCTACCTACGGGTGGAACAAGCGGGGGTCAGTGCGCGACCACCGGGATGCGCACCTCGTCCTCCTTGCCGACACCACCGGCACCCTCACCGTCGCCCGAAGCGGCCTGAGCGCCGCTCTGGGCACCGGTGTTGATGAACGCGAAGGCGATCGCGGCGGAGACCGCCAGGATGCCGACCGCCCACCAGATGGCGCTGGTGTAGCCCTCGACCATGGCCTGCGCCTGGAGCAGCTTCTGTGCCGCCGGAGTCGTCGCGCCCGCCGCGTGCGAGGTGATGTACGCGGTGGTGGCGGATGCGGCGATGGTGTTCAGGAGGGCCGTGCCGATGGCGCCGCCGACCTGCTGCGAGGTGTTGACCATCGCGGAGGCGACACCGGCGTCACGCGCCTCGACACCGTGCGTGGCGAGCGACATGGCCGGCATGAACGCCGTACCCATGCCGAGGCCCAGCAACAGCTGCGCGGGCATGATCAGACCGGCGTACGAGGAACCGACCTCGAGCTGCGTCAGGAGCAGCATGCCGACGGCCGCGACCAGGAAGCCCGGACCCATCAGGAGGCGGGGCGGCACGCGCGTCATCAGACGGGCGCCGATCTGCGTGGAGCCCGCGATCATGCCGACGATCATCGGCAGGAACGCGAAGCCGGTCTTCACCGGCGAGTAGCCCTCGACGATCTGCAGGTAGTACGTGAGGAACAGGAACAGGCCGAACATCGCGATGACCGCGAGGCCGAGCGACAGGTAGACGCCGCCGCGGTTGCGCTCGGTCAGGACGCGCAGCGGGAGCAGCGGCGACTTGACCTTGGCCTCGGTGAGGACGAACGCGGCCAGCAGCACCGCGGACGCGACGAACATGCCGATGGTCAGGGAGTCCGACCAGCCGGCCGACTCGGCGCGGGTGAAGCCGTAGACGAGCGCGACCAGACCGAGGGTGGAGAGGATCACGCCCGGGATGTCGAGCGGCGAGCGGTTGCGGCCGCCGGCCGGCTCACGGATGACGAAGTAGGCGCCGAGCGCGGCGACCACCGCGAACGGGATGTTCACGAAGAACGTCCAGCGCCAGTTCAGGTACTCGGTGAGGAAGCCGCCGAGGATCAGGCCCACGGCGCCGCCGCCACCGGCGATCGCGCCGTAGATGCCGAAGGCCTTGGCGCGCTCCTTGGCGTCGGTGAACATCACCGCGAGCAGCGAGAGGGCGGCGGGCGCGAGCAACGCGCCGAACACACCCTGCAGGGCGCGGGCGCCCAGCATCATGGCCTCGCCGGTCGCGGCGCCGCCGAGCGCGGAGGCCGCGGCGAAGCCGATCAGGCCGGTCACGAAGGTGTTCTTGCGGCCCCAGAGGTCGGCGATGCGGCCACCGAAGAGCAGCAGTCCGCCGAAGGCCAGGGCGTAGGCCGTGATGACCCACTGGCGGTTGCCGTCCGATATGCCCAGGTCCTGCTGGGCGGAGGGCAGCGCGATGTTCACGATGGTCGCGTCGAGGACGACCATCAGCTGCGCGAGCGCGATGAAGATCAGCGCCTTCCAGCGCCTCGGATCTGTTTCTGACATGGGGATAGCCACCTAGCGGTACGAGAGTGAAAAAAGCGACGTAACGAAAAGCGTGAAGCTGAAGCGGTGTGCGAGGTGCGAGGTGCGACGTCAGGCGGAGCTCATGACTGGCGGAGGTCCTCCAAGGTCGCCGCCTCACCGGGCAGCTCGGAGCGTGCCGGAGCCATCAGGCCGTCCATGAACAGCTGCAGATGGCGGTGGACGAAGCGGTCCATGTTCAGGCATGCGGTGCCGGGCAGGGGCCGGGTGAGCTGGGAGAGGGCGACCATCAGGTCTCCGACGGCGATGTCGGTGCGCAGCTGCCCCGCCACGCGTGCCCGCTCCATGAGCCCGTCGATCGCGGCCTCGAGCCGGTCGCGGGCGTCGATCAGGTCAGGGTGCTCGGGGTCGAACGCCTCCTGGAGCATCGGGCACAGCGCGCCGATCCGCTCGTCGGCGGCGGCGTGCACGAACTCGCGCAGGGCGTCGAAGGCCGCGCTTTCCCCCTCGGCTTCCGTCCGGGCGCGGGCACGCTCCGCGTGCTCAGCGACGCGGTCGGTCACCAAGAGGACGACCTGGTGGACCAGTTCGGCGCGGTCGGCGAAGTGCCGGTAGACCGTGGCGTTGCCCACGCCGGCGCGGCGCGCGACCTCGTCGAGCGGCACATCGGCACCGAACTCGACGAACATCTCGCGTGCGGCGGCGACGATCCGCTCCCGGTTGCGCAGGGCGTCGGCCCGGGGGCGGGTGACCTTGCGCTGCGGAGCGGTGGCGGTGTCCACGACGGCACTCCTGGAAGTAGTGAGTTGGATCTTGCTGGGCGCGATGCGGGGACTCACTCCCCGTTTCGCTCGGACACAGGTCTAAACGGGGAAGGACTCCCCGGATATTTCCCGCCCCCCGACTTTCTTCCTGTGACCTGGGTCACATCTTCGTGAGCGAGAAACCCACGATCGGTCGCACCCAGCGAGCGCCCGCGCGGCCCCCGGCACAGGGTGATCGAACAGGGTGCAGCCAGGACCTGCGGCTGCCGCGACGGGAGGGCCATGTATGCAGCAGCCGACCTGGAGGCGGATACGCGGAGCCCGGCGCGGCGCGGCACTCGCGGCCTGCGCGGCACTCGCCCTCACGGTCACCACGTCGGCGAGCACGGGCCGGCTGATGGAGGACTCCCCCACGGCCGCGGGCCCCGCGTCCCTGGCCCGCGCGACCACACTCGGCCCGTGCATGATCAGCGGGACGATGGGCGTGCAGATGTCGGAGGGCGTGCCCACGCCCGCCGGGTACTCGCGCTCCACGGGCACCGTCCGGGCCCTGAACCTGATGATCGACTTCTCCGACGCCCCCGGCGACGGCACCGCCACGGAGCGCCTCGCGGAGTTCTTCCCGCAGACCACGGAGTGGTTTCGCACCAGCTCCTACGGGCGGCTCGACTACCGCCCCGAGTCCCCCGTGCCCGACTGGCTGCGGATGCCGAAGAGCTTCAAGGAGTACGGGATAGAGCGCGGCGCACCCTTCGATCCGGGGTACCGCGAACTCGTCAAGGACATCGTGGCGACCGCCGACGCGGATGTGGACTTCCGCGAGTACGACCTGGTGAACATCCTCATCACGCCGAACGCGGGCCCTTCCGCGCTCGACACGGTCCTCTCTGTGACGTTCGCGGGCAACACCGAGGCGCCCGTCGCCGACGGGGTGCCGATTGCCAACGCGTCGTTCGTCTACAGCCGCCAGGACGACGGCTCGGGCAGCTACCGCGAGACCGGCTATCGCGTGCTCCCGCACGAGAACGGCCACACCTTCGGCCTGCCCGACCTCTATACGCAGGAGGGCGGCGGCGCGGTCGGCCACTGGGACATCATGAGCGAGGACTGGGGCGCCAACAACGACCTGCTGGCCTGGCACAAGTGGAAGCTCGGCTGGCTCGACGACGACCAGATCAGCTGCGCGTCCAACTCCGGGACGACCGAGCACACACTGACCCCGCTGGCCGAGCGCGGCGGCACCAAGCTCGCCTTCGTGCCGATGGACGAGAAGACGGGGTACGCGATCGAGGTCCGTACCCAGAGCGGCAACGACGAGGTGGTCTGCAAGCCCGGCGTACTGGTCTACCGGGTGAACGCGGAGATCGACACGGGCCACGGCCCGGTCACCGTCGCCGACTCGGCGAAGGACAGCGGCGGCTGCACACGGCGGCCGAACGTCCACGCGGAGCTCTCCGACGCGCCGTACGGGCCGGGGCAGACGTTCGTGGACGAGAACGCGAACCTCCGCGTCACGGTGGCGGGCGTCGACGAGGACGGCAGCTACCGGGTGAACGTCACGCGCCCGTGAGGCGGCTCAACTCCCGTTGATCTTCGCGGTGTTGGCGCCCGGCACGGTCTGCTGCACCTGCCGCAGGAAGGCGGCGTTGCTCGGTGTCTTGCGCATGCGGTCGAGCAGCGCCTCCAGGTTGCTCTGCGCGTCCCGGCCGTGCAGGGCGCGGCGCAGTCCGCGTACGGCGGTCAACTCGTCGGCGGCCACGAGCAGTTCGTCACGGCGCGTACCGGACGGAGTGACGTCGACGGCAGGGAAGACGCGCCGCTCGGCCATCCCCCGGTCGAGGCGGAGCTCCATGTTGCCGGTGCCCTTGAGCTCCTCGAAGTAGTAGTCGTCGGCGCGCGATCCGGTCTCCACGAGCACGGTCGCCAGCATGGTCAGCGACCCGCCCTCCTCCGCGAGCCGCGCGGCACCGAAGAGCCGCTTGGGGCCCTGGATGGCGGCGGCGTCGACACCTCCGGAGAGGGTGCGGCCGCCGCTGGACGCGGCGTTGTTGTACGCGCGGCAGAGCCGCGTCAGCGAGTCGAAGAGCATGACGACGTCCCTGCCCTCCTCCGTCAGCCGCTTGGCGCGCTCGACGGCGAGTTCGGCCAGCGCGATGTGCTCCTTGGCGGGCCGGTCGAAGGTCGACGCGAGCACTTCGCCGTGTACGGACCGCTTCATGTCCGTGACCTCTTCGGGCCGCTCGTCGAGGAGTACGACCATGAGGTGCGCCTCGGGGTGGTTCGCGCTGACAGAGGCGGCGATCTGCTGCAGCAGGACCGTCTTTCCGGTCCTCGGCGGCGCGACGATCAGGCCGCGCTGCCCCTTGCCGACGGGTGCGACGAGATCGACGAGCCGGGTCGCGACGGACCCTCCGGCGGTCTCCAGACGGAGCCGCTCGCGGGGGTGCAGCGGGGTGAGGTCCCCGAACCGCGCCCGCCTGCGCAGCGCTTCGGCGGAGTGGCCGTTGACCCGGTGGACGTCGGTGAGCGTGCGGGACCGTGCGCACTCGCCCTCGACGAGGTCGCCGGGGCGCAGGCCGAGCCGGCGGATCAGGGCGGTGGGGACCTGTACGTCGTTGGGGGTGGGAAGGCAGTCGCCGGTACGGAGGTGACCGGTGCCGCCGTGGGCGAGGTCGAGGATGCCGGAGGCGGCCTTGACCGTGGCCGTGGTGGATTCCTTGGTGGAGTCCTTGTTCGGGGTGATGGTTGCGGTGCTCATGGTGGGTTCCTTTCGCTGGCATGCGAATGAGAGGCCCGGCGGGACGGTGTGATCACGTCCCGTACGACGGGCGGAGATCCCGTACGACGGATGGAGAACCCGTACGACGGGCGGAGAGAAAGTGGCCTCCGAGGAGGCGGAAGAGAGGAAATCAGCACCGGCGCCGCAGAGAGGCGGCGTTCACACGTGCTGTTCGCAAGGTAGCACAGCCCCCGGCCCGCAGAGTGTGACGTACGCCACTACGCCCCCGGCGCGGGGATTCGCAATTCGCATGACTCAGGATCAGCCCAACTGACCTTTAGAACATATCCAGTTGGCCTGGAATCCCATGCGTTTCCTATGACACGCTCGCTCGGGTTCGTGAACGTATCGCATATGAATTCCCCCCTCCCCAGGAGTCCCCGGGAATTCAATCCATGCCTGAAAAATCCATGCCCGACAGGAAAGCAACTCCCGTGCGCAGAAAATCTTCCACGGCGGCGGCCGTCGCGGCCGTACTCGCCCTCACCCTGAGCGGCTGCGGCAGCGATGACGACAGCGGCGACGGCGACGACGCGAAGGCGGCGGGCAAGGCGAAGACCGGCGTCTCCGAGCCCGCCGCGAAGCCGTCCACCACGGCACCGAAGCCCACCCCCACGCCCACGCCCACACCCAGCAGGACCCGTACGGCGAAGCCCACCCCAACCCCCACCAAGGCAGCCCCCACGCCCACGCGTTCGGCCGCCCCGAAGCCCGCTCCCACCAGTAAGCCGGGCGCGAGCGGCGTCCAGGGGACCTGGTACCACATCGTCCGCGCGCAGGGCGGCAAGGAGATGGTGCTGACCATCAGCGGAACCTCGCTCACCATGCGCGCCGGCGAGAAAGCCTGCACCGGGACCATCAACGCCAGCATGGCCATGACGGTCGACTGCGGCGGCGGCGACATGACGACCACCGGCACTGCCGTGGCCACCGGAAGCGGCACCGCGCAGAAGCTCGCGTGCACGTGGGCGGACGGCAGCACGGACCGGTTCGCGCGGACGCGACCGGTGTAACTCCCGCACTGCCGCTACACAACTGCCACTACACATGAGAGCGGCCTTCGTTGTGTGGGTTCCACACATGGGAAGGTCTCACGCGGCGCCCTTACGTTTCCGGCCATGACGAGCAGCGTTGACCCAAGCGCCCCCGCCGGAGCCGGCACCGATCTGACCGGACGTACCGCCCTGGTCACCGGCGGCGGCAGCGGCATCGGGCGCGCCTGTGCCGTGGCCCTCGCCGACGCCGGTGCCTTCGTCCACGTCGTCGACGTCGACGCGGAGTCGGCCAAGGCGGTCGCCGAGACGGTCGGCGGCGAACCCCACGTCGCCGACCTCGCCGACCCCGACGCCGTGCGGGCCCTGCCCGCGGCCGTCGACGTCCTCGTCAACAGCGCCGGGCTCCAACACGTCGCGCCCATCGAGGAGTTCCCCCCGGAACGGTTCGATCTGATCCAGCGGGTCATGGTCACCGCGCCGTTCCTGCTCCTGCGCAGGACCCTGCCCCACATGTACGCACACGGCTGGGGCCGCGTCGTGAACATCTCCAGCGTGCACGGCCTGCGGGCCAGCCCCTTCAAGTCCGCCTACGTCGCGGCCAAGCACGCCCTGGAGGGCCTGAGCAAGGTCACCGCCCTGGAGGGCGCCGCCCACGGGGTCACCAGCAACTGCGTCAACCCCGGCTATGCCCGCACCCCGCTCGTCGAGCGCCAGATCAGTGCGCAGGCCGCCGCGCACGGCATCCCCGAGGAGCAGGTCCTCACCGACGTACTGCTGCGGCGTTCGGCGGTTCAACGGCTCATCGAACCCGCGGAGATCGCCGCCGCCGCGCTCTGGCTCTGCGGCCCGCACAGCGGCTTCGTGACCGGCGCCTCGCTCCCCCTGGACGGCGGCTGGACCGCCGGATAGCCCTCGCTCGCCCCACCCACGTCCCCAGAGAGCCTCCCCAGAGAGAACGGATCACGCCATGGCAGCAACGCCGCATGCCCAGGGCAAGGACCCGGCCGACGCCGACCGGGCGCCGAAGAAGCCCGGCATCGCCCGCATCATCAGCGCGAGCCTGATCGGCACCACCATCGAGTGGTACGACTTCTTCCTCTACGGCTCGGCCGCCGCGCTCGTCTTCAACACCCTCTTCTTCCCGACGAGCGACCCCCTGGTCGGCACGCTCCTCGCGTTCCTCACGTACGCAGTCGGCTTCGCCGCGCGGCCGCTCGGCGGTGTCGTCTTCGGCCACTACGGCGACAAGATCGGCCGTAAGAAGCTGCTGGTCCTGAGCCTGCTGATGATGGGCGGCGCGACCTTCGCGATGGGCCTGCTGCCCACGCACGCCACGCTCGGCGTCGGAGCCCCCATCCTCCTCACGGTCCTCCGCCTGGTCCAGGGCTTCGCGCTCGGCGGCGAGTGGGGCGGCGCCGTGCTCATCGTCTCCGAGCACGGCGACGACAAGAACCGCGGCTTCTGGGCCTCATGGCCGCAGGCCGGCGCACCGGGCGGCAACCTGCTCGCCACCGGTGTCCTGGCGCTGCTCGCGGCCGTCCAGTCGGAGGAGGCGTTCCTGGCATGGGGCTGGCGGATCCCGTTCCTCCTCTCCGGCGTACTGGTGATCATCGGCCTGTGGATCAGGGTCTCGGTATCGGAATCCCCCCTCTTCCTGGAGGCCCAGGCGAAGGCGGCCGCCTCGGCCTCGGGGGAGACCGCCAAGCAGGAGGCCCCGGTCGTCGAGGTGTTCCGGAGCAACTGGCGCGGCGTCCTGACCGCCATCGGCACCCGGCTCGGCGAGAACGTCTCGTACTACATCCTCACGGCCTTCGTCCTCGTGTACGTCACCGTGCATCTGGAACTGCCCAAGAGCACCGCCCTGAACGCCGTACTCATCGGCTCCGCAGTGCACTTCGTGACGATCCCTCTCTGGGGCGCCCTCTCCGACCGCATCGGCCGCAGGCCGGTCACACTGATCGGCTCCATCGGCATGGCGGCGTGGGCCTTCGCCTTCTTCGCCCTGGTCGACAGCAAGTCCTTCGCCGTGATCACCCTGGCGGTCACGGTCGGCCTGCTCTTCCACGGCGCGATGTACGGGCCGCAGGCCGCGTTCATCTCCGAGATGTTCGATACGAGGGTGCGCTACTCGGGGGCGTCGATGGGCTCGCAGCTGGCGTCCATCATCGGCGGGGCGCTGGCGCCGATCATCGCCGTGGAGCTCCTCAAGGACTACGACTCCGCGACGCCGGTGGCCCTGTACGTCTGTGTCACGGTGGTCATCACGACGCTGACGGTCCTGGCGGCGAAGGAAACCCGGGGCCGCTCCCTGGCCCACGGGACCACGTCTCCCGAGCCCTCCTCCGCCACGGCCCCCTCGGCGACAATCGGAACCTGACCCCGCACGCCGCACTCCCGGAGGCGACCCGCATATGTCCAGCACACCTGACGCCACTCGCCGCTCGGTTGGCGTCAGGGGGGTTGTGGGAGGCGGGGGCGGGGATGGGGGGCGTGGGGGCGGCTCGGCGGATGGGGGTGGCCGCGGTCCCGAGTCGATGGGTGTTGGCGGCGGGTCGGGGGGTGCCGCAGGCCGCATCCCCGAGTCGACGGTCGCTGGCGGCGGTAGCTGGGCGGATGCCACAGGCCGCGCCCCTGAGCCGACGATCACCGACGGCGGCTCGGCGGAAGCCGCAAGCCCCACCCCCGAACCGACAGCCACCGACAGCGGCTCACCGGATGCCGGTCCCCGCACCCCCGAGCCGACAGCCACCGGCAGCGGACAGGAGCGCACCCACGCCGCCGCCGGGCACCCGCACACCGCATCCGCCCTCCGCGAGCTCCTCGACCTGCTCGCCAGTGACGCCCCCGCCGAGCACTTCGCGCGGCCGGCGGTCACCGCCCGCGCGGCGGGGGCCACGGCTGCCGACCTCGGTGCCATCGACGAGGCCACGCAGACCGCGCTGCGGGTGCGGCGCACCCTGAACCAGCACCAGCGCAGGGAGGCCGAGCTGACCGCCCTGTTCGACACCGCGGGCGACCTCGCGGCGCTGCGTGACCTGGACGCGGTGCTCCGCGCCATCGTGCACCGGGCCAAGCTGCTGCTCCGTACCGACGTCGCGTATCTGTCCCTGAACGACGACGCGGCGGGCGACACCTACATGCGGGTGACCGACGGCTCCGTGTCCGCCGCGTTCCAGAACCTGCGCCTCGGCATGGGCGAGGGGCTCGGCGGCCTCGTCGCCCAGACCGCCCGCCCCTACGCCACCGGCGACTACGAGGTCGACCCCCGCTTCCAGCACACCACCACCATCGACAGCGCCGTACTGGAGGAAGGCCTGCACGCCATCCTCGGCGTACCGCTGCGGCAGGGCACCCACGTCATCGGCGTGCTCTTCGCCGCCGACCGCACCGCCCGCGCCTTCACGCCCGACGAGGGCGCCCTGCTCTCCTCGCTCGCCGACCACGCGGCCATCGCCATCGACAGCGCGCGCCGGATGGAGGAGACCAGGGCCGCGCTCGTCGATCTCAACGCGGCATCGCAGACCATCCGCGCGCACAGCGAGGCCCTGCGCCGCGCCGAGGACGCGCACGACCGCCTGACCGATCTCGTCCTGCGCGGCGGCGACTTCACGGAGGTCGCCACCGCCATCGGCGCACTCCTGCGCGGCGGCACCCTCATCCACGACGCGGACGGCACGGAACTGGCACGGGTCGACGCCACGCCCCGTACGCCGCTGGCCAAGGCCGTCGCCGCCTCGCGCGCCAGCGGCCGTGCGGTGCCGCAGGACGGCACGTGGGTGTGCGCGGTCCTGGCGGGCCCGGAGCTGCTGGGCAGCATCGCCCTCACCGACCGCCCCGACCTGGGCGAGGCAGACCGCCGCCTCTTCGAACGCGCGGGCGTGGTCACCGCCCTCCTCCTGCTCCTTCGCCGCTCGGCGGCCGAGGCCGAGGACCGGGTACGCGGCGAGCTGCTCGGCGACCTGCTGTCCCTCACCGGCACTCCGGGGCGCCTGACCGCGCGGGCCCGCAAACTGGCCGTCGACCTGGCCCTCCCCCACTCGGTGTTCATCGCCCACGGCGAGTCGACGCCCCGGCAGTCCCTGCTCAACGCGGCGGCCCGCGCGGCCCGCGCCCGCCAGGGCCTGTCCGGCCTGCACCACGACCACGTGGTCCTGGTGCTCCCCACCACCGACACGGCCTCCTGCGCCCGCGCACTCTCCGCCGACCTGACCCACACCACCGGATCCCCGGCAACGGTCGGCGCCGCGGGCCCCGCCACCGGCCCGGCGGCCCTCGCCCAGGCCCACACCGAGGCCTTGCGCTGCCTCTCGGCCCTGCGCGCCCTGGGCCACACGGGCCAGGGCGCGGATCTACCGGACCTCGGCTTCCTGGGCGTACTCCTAGGCGACGACACGGACCTGGACTCCTACGTACGCCGAACACTGGGCCCGGTCCTGGACTACGACGCCAAGCGCGGCACAGAACTGATCCACACCCTGCGGGCCTACTTCGCCGCGGGCGCGAGCCAGTCCAAGGCGAAGGAAGCCCTGCACGTCCACGTGAACACGGTGGTCCAACGCCTGGACCGGATAGCCCAGTTGCTCGGCCCCGACTGGCAGTCCCCCGAGCGCTCCCTGGAGATCCAGCTGGCACTGCGGCTGCACGCGGTGAGCGGAGGCGGCAGCAGCGCCTGACGGAATCACGGTCTACGGCTTTCCAGCTTTACGCCTATCCGAACGGATCAGAATTCAAGAAGCCCCGCTCACCGGGCCGCCGCTAACGTTCCAGCCATGGACATCACCATTCACACGACGGCCCTCCCGCACGACGACCCGGACGCGTCCGTGGCCTTCTACCGCGACGCCCTCGGCTTCGAGGTCCGCAGCGACGTCGGGCAGGGCAAGATGCGCTGGATCACGGTCGGCCCCGTCGACCAGCCCGGCACGTCCATCCTCCTGGCGCCGCCGGCCGCCGACCCCGGGATCACCGAGGCCGAGCGCCGCACCATCACCGAGATGATGGCCAAGGGCACCTACGGCTGGATCCTGCTGGCCACCCGAGACCTCGACGGCACCTTCGCGAAGGTCCAGGCGGCCGAGAACGCCGAGGTCGTCCAGGAACCGACCGAGCAGCCGTACGGCGTACGCGACTGCGCCTTCCGCGACCCGGCGGGCAACCTGATCCGCATCCAAGAACTCCGCTGACCGCTCTGGCTGACCGCTCTGAAGGGGGTCCTCCATGTGCCACCCCGCATGGTCACGCGAACGCACCGCCGCGCACCACCTCACCGAACTGGCCCGCCTGCGCCGCATCCGCGACCGGATCGACCGCGACTACACGCAGCCCCTGAACATCGAGGCGCTCGCGCACGAAGCGAACATGCCGCCCGGACACCTGAGCCGCCAGTTCCACCTCGCCTACGGCCAATCGCCGTACGCGTACGTGATGAGCCGACGCACAGAACACGAGAAGGGGACCGGAACCACGCACACACCGGTCAGGATTCGAGAAGCCCCGGCGCCCACGCCAGAACTAGCGTGACGGACATGAACTCCATCGAATCCGTCACCCTCGAGGTGGCCGACCTGAAGACCGCCACCGACTTCTACACAGCCTTCGGCCTGACCACACACATAGCCCTGCGACCGACCTCCCCCTCCGAGACCCCGACAACCGGCTTCCGCGGCTTCTCCCTCTCCCTCACGGCGTCCCAACCGGCCGACGTACGGGCCCTCATAACCGCCGCCCTCGACGCCGGCGCCACCCCACTGAAGCCCGCCGCGAAGTCTTTCTGGGGCTACGGCGGCGTAGTGCAGGCCCCCGACGGAACGATCTGGAAGATCGCCACGTCATCCAAGAAGGACACCGCCCCGGCCACCCGGAAGTTCAACGAGATGGTGCTCCTGCTGGGAGCCACGGACGTACTGGAGAGCAAGCAGTTCTACATCGCCCACGGCCTCTCCGTGACAAAGAGCTTCGGCCGCAAGTACGTAGAGTTCGCAACCGGTTCAAGCCCCGTCAAACTGGCGCTGTACGGCCGCCGAGCGCTGGCCAAGGACGTGGGCGTCCCGGCAGACGGCACAGGCTCGCACCGCGTAGTACTGGGCAGCACGACGGGACCGTTCACAGACCCGGACGGTTTCACCTGGGAACCCGCACCGTCCCTGACCCCGACCAACTGACGCCAATTTCGCAACGGAAGGACAGCGCATGGCAGCCGCACCGCCACGTGGGCTCGAGGAGAGACTGCGGGACACCCGCGCGAGGCTGGAGAGCGACGTGGGCCTCTGGGTCGCGACGCCGGGCTCCCCGGGTGTCCACCTCATCCCGCTCTCGTACTTCTGGGACGGCACCGCGTTCCTCATCTCAACGCCCCGCGCCTCAATCACCGCCCGAAACCTCCTCGCGGACGGCGGAGTACGGCTGGGCATCGGCCC
The DNA here is from genome assembly GCF_026340305.1 of Streptomyces sp. NBC_01381. Taxonomy (NCBI): domain Bacteria; kingdom Bacillati; phylum Actinomycetota; class Actinomycetes; order Kitasatosporales; family Streptomycetaceae; genus Streptomyces; species Streptomyces sp. NBC_01381. The sequence continues at coordinate 1,592,742 of NZ_JAPEPI010000001.1, read as the reverse complement.
GACCCGCGACGTCGTGATCGCCGACGGCACAGCGGAGCCGGTGGACCTCGCCGACCTCGCCCCGGAAACGGGCGACGCGTTCGCGACCAAGACAGGTTTCGACCCCCGCAAGCTCGACGACCCGTACCAGTACTTCCTGATCCGCCCACGCCGCATCCAGGCCTGGCGAGAGGCGAACGAACTACAGGGCAGAGACCTGATGCGAGACGGCCACTGGCTCGCCTGACGAGGGAGCCGTCCACCTATGACTACGGGGGCTCCCTAACCGGGGCGCACCCGCACAGCACGATCCGCTAGGCTGTCACCGGTCAGTGGGCTAACCAAGCAAGATCACCCACAGACCCCCGCCTTCGTAGCTCAGGGGATAGAGCACCGCTCTCCTAAAGCGGGTGTCGCAGGTTCGAATCCTGCCGGGGGCACAGTGTCTGACCAGGCAAAACAAGGTAAGAAGCCCCCTCGGAGTGATCTCCGAGGGGGCTTTTTCGTGGCCCGGGGGACAGGTGGGGGACAAGGCGCGGTCAGGCTGCGTCCGTGGTCCCGTTCCGGGGGACGGAGGACACCAGGCGCAGATGTCCCCTGCCGCGGGAGGGCTGGCTGGCCTGCTGCTGCCCCTCCGGCAGTTGCTGCTCTGACGGTTCTTGCGGCTCCCCCTGGATCTGCGGCTGCACGTTCTTGTCGGGCGGGGCAGGGGCGGCCTCTGTGACGGGAGTTGCATCCGTCCTGATGGCGGGCGACTGTGCGTCGGCGGGCTTGTCGATGCCGTTGCGGCGTGGCACGAGGTCGAGGGGGGCGTTGGCTGAGGCCTGCTCGAACTGGGGCATCAGGCTTGTGTAGGTGTCGGCGGTGAGTTGGTAGCTGCTGTGGCCGAGCAGGGCTTGGATGGCCTTCATGGAGAGGCCGGCGGCGAGGCTGAGGGATGCGGCGCAGTGGCGCAGGTCGTGGAGGCGGATCGGGGGTAGGCCGAGGCGCTTGATGAACCGGTCGAAGGCTTGGGAGATGTTCTTGGGGTGGTGGGGGCGGCCGTCGGGTTGGGTGAAGACCTTGCCGGAGTCGGAGTACGGGTGGTCGTACGCCTTCAGTGCCTGGCGCTCCTCCGGGCTGCTCTTTAGCCACTGGAGGTGCATGGCCTCCCATTCGGCGCGTTGGGCTTTCTGGATGTCGCGCCATGCGATCAGGAGGGCGAAGGTGGCGTAGTCGAGGGTGACGGCGCGGCGGCCGCTGCGGCTTTTGGGGGTGTCTTCCCAGACCGTGTTGGTGGAGTCGGTGACGAGCTGTTCGCTGATGTGGGCGACGCCCTTGGTCATGTCGAGTTCGGTCCAGGGCAGGCCTGTTGCTTCGCCGCGGCGTGGTGCGCGGAAGGCCATGAGGTGCCACATGACGTAGTGGTCGTGTTCGACGGCTGCGTCGAGGAATTCGCCGGTCTGTTCGGGGGTCCAGACCATGACGGGGCTGGGTTTTTCGCCGGTGATCTTCCAGCGGGCTACGCGTTCGTCGGTCCAGACGAGAGCTTCGGGGCGCTCGTACTTGGGGATGGTGACGAGCTTGGCCCAGTTGTCGGTGATCAGCTTCTCGGTGACGGCGTCTGCGAGTGCGGCGGAGAGACAGTCGAGGTACTTCTTCTGCGTGCCGGGGCCGGTGTCCTGGCGGGGCTTGGTGCGGGCTGCTTTGAGTTCTTCGCGGGCTTGGTGCCAGGCCTGGCGTAGCTCTGGCGAGCGGGGCTTGGGGGCGTGCTTCCAGGCTTGGTGGGCGGCGCCACAGGCAGCCTTGGCCTGCTGGGCGGCGATGCGGTTGGCTTCCTTGATCTCGTTGAAGGCCCAGATCTGTTTGAACATCTCCTGGATCTGGCGGTCGCGGAGTTCGCGCATGGGGAGGTGGCCGAGCGCGGGTATGAGGATGCGGTCGATGAAGTCGCGGTAGTCGGTTCGGGTGCGGCGCTTGAGGTCGACGCGCTTGTCGTGCCAGCGGTTGAGGTAGTGGGCGACGGTTTCCTTGGATTCGACGTCGATGCCGCCCTGGGCTTCGTCCCATAGCTTCTGTGCTTCTTCCTTGGCCTTCTTCTGGGTCAGGAAGCCGCCCTTGCGTGGGCGTCGGCGCTGGCCGCCGATGCCGTCGGGGAGTTTGACGTAGTAGTACCAGGTGCCGTGGTCGCGCTTGGTCAACAGGGGGCAGGCTGCGCCGAGTTCACGTGTCTTGGGTTGGCCTTGCGCGTCGAGGAGCGGCTGGCCGTCTTCGTTGAGTTTGGGCTCGGTGCACTTGCATCGTTTGTAGGTGCTGCCGTCGAACACGCGGGTTTCCCCCTGTATGTGCTGGGTTTTCCTTACGTGCCCTGATCTTGCTGTAGCGAAGGAGATGCTTCGTTGGGCGCCGTATGCTTCCGGACAGGTGGCGCGGGGAAGAAGGATGTGACCACCTTTGTCCTCGTCTGTGGCTGCGCCGGTTGACCGGGTTGATGCGCGTAGCGGGATGTCCGTGAAGGAGCTGTTGTCGCTGCCGGCTGCGGTGAGTGTGGCGACCGCTGCGCGTGCGTTCGGCATTGGGTCGGACAAGGCGTACGACTTGATCAAGGCGGATGAGTTCCCGGCGAAGCTGATTCCGCTGGGGCGGACCCAGAAGGTGGCGACCGCTTCGATCTGGGACGTCTTGGGTGTCTCGCCCATGTAGATACACACCGGCCTACGGAGGGCCGCTGGCTTGGGTTTTCAGGTTGCAGAGCCTTGGTCGTAGCCAGTGAGATGCGGTTTCTCCCTAATTGGTTGCAGTGGCTTGCGTCACCCGGCATCCGTTCCGGATCGCTCGGACCTGCAAAGATCCCGTATGGATGCTGCCGCGGAGGGCCTCACGCGGGCTTGTGACGTCACGACGTCGATATACATTGACCTATGACGGAGCTAGTTGATCGCTAATGGGCAGGCGATTGGCGTCCGAGCTGGATGGAGTCAGTGTGGGACGGATGAGCGGGTATGCGAGCGACGGGGTCTTGAACCGCCCCGAGGCCGCCTTCTTGCGGAAGGCGGCCTCTCGCCTGTTCGACCGGCAGTCGCAGAACGCGGTTGTCCGCTGGCTGAACGAGCAGGGCCACACCACTGCCCGCGGGAACCAGTGGCGCCGTGAGGTGCTGATCCGGTTGTTCAAGAACCCGAAGATCGCCGGCCTGGACGAGTCCGGGCAGCCGATCGAGGGCTGGGACGAGCGGGTGCTGGAGCCTGAGGAGTTCCGGCTTCTGCTGGCTCTGTTCGCTGAGCAGAGTGAGGTACGCAGCCAGCCACGCGAGGCCTACGACTATCTCCTCACTCGTGGTTGCGCGATCTGCGACAACTGCGAGTTCGCGATGATCGGTGCGCGGGTGACCGCTGATGCGCCCCCGTCGTACCGTTGTCCGTCGCCCTCGGGTGATCAGAAGTCGTGCGGCCGGGTCCGGATGAACGCCGATCGGCTTGAGGACACGGTGGCGGAGCAGGTGCTCGCCGAGTTGCTCAAGCCTGGGGCTGTCGCGGAACTTGAGGCACTGCTCAGGGATGTTGAGGCGGAGATCGCCCGGCTGCGTAAGCACATTGAAGGGGCCGAGGAGCGGTTCACGAGCATCGGCGACCTGCACGGGCGGGGCTTGATGGTCGAGGCCGCGTTCATCGCAGCGCAGAAGGCCAACAAGGAGGACCTGCGGAGCTCACGGGCCCGCCTTCGTTACCTGGAGCAGATCACCGACGTGCCGCCCATCGGTGATGTGAAGGATCTGGTGGCGTGGTGGAACTCTGCGCCTCATGCCCGCAAGCGGGCGCTGGTGCTGCTGGAGGTCGAGCAGGTGTGGGTCATGCCGCAGCCCGAGGGCAGCGGCGATCCTCACGATCGGATCCGGATCCAGTGGCGTCAGGCTGCTGCCTGACCAGTGCGTAGTTGATTGCGCGTGCCTGCTGTTCAGGCCCGTGTGTTTTGTCGTGTCGTAAAGGAAGTACCAGTAGTGATCTCCCCTGCTCTGCGTCCGCTGTCCGCCTCCAGTTGGGCGTGGATGCACGACCGGACCGACTGGGGGTTCAGCAACAGCGGTGTTATCGCCTCTGGCGGTGAAGTCCTGCTGGTGGATACGCAGTTCACTCTGCCTGCCACGCGTCTGGTGCTGGATGCGGTGGGGGCGGCAGTGCCCGGTGGAGTCATCGGGACGGTTGTAGCCACCCATGGGAACGGCGATCACACGTGGGGCAATCAGCTGCTGCCTGACGCTGAGATCGTGACCTCCATTGCGAGCACCGTGGGCTTGTGTCACGAGATGGGCCCCGAGCAGTTGACGGCCCTGGCCCAGTCTCATTCGGCAGATCCGGCCACGCGCTACATCTCCCGGAACTTCGGGCACTTCGACTTCGCCGGGATCACCGTGGTCAGGCCAACGCGGACCTTCAGCGGCCGTGAAGAGGTCAAGGTCGGTTCTGTGCTGGTGGAGTTGCTGGACCTGGGGGCCGGTCACAGTGCCGGGGACGTGGCGGTGCATGTGCCTGATGAGGGTGTGGTCTTCGCCGGGGACGCCTTGTTCGCCGACAGTCACATGGTGGTGTGGTCGGGGTCGCTGAGCGGCTGCATACAGGCCTGCGGGCAGGTGCTCGATACCGGAGCGGAGGTGTTCGTGCCGGGGCACGGGCCGCTGTTGGACCGGTCCGGCGTCACGGGCATCCGTGACCAGCTGTTTCGGGTCCAGGAAGCCGCCTTGGACTGCGTGAAGGCAGGGGTGCCGCTGGCCGACGCGGCCCGCCGTGTCATGGCGGGCCACGCCGGGTCGTGGGCGCATCCTGAGCGGCTGTTCACACAGGTCGCCGCCGTCTACGAGGAGGCGGGTGCCACCTCGGTGCCGGCGAGCACGCTCGCGATGGTGGAAGGTATGGCGTCCTTGGCCTGCTGAGCAATGTCGCCGGGCATGACGATCATCAGCCGGGTGCTGTCGCGCATCCGGGGCAGGGTCACGAACTCGACCTCTTCTTCCTCGTGCTGGTGCGGCAGGTAGAGGCTGCGTCGGTCGCCGTCGGGGTGTGTGACCGTGGTGACGTCGTGCTCGAGGAGCCTGCGGACACCCTCGTCACGCTCCTTGATGATGTTGCAGACCTCAGTGAGGCGGGCATCATCGGGATTGGCCTTGTGGGCCAGGCGCAGCTGGGAGGCCATGGGCTTGGCCCAGGTTTCTTCCCAGTCGACGAGTTGCAGCCGCGCTTCGGGGTAGGTCAGGGCCCAGATCATGACGTTGACGCCGTGGAGCATCCACGGGAAGTCGCGGCCCGCGCACTCGTTGAAGACGCGTATGTCCCAGCGGCTGTCGAAGCTGTAGGCGGGCCACGGCAGCACGTGGATGATCGCGGACAGCACCGGGTCGATCGTGCTGGCGTCCGGCCGTATGTGGGGTTCCGGGGCGCATCCGTTGGCTTCGAAGTACAGGTGCGCGCGCTGGGCGTCGTTCAGGTCGAGAATGCGCACGATCCGGTCCAGGAACTCCTCGCCTACGTGTCCGGCCGTTCCCCGCTCCACCTTGCCGTACCAGCCCTCTGTGACCCCGGCGAGCATCGCAACTTCGGCCTGGGTCAGGCCCTTTCGTCGACGCACGCCGTATTGGGCGGTGAAGCCGGGCACCGCTTTGGGGTCCCGGGCGTCGCGCCAGGCTTTGAGCATGCGGGTGATCTGTGGCAGGTCTTTCGGCATGTAGGCGTACTACTCCCCTGATGTAAAGAACAGGAAAAGGATTAGGAGACCCTAACTCACTTTGAACGTTTGTCCGACTTGAGGGGCCTGTCGGACTCTGCCGTACATAGATGGATTATTTCGGGCAAACACTCATGAACTGGGGGCGCTAACCCGTACTTTCAGTACCGGTTCTGCCGCTACCGGCACCAGAAGGATCGACCTAAGGGCCGCGAAACCGGGCAATGTGAACCCGCCGGTAACGAGGGCACTCCCTCCCACCGGCCATCCGCCCCACCGGTCGCGCTCCCCTACCCGGGACCGCCCGCGGGGCGGAATCGCAACAGCGTCGATCCGAGAGGTGTCCAGCATGAGCGTCTTCATTACCGGCGGAAATCGAGGTATCGGCTACGCGATAGCCGCGACGCTGGCGGACTTCGGGTACGACGTCGCCGTCACCTACCGCTCGGGCGAGCCCCCCGCCGGCTCCTACCGTCCGGGCGAGGCCCGCTCGGGTCACAGTTTCCTCGCCGTCCGGTGCGACGTGACCGACACCGAGCAGGTCGACATGGCTTTCAAGGAGGTCGAGAACGAACTCGGCCCGGTCGATGCCCTGGTGTCGAACGCGGGAATCACACGCGATGGCCTGCTCGTGCGCATGCCGGAGAAGGACTTCACCGACGTGGTGGATGCCAATCTCACTGCGGCATACCGGGTCGCCAAGCGCGCCCTGCCGGGCATGCTGCGTGCCAAGCGCGGCCGCATGGTGTTCATTTCCTCGGCCACAGCCCTGCATGGTGAGGCAGGCCAGAGCAACTATGCCGCCTCCAAGGCGGGGTTGATCGGCTTCGCCCGCTCGCTGGCCCGCGAGTACGGCTCACGCAACATCACAGCCAATGTCGTCACACCGGGCCTGACCGCCACGGACATGACCACCGCACTGCCCGAGGAGCGCATGAAGGCACTGCTGGGCCAGATCCCGCTCGGCCGCGTCGCTCAGCCTGACGAGATCGCGTCCGCGGTGCGGTTCCTGGTCAGCGAGGGCAGCTATGTGACCGGTGCCGTTCTGCCGATGGACGGCGGCGCGGGAATGGGGCACTGACACGGTGGCTCATACAGGTCACACCACGACTGGGGCCGTGGAGGTTGGCGGGGGTGCGATGACTTATCGAGGCGGGGGCGGGAGTGGTCGATCCTGAGCGCGTTGCTGCGCTGGCGAAGGAGCCTGCCCGGCGCAGGGCGGGCAGGCTGGGCAGTGCCGACCGACTGACGGTGCTCGCCGGCATGCGGGGCGAGGCAGGGCCGATCGCCCGTCCAGTCGCCTGGTCGGCGGGGAACTGCCTCGCAGTGGTGAGGGGCGACGGCGAGGTGCAGGGCAGGGATGGCAGGGCGCGGGTGTGTGGGCGGTGTCCGATCCGGGACGGCTGTTTCGCTGTTTCGGCTGCGGGCGCTCCTGCTGCGGTGAAGCGGTGGCGGGAAGACCTGGACGGAGTCCAGCCACTCGCGGGTTGAGAAGCGAAGCAGCGGTACGTGGGGCGTCGAGGAGACTCGGCGCCCCACAGGTGTTTTCGCAGGTCACGGGCGGGAGTTGGGTGTGGTCGAGGTCACTTGCGGGGGCTCGTCGGGAGTGGACACCCCTCCTGAAGTTAGTAGAATAGTCACAAGACGTGAGGGAGAAACGAAGACCTCACCCACACCCCCTGGAGCCCCAAAGTGCAGCGCGTCCTCAAGATGTCCCAGGTCCACCGCAACCCGCGCCAGCCGCGCGAGTACTTCAACGAGGACGCGCTCAACGAACTCGCCGATTCCATCGGCCAGTACGGCCTCATGCAGGCCATCGAGGTCCGCCCCGACAACGAGCAGGGCGGCTACGAGATCGTCGCCGGAGAGCGCCGCTGGCGCGCCCACCAGATCCTCGGCCGCACCAAGATCCGCGTCACCATCACCTCCGAGAAGAACGAACTCCAGCGGTTCAAGCGGTCCATGAGCGAGAACGTGACCCGCGAGGACATGACCCCGTTCGAGGAGGCCCACGGCTACCAGAGGATCCTCGACGAAGAGGAGGGCGCGACCATCGAGACAGTGGCCGCCGACTTCGCCAAGACCACCACCTACGTGAAGCTGCGCCTCGCCCTGCTGGACCTGCGCATAGAGGTCCAGGAACTCGTACAGGACGGCAAGATCGGCACACAGGCAGCCGTACAGATAGCCGCCCTCAGCCTCGCCAACCAGGGCTCCGTCCTCAGCAAGTTCGTACGCGGCGAGTTCGCCTCGGACAACGAGATCGTGCACTTCGCCTACGCGATGAAGCAGCAACAGGACCAGGCCGTCCTCATGGTCGTCGAGGAGATGACCGAGGAGCAGCGCACCGAGCGCGCTGCCGCACAGAAGAAGACCCGCAGCACGCTCGACAAGATCGAGCAGGTGCGGGAACTGCTCGACGAGATCGGCCGCACCGAACCGTTGAAGCTCGCCGAGACCCTCGAAACGCAGGTCGGGGCACGGCTGGAGCAACTCGACCGGGTCGCCGAGTCACTGACCAAGGCCCGCTGGCAGCTCAAGCAGGCCAAGGCGCACGCCGAGGCCCGGCAGATGGTCACGGTCAACCCGGAGGCCGAGGCCGACCACGCCGAACAGCCCGAAGCCGCCGACGAGCGCGAGCCGGTCGCGGCCTGACCGGCCCAGCTCCGGGGGTGCGGGCAGCCGCGTCCGCACCCCGGCCGACGCGGACACGACCGCCGCGCCACCTCTTCCCAAAACCCCGCCACCGCACAGAAGTCAGGTTCGTCATGCGCTACAGCGCGCCCCTCTCCCCCGCCCAGGCCGAGCAGCTCGGCAGGGACGTCGGCATGATCGTCGCCTTCGCCGCGAAGGCCCTCCACGACACGCACGGCACGAACATCGACCGCCTCATGAACGCCTTCACCTCCTCCAACGCTCCGGAGGTCACCGCGGCCCGCTACTTGAAAGCCCTCGAGGAGGGCCGCACCCCGGGCGAGGCGGCAGGCCGGGCGGGGACTGCGCTCGTGCACGACTGGGCGGACGCGGTCCTCGAAGCAGCTGCCGCCCCGCGATCAACCCAGCAGCCTGGCCGGAGCAGGGAGGAGAGTGCATGAGCGCCGGAAAGTGCTGGACGCAGATGGGGCGTGCCGACTTCGACTCAGCAGCCCCCAATGAGCTGCCCGTACATGCGGGCCCAGTTCGGATCGTCGCCGCACCTGACCGGTTCGGCACTGCCGCTCTCTTCGGCGACACCTTCCCTGACCGCAGTCCACGCTGCTCCGGCCACGGGCAGCCGGGCGACGCCGACGGTCAAGAAGAACTGTTCTGACACGCGCACCCCTGCAAGGAGCAAGTCTGTGAGCGCGAGCACCGAAACGTTGCTCAGTGATGTCCAAAGCGCCCTGCACCGCCGCGGCGTCCGGCCCCACTCGCCGGACAGGGGCCGCCCGGGCTGGCGCGCGCAACCCACACTGCTGGATGACATTCCGGCTGTGATCCTGACGTGGCACGGTGTGAAAGCCCCCAGCTCCTATACGGCCAAGCCCAACTCCACATGCACGGCCGCAGGCTGGCTTCTGCACCTGGAACGCCACCTCGAGCACGAGTTCGTCGTGGGACGGCTCTACGCGGAACGCCCCTACAACCGGGCCGGCCGCACGCTCGTCGCTCTCGTGGTCCTCGACGCGGGCAACGAACAGAGCGGCCGCTGACCATCACGTCTCCTGCACGTCACGACGGGGCGAGTAGCAGTCCCATGTAGTACTCGCTGACGTCCTCGCCCTCGACGGTGAGAACGTCGCGGCGAAGGCCTTCGACCTGGTATCCGCAGCCCAGGTAGAGGCTGAGGGCACGGCGGTTGTGCTCCATGACCGTCAGTTCGAGCCTGTGGAGACCTCGTTCAACGGCATGCTCGCGCGCTGCTTGCAGCAGGGCACGTCCAAGCCCGCGGCCCGTGAATCGTTCGGCCACGCCGGTGACCACGTGGCCCGTTGCACGGGCCCTGGCGTACGGGGAGATGCCGACAGACACGTATCCGGCAGCGGTGAGGCCGTCCCAGGCGATCACGGTGTACGACGGGTCGTCCTTGTCGCCCAAGCGTGTGCGCAGGCGGCTCGGGTCTGTCTCCCGCTCGCCGGGCTCCAGCAGCATGAACGTGGACTCCCGGTCCAAGATGAGCTGGAGATCAAGCAGCGCATCGGCGTCCTGGGGGCTGGCGGTCCGGAGTTCTGCGTCCATGGCGATCAGGATGGCAGCGCCGAGCAGACGGCGGCACGGATTTCTCTGTGCTCCAACTGGGCCCTGCCCGGCTGTAGTCGAGATCACCTTCGGGGAGTGGACACCCCCATCCAAGTGAGTAGAATAATACTTAAGAGGTAGGGGTGAGCAGCTCACTCCAGCAACAACCGCGAAGGAAGAACGCCGAGATGAACAGCATTCACGACCTGCGGATCGACGAGACCGCCACCTACGGCACGGAGAGCTACGCATACGACCGCGCGGGCAACTTGGTCGCCTCCTCCATGAACGCGGTCGATGGCTGCAAGGTGCGCGGAGACGTGAAGGCGCTCCTGGTCATGGCCTACGACACGGTGACCCAGCATGGGGACCGAATCGAGTTGACCGGCGGGCGGCAGCACGCAGATGGCGGCCCGACACTGCTGCGCGCCTTCACCAAGATCGACCGCTGAGCCCCGAGACGCCAGCGATGCTCACCGCCCCGGCCATGGTGGAAGCCTTCGACGCCCTCGGGGTCAACGCACCCGAGTGCGAGACCTGCGAGGGCACCGGAATCGCCACCTACCTCCACGGCCCCTACGCGCGCACCCGCGAATGCGACACCTGCCACGGCGCGGGCCACCGCCTCCCCTGTCCGCACTGCACCGACGGCGTCACCCCCGGCACGGAAGAGACATGCCCAACGTGCGACGGATACGCCTCCCTCTACTGACCAATAGGCCGGTACTCAACAGCCAAGGAAGTTCACAATGGTTCTTGGAGATCAGCTAGCCCAGCAAGCCCTCAAAGAAGGGCAGCGCATCACCCCATCCCCCGCACCGCCAGGAATCGTTCGACTGGCCATAGCCCTTGGCGATGGCAGCATCCAGCACTTCGAGCGCCTCGCCACCGGCACCTGCGGCGACTGGCGCGCCACCGACTTCGAAAGCCCCGGCTCGGGCTTCGCCTTCAACGAACCCGTCACCGCCGAATGGGGCCGAGGCCTCGACGTCCTCGCCACCGCCCAGTAGCCACACCAACCCGCCGACCAGCAAGGAGAGAGCATGCTCGCCACCAGGACGTCCGTCACCCCCGTCAAGCCCACCCCCGGAGGCAAGCTCCGCCTGTACGGGCAGGTCACCAGCCATGCCCGCGACCCGCTGACCGGCGAGGAGTTGAACATGGTCTTGTGGGACGGCGCCGTGAAGCCGCTGCCGTACTACGACGACGAACTGGCCATCGCAGACTGACCTCAAATAGGCCGGTGTTTATCTGCATGCTAGGTTCTTACGTGATGTGTGGCCCTGGCACGGCCCCACCATCCACCCAGCCTCCGGACGGGCAGCGACCCCCCGCGCCCCGCCCGCCCGGAACGGCCCGTCAGATACGGGCCACCCCTCCGGCCGGGACCCGCACCCCACTGCGGGTCCCGGCCCACCCATGGAGAACCACGAACATGCCTGCCACAAACACACGACACGACGAAGCCCTCCACAACGCCGTCGACGAAGCCCTGCACCGGGCCCTCATCGTCGAGCAGTACGGCCGCCCCCTCGAAACACTCCTCCAGGAGAAGACCCGCCAGCCACTGCGGGAACTCCTCAAGGAACAGCACCGGCGCCCCAACCTGCCGGACTCTTCAGCTGTCCGCCGCATTCCGGGCAATCCTGACCCCGACGCGGCCGCGCACCGAGCCGCACTCGAAGAGGCCATAGCCCCGCGGCCACACCGGACGGCTGCTGCGTGACCGAGGAACAGTTCCGCCGGCACGTCCGCAAGCTCGCCGCCCTGCGTGGCTGGGCCCTCACGTACCACACCCACAACTCGCAGCGCAGCGACGCTGGATGGCCCGACGAGGTCTACGGACACCCCACGACCAGGCGCACGATCTTCGCCGAGTTCAAGTCCGACACCGGGCGCCTGCGCCCAGCCCAGCGCGACTGGCTCAAGCACCTGGCGGCGTGCGGCTTCGAAGCCGCCCTGTGGCGCCCCAAGGACCTCGACCACATAGTCACCGTCCTCGCCCCCAACGGGCCCCGCGCCCAACTCCCCGACAACCTCTGAAAAGGTGACCCCGCCCCGTGCTCGACCACACCAAGCAACACTCTGAGGTACCGCCCACGCCAGGTGCCATGTGGTGCAACTCCTGCGACAGCTGGTTCAACACCATCACCAACACCTGCCGCTGCAACAACCGCTGACCCTCATCAAGGACGACGCTGATGACGCACTCTGACCGCACCCCCAACTCGCCGCACACCACGCTCCAAGCGGCGGCACGCGGTCAGAGCACGCCCACCGGCACGTCCTTCAATGCCAACCAGGCGCTGCAAGAGATCGCCCGCCTCGCCGACATGCTCTGCGAGCACCTGGCAGACGACCACTTCGCCATCGCCGCCAAGATCCGCCATCTCGCCGAGACCACCCGCTTGAGCCCCGGAGACTCCTGATGCACGCCCGCTTCGAACCCCTGCCGGTCCCCCACGGCAACCAGGACGCGTACGACACCGCCGCGGAACTACGCGAGCACCTCGGCGAATGGGCGCTCATAGACAACCGCGGCAACCTGAACCGGGCCACCAACCTCAGCTACCGCATCCGCACCGGCAGGCACGCAGCATTCCGCCCGGCCGGCGCCTTCGAAGCCCGAGCCCGCACAGCGGAGGACGGCAGCGCCGACGTCTACGCCCGCTACATCGGCACCCCAACCAGTAGCCCTCGAAAGCGATCAGCATGAATCCCCTCGCTCCCATGCCGCCCCGAATGTGCCCAGAGCTCGGCCTCATCCTGGCGACCGCTGCCCAGAACCTGCACCAGGGGGAAGATGTCTTCGACGTCGTACTCAATACCGCTGTCAACGCCTGGATGGCGGGCCACATAGAAGGCGAAGACGGCTGCCCAGGCTGCGAGACCCGTGGCGACCACAACCACGGCTGGGAAGCACGCCAAGAAGACATCCGGACCTCAGCCCCAGTTGTCCTTTCGTACTTCAACTCAGAGAAATGGCACGCAGCCGTCCTCAACGGCCTTCCAGACGACCCCATACAGCAGCCGTAGAGCTGCACCTCTGACGAGACCGCGGAACACACGCCGAACGGGGCATCAACCCCCGAAGCAGCAGTGCGGCCTGGCCAGCCGGACCGACAGGCTCGCCATCGCCCGCCAGGCCGCACCACAGCTCCCCGTCATCCTCAGCTGAACCCGTCCATGAAGGGCGAAGGACCTAACCGTCAGCCCCTGGCCCAACCGGTAGCTCCCACCACTTCGCGCGCAATATCGACCACGGCGCGTCCGTCAGTCGTCACTCGCACCGCGTCAACAGGCGTCTGCTCGTCCAGAATCCGCGCCTTCCGGGCGCTGCTCCTCAGCTCGTGCTCCAACTCCGAGCCGAGTTCGCGACCCGTAAGCCGCTCACGCGCAGTGGCATCGGATGCGGCAAGCACAACACGCACGATCCTGACGTTTGCACCCATCGCACGCTGGAACATGCTCTCGTTCTCCGCCAGTACGCTCACGGTGTGCGTGTAGATCAGGCGGCGGTACCCGAGGTCGGCGTAGTTCGACCAGAGCGCGGTGAGATTACGTTCAGCGATCTTCTTCCGGCGGGGGTCCCCTTCCGGGGCCGGGTGTGCCTGCCCCATGAAGTCGCCTTCGATTACGCAGTGCGGAACCATCGCGGCACGCAAGCGCGCTGAGACTTCCCATCCCACCGTCGTCTTGCCGACGCCGGCTCGCCCCCCGATGAGCAATACCTCTGCTTGATCCATATCTGCACCCTGCCACCGAGTAGCCGAATTCCCGAACGTTTTGTGCGCAGTCCGGTGAGAAAGGCCCTGGCCTAGCGGGGGTTGGGGCCCTGAGCAAGGGCCCCGGCACTCTATTGAAGGTGTGCCTGCGACGCGATGCTGGCGACGGCCATGCCGTCGAGTGTGGTGATCGCGCACGAGGGGACTCCCTCGTGCATCAGCCTGTCCGGCACCGCCTCGTCGCCGATCAGTGTGCGTAGCAGGTCCACAGTGACCCCTCCGTGGGTGACCACTGCGACTGGCCCCTGCTCAGCCCCAAGATCGGCTAGGCAGGACAAGAACCGAGCACCGGCGTTCCGCGAAGAGTCACCGGATCGTGGAACGAAGTCCCGGTCCCGGACAGTGGCTGCCCAGTCAGCGAGAAACTCTTCGATGGGCTCGCCATCAGCCCAGTTCATCCGCTCACGCAGCCGGTCATCCTCCTGAAGTTGGAGACCGGAGGCCGCCGTGATGAACTGCGCCGTCTCCCGGGCCCGCTGTAGCGGACTGCTGAACACGGAACCGATCCCGGCATGCTGAAGCCACTTCGCCGTTCGGGCAGCTTGCCGCCGGCCGAGAGCGGTCAGGCCGGGGTCACCAAGTTGGCGCTCCTTCTCGGCATGTTGAACCAGATAGAAGAGGGTCACAGTTGAGGGTGGCGCACAGCCCTCGCCTGGCACCACTGGAATACGAGCAGCCCAACTCTGCACCAGATCCTTTGACTTGACCTTCAGGAACCGAACGGGACGCGCGCCAGGACCAGTCCTCGGACCTCGGTCGCCTTTCCTTCGGCTATGAGGCGCTTGCCAACCGTGTGGAATGTGGCCCCGGTCGTGAAGACGTCGTCAATCAGCAGGATGCGTTTGCCTTCCACGCTCCTGTGGAACCTCAGCGCCTTGGCGTGCTCCTCTGCGGCCTGCAGTTTGTCTGCCCACTGAGCGCCACCGCTGGCCGACTTCTTCGTCTCGTACTTCTTGGTCAGCACGGGACTGTCGGGGTCGGCGATCGGCCACTGGTCCAGCGTGTCCTCCGTGTAGGCGGACTCCATGATCGTTTCGATGTGCTGGAGCGGAACGCGGTCGGGTGCTGTGGGGTTGCCGATGATGAGGTCGATGTCGGCGACCTGCCTGCGGTGCTCCTCAAGCCATCCGACGATGAGCCGCCCGAAGACCTTGCTCCACCCCTTGCGGCCGTCGTACTTGAACCGCTTGATCGGCTGTTCCAGAGGATGAGCGAACAGGGCCAGGGCATCGACGCGGGTGAAGCACCGCCTCTCCGGGCTCCACCGGCAGATCTTGTTCCGGCATGTGGCGTCCGGGGCATCCAGGCTCTGGCTGCAGACCGCACAGTGATGCTCCGCCAGCGGGCGCATGGTCGCGGCGGCGCATTCCGCGCACACGGCGGGAGTTCCGTTGATGCGGTAGGCGCACTTCTTGCAGTTGGGGAACCCCAGTGGCCGGGGCAGGCCGGAGGTTCCCGTCACAGGCCCTCCAGCGCGAGCTGGAGACGCTGCTGGCCAGCCTGCTGAACTCGCGCTGCGCTCCCGAGGCGGGACAGGACATCGTCGAGTTCAACGACCTCCACCGCTCTGCCCTCGGTGACCATCTTCGCGGCCCACGGCTCGCTGGTGGCCAGGGAGCGGATGAGGAAGACGTGCTTGCCGTGCTCCGCCGCGAGACGCGCCTGCATCTTGGCGCCGGAGGTGGAGGACGCCTCAATGACGATGCTACCGATCGTGCATCCGGACATGACGACGTTCCGACGCGGGAACGTCCAGGTCGCCGGACCGGATGTGGGCCAGAACTGAGACAGGAGCGCGCCGCCCTGGTCGAGGATCTGTGCGGCCAACTGCTTGTTCTGGGCCGGGTAGACCTTCGCGGCAATGCCGGTGCCCATCACCGCCACGGTGCGGCCACCGGCTTCCAAGGTGGCCGTGTGCGCGGCGGTGTCGATGCCCTTCGCCAGACCGCTGAACACCACAACATCGTTCTCCACCAGACCATCCGCCATGCGAGCTGCTCGGCGCACTCCGTCTGCGCTCGCGTTGCGGGTACCGACGACGGCGGCAGACCGGGCATCCCGTTCGTCGAGATCACCCAGGTAGAACAAGAACGGGGGCAGGTTGGGGATCAGCCGCAGGTTGGCCGGATACTCCGGATCAAGCACCGTCACCAGGCGGGCGCCGGCCTGAGAGGCAGCCTCAAGTTCGGCGGCGACCCGGGTACGGGCGTCGTCGAGATCCGGGAGCGCCTTCCGCAAGATCGTCACGCTCTTGCTGGCGATATCGGAGTCTTCTGGGATGTCGCCGCCGAGGAGCACATGGAGTGCCTCAGGGGACTGGCACGTCCTGGCCAGCAGGTGCCAGTCGACGGACTTCTTGTCCGTGCGCAGTGCGCATAGGGTCAGCAGATCCATCTGCTGGGTCGTCGTCGTGATCATGTCCTCGGGGGTCCTTCTACTCGCGGTCCCAGGTGTTCGAAGGGTGGTGCTGCCGTGCTGTGGACCGCCTCCATCATGACGCATACGCGGGGAGGCGTATAGGCGGACAAACAAGCTCAAGGTAGGCACATGCGTGACACTTATCCGAGGTTGACGCCGGTCAGCCATCGGGCGCTGTTCGAACGGCGCTACTCGCCACGGCTCGCATCAGCCAGTACTCGCCTCCTGCCGCAACTGCAGGACGGCGACGCAGGACGGACAGTCGACCTTCTGGGTCCAGGACGCGGCGAACTCTTGGAATCGTGTGCAAACCGGCGCCCGCGACCAGAGGCACGGCTCGCCAGTCCGCTGTCGCCCACACCGTAGTGCCCTCCCCGCCGCGGAGCGGCTGACCGTCGCGAACTCGTCGGCCATATCGGCAAGTTGAACGCTCGCGGGTACCACATGTGGCGTTCCCGTCAATACCGCTCGCGGCAGAACCCTCCGCACAACCTGTCCGCGCACGCGGCTCGCAGCCTGGAATCGTCTCTTCACGCACAGCAGCCAACGCTGCCCTCGCCGCCAGGTCGTGCAGATCAACAGCACACCGGCGTTTCGAAGTGCGGGCCGACGGACTACCGGACCGGCCACTTCCAGGGCAGTCGCACCACCTCACAGCACCAGCACGACATCCCCGAAGAGGAGCACCAGATGACCACTGACCAGTCGCAGGAACTCATGGAGCTGGGCCGGTTCTTCACCATCAGCGCCAGCCAGTTCGACGCCGGCCAGCCCGTGCCGGAGATGTTCTCGGCCGCCATCGACACCGAGTGGCACCGGCTGCTGGACGACCCCGCCTACGCCGACTTCTGCACCCAGAACGCGGGCCGCCTGATCAACCACGTCGAGAACACCGGCTACGGCCGCATCTCCTGGATCACCGCCTACGAGGAGCAGTTCGGGCCCCTGCCGAAGATCTGGTTCACCGACGCCGACGGTGCCGTGGACGAGGAGGCCCTGGCCCGCTACCGGGAGGCTGGCGAGGTGTGGGCGGAGTGGGACTGCAAGCCCGTGCCGGGCGACGGTGACGATGTTGCCCCCAAGACCCGGAAGGTCATCGCTCGATGACCGTGGCCTCCAGAAGTGACGCGCCCCGGCCGTCGGCCGGGGCGCTTCGCCTCATCGAACCTCGCACCACGACACCCACCTCGGTGGATGTCTCCGGCTACATCAACCAGGTGTCCGAGCACTGCCCCTACCTACCGCCGTCGCTCAGCCGGGGCCTCACAGGATGGACCGTCTACCAGGTCGCGACCAGCGACACGGAAGCCGTGGAAGCCGAGGTCTTCCATGCCGGAGTACAAGCAGCGGAGTGGATTCGGCCCCTGGCCACTCGGGCGCACGGGGCCCTCGTGTGCGAGAACGTCGTCATCCTTGGCGGCGAGAGGCTCGGTGGAGACCACCTTGATCTGCTGGCCTGGCCGCACTGGGCGTTGAAGAACCTGTATGCGCCGGTCGGCGTGATGCTCGGGAAATTCCACTGGGGCGAGGAGCGTCACGACCGGGCAGGCCGATCCATCCCAATCCCTCCGTGCTCCTTCCTCCCCGTGCGACCCGCTGTCCGCAAGCGGGACCCACGTTTCCTGCGTGACACCCCGGAACTCGCCGACACTCTGGCCGTCGCGGTAGACGATGGACGGGACGTGTTCGCGGAGCTCCCCAATGATTGGCAGGCGGTAAAGGCATGGTCGAGTTCTCTGCTTGTCCACCACAAGCCCTCGCCGCAGCCGAAGCAGCTTGCGGCGGCCCTGTCGACCTGAGAGAAGTCACTGACCGGCGAGGCTCCGCCGTGTGGAAGGCGACCGGCCCGAACCGCACCGTGGCCGTGAAGATCGGCTACGGCGAAGGACAGGCCGTCACCACACGGGAGGCCGCAGCACTCGGCGCCCTCGCCCTCGACGGGTACGAGGTCGCATCAGGTCTCTACGAGGGCGGTTCGTGGCTCGTCACCCCCTGGTTCGACGGGCCATCGACGTGGAAGGTCTTCGCCCCGGTACGTGAGCAGTCCGAGGGCCAGGAGCAGGTCGTGGCCGGGGCCGTCGACCTGTGCCAGGCCGTGGCCGCCCTCCACGGCTCCGGGTGGGTGCACGCCGATCTCCAGCCGTCGCACGGCATCCACACCCCGAGCGGGGTCCGGTTGATCGACTTCGCCTGGTCCTGGCAAATGGGGCACGAGCCCGTCGACGGCTTCCGAGGCGGGATCGTCCACCTCATGGCGCCCGAACTGGCCGCAGCTGTCTCCCGCGCCGACGGCCCGGTTGCTCCCAGCCCTCAGTCAGACGTGTACGCGCTCGCCGGAGTCCTTTGGACTTGCACCACGGGCGGGTGGCCACTGGACTACAAGGCAGCTGGCATCGACCGTAAGACGGCCGGTCCCGACGGTGTGCGTGACGCCATCGCCACCGGGCAACTCCCGCTCGCAGCGGCAGTGTGGCCTGAGTTCCAAGACGCCCTCCGGCCCGCCCTGTCACCCACCCCCGAGGACCGGCCTGCCCCCATGGAGCTGGCCGACCTCCTCGGGAAGGTCGCAGCGTGATCATGCTGCGCGAACTGACCCTCGAGGACGCCCCAGCAATCCGGCACATCTACAGCAAGCGATCTGTACAGCACCTTCCGCGGGCAGCGATGAACGCCCAGGATGCCTTGGACTGGGTCTCGGAAGTCGCGGCCCAGTCCCGGGTCATACCCCGCGTGCGGTACAGCTTCGGCATCGACCTGGGCGGCGACCTCATCGGCATCGTCACGTTGCGCTGCTGCCCCGGGAGCGATGCCACCGTCAGCTACATCCTTCGGCCGGACACGTGGGGCCACGGGCATGCGACCAAGGCCGTGACGATGCTGCTGGATTACGCGTCCGATGTACTCGGCCTGAAGACGGTGAGCGCCAAGCACCATCTGGACAACCCGGCCTCGGGAAGAGTGCTAATCAAGGCCGGGTTCGCCTCCACCGGCACCGTGGGCGGGCTTGCCACCTACCGTGCCCGCCTTACCCCGAATACCAACCCGTTGCGGGAACGCGAGCCGATCAGCGCCCGTTGAACAGGACGAGGCCCGCAGCATCCCCCGTCTGCGGGCCTCACCAATGCCCGCAGGCCAAGACGCCGCGGCCATCCTGCTGATCGACCGCATGAGACAACCAGCCGCTGAAGTGATCCACCTGGCGATGGGAACCGCTCATGGACGACGTCATCGACACCAAGCAGGTGAAGGCTCACCTAGCTACCCACTACCGCCTGCATCCAATAGCCGTACGGGTCGTGCCGCTCGGAACAGAGACCGCCAACTTCCGGGCCCACCTCGCAGACGGCACCTCCGTGTTCGTCAAAGTCCACCGCACCGACTCGGACACGAGCCACACGCGGACGCGACTCGCTGTCTCCGAGTTCGCCCGGACCGGAGGCATCCCGGTTCCCGCCGTTCTTCCCGACCGCCACGACCAACTGCTCTCCACGGATGCGGGCATCGTCACATCCGTGTGGGAGAACATCGACTCCTCCGACAGTGAGCCGCTCGACATGGAACGAGCCAAGGCAATCGGACGGACCCTGGGACGACTCCACCACCGGCTGGCCCGATACCCCACTCGGGGCGTCGCCCGGCTCACCTCGCCGTGGGAGAAGAGCGACCCCGTGGAAGTCGCCGGGCAGGCCAAGAACGTACTCGCCGTCATCGACTCACTGTCGAACCCCACGGGGACCGATCAGATTCGACGCGAGCAAGTGGCCCGACGCTGCGACGACCTGCTCGCCTACGGCGAGCAGCTCAAGGCGGAGCTGCCCAGCATCACCCACCAGGTCGTCCACTGCGATTACGGCATGCACAACCTGCTCTTCAACTGGGGCGAGCTCCGGGCCGTGATCGACTTCCGGGGGCAGGTGGCAAGCCCAGCGTGGGAGCTGGGCAACATCGCCTTCAACTCGTTCACCGTCGCCCGGTCCTCGTGCTGGCGGCAGATAGCCATGCAGGTGATCGCCGGCTATGCGAAGGAGCAGCAACGCCTGGTTGGGGCCGAGTTGGTGAGCTGTGCCCGGATAGCTCTCCTTGACGCGATGCTCGCCCTCTACCCCATCAATGTCCTCTACAGCAGCGACGGGAAGACCGTTCGGGACGACGGGTTGGCCGCGTACTGGAACGACCGGGCGACCATGGTCTCGACCTTGCTGGACGCCCTGCCCGATCTGGAGGCCGAACTAGCCGACACCTTCACATAGTCCAGTCTCGCCTCGGTGCCGGACCGGACTCGCTAGCGTGCATACGCATGAGCGATCACTTCATAGAGATCAACCACGTGGACGACTACGCGGCCAGGTTCGGCGAAACCTGGCGGGGGCGACAGGGCCTGGAGTCCATAACTGCCGCCTATCCCTCGATCGTGGTCGACGGCTGGAGTCAGGAAGGATGGGTCTACTTCCTCCCCGGAGGCCAGGACGGCCCACTCGACGAGGTGGGCCGGATCATCGTCGTGGGGGCGAGCGGATCAATGCCGGTCCGAGTATGCCGGGACAGCGTGACGCGCGCAGAGTGGAACGCCATCCAGGCCCCGTTCACGTACGGACAGGAAATCGACTTCGACCGGTTCATGCACCTGGTTCACGGCCAGTGATCACACTCGGCCTCGACCAGACTCCGGACCACGATCGTCTCTGGAGGCACGGGGGTTGAAGCTGTAGAGGGCAAAGTCCGCGACCTGTCGGTAGCCGATCCGCTGATACAGGCCGTTACTGGTCTCGTTGGCGAGGTCGGCGAACAGCACCACCTCCGCCGCCCCCTCTGCCAGTGCCGCCCGGCTGACCGCGGCCGTTGCGGCGCCTGCATAGCCGCGGCCGCGTAGGTGGGCCGGGGTGTAAACGGGGGCCACTCTGATCTGGCCGGCGACCATCGGGGTCATGCCCGCCATGGAGACCGGGGTGCCGTCCGGGGTCTCCCACAACATGACTCGCCTGTTGGCGATGCGCGTGTCAGCCCAAGGTCCATGGTCCGCGGCGGGGATTCCTCCGATGGATACAACGAACTCACGGTGCCAGCGCATGAGTTGGTCGCGATCCTGCACACCCGCGACCCGACTCCTACCCTCCGGGAGCGGTTCTGGCGGGGTAAGCGTGTCAAGGCGGTAGAGCCGCTGGTGCTCGTGGAGCGTCGGCGTCGCGCCGGTGTGCCGTTGCCAGGCCTCGGTGAAATCCGTGGCGGTGTCTCGGTCCGCACTGACACCGGGGACAGGAAGGCCTGCGGCAACCAGGTGAGCGGCGAGGGCGTCGGCGCCTTCTGGGGTGAGGGGGGTGAGGACCAGGCGGTTGGGCGGGGTGCGGAAGTAGGTCGCACGAACTTCGCCGGCTCTCTCCAGCACGCCGAAGACGGGGGCTTCAGAGCCGTATGCGTGCGCTCCGCGTGTACGCAGCGCGTCAGTCACCGTCAGGGGGATGGTGTGCAGGGCGGGGCGCGAGTGCAGGAAGTCCCCTGCGCGGGCTAGGAAGCTGTCGACGTCATCGAACAGGTGCCAGTCATCCGGGCTCATGCTCCATGATCCCGCTCACTGGCGGAGGGCGCCCCTGATTTTCCACCGAGACAGGCCCGTCGGCGGCCAGTCCTCCGGGCAGAGCAAGCTGGCCGAAGGCCAGGACTCAAGCGAGGCTTCGCCCGAGAAGCAGAGAAGACTCCGGCTCAGCCGCTGGCCGACGGCGCGCTCTCCGGAGCACTCAGCAAGGCCTGCGGCAAATAGGCAGACTGGACGCGCAAGTCCCAGCCATGTACCTGCACTGCCAGAGCGGCCAGAGCGATGGTCTTCTGCGGCAGCAGGCTGCGGGGCGCTACATCAGAGGGTGCGCTCTCCCGATGCTGCACAAGATGTTGCTCCAGGGCCTGTTCGAACGCCGGCTGGTCATCCTCCAGGAGCACTCGCAGCAGTTGCTGATCCGGCGTCAAGACGCCGAGCGCATTCAGACTCAGCGCGCCATCGAGGCGCTCGTCGACCTCCGGCATGCACAACGTGACCGAGGGCCAGTCCCGGGGCAGATGCCCTCGGGACTGGGTCAGGTAGCAGGAGAGGATGTCCATCTCCGCCAGTTCCGCCGGATCCGACTCTGATTCCAGCTTCGAGTGCGGCACTCCGTCGTGGATCGTGGATGCGTGTTCACGCAGTAGCAGCCCGATGACGCGGTCCTGTTCCCACACCATGCCGCTGATCACGCACAGGGCGAACGCGTCCAGCCAGTCCCTCGCAGTGGACGCGTGCTCCACCGCGGCCTCGAAGTCTTTGTCCTCGCTGCTGATGCTCTCGCCGACGAGGGGAAAGCGGATCTCCTGGTCGCCGTTGGGGTAGCTGCCAAGATCCAAGAATCCCAAGGCGCACTCCGCCGCAGTGCGCAGGACGATGCGTGACGGGGCGGTGCTGAGCTTGGGGTCCGTCACAGTGCGGGCAGCGACGTGGTCCAGGAGGTCGTCACGCATTGCCTGCAGTTCCTCGTCGGAGTAGCAGTCGTATTGCATCGTGTGCCAGCGGCTACGGGCCCGCCGCTCAATGTCCCCCAGCGCCCGCTCAATGCGCTGCTCACTCACGTCATGTCGGGCTATGTTCTTGATCGTCATGCGCGCCATCCTGGCAGCCGTTACTGACATTGCAGACACCCAGCCCTGACCACGTCCGAGAGGGCCGGTAGTTGCCGGGCGCAAGGGGCGCGCGGGAAGCAAGTCGGCCTAGGAGTGGGGATTCTGGCTCGGGGAACCTTCAACGGGCTCTTGATGGCCGCCGTGCCGACCGAGCTCTCAGGCCAGCCGCTGGTCGTATGTCGTCGATACTGGCAACGCCTGAGCCACGGGATGTCATGCCGCCAGGAGGCTCTCGACAATCCGATCTGCCGCATGCCGGGCGGGTTCGAGCCGCGGGTCCTCGGAGTGACCGTGCGTCCCGACGATCTTCGCGCAGTAGAACAGCATCATGAGCCGGCCGTCCTGGGTCTCAAGGTCGTGATGCCGTTCCTTCCGTACTCGATCTGCGAGTTGGGGGACGGCGAGGGCGTTGCTCCAAAGTGAGGCCGAATCGAGCCCTCCGGGAGCGAGTCCCCAGTCCTCCCAGTCGAACAGGCAGAACTCAGGCCCAGTGATGTTGGCCCACGTCATGTCCGCGTGGGCTGGCACCCACTGCTCGATGATGGTGTCGGTGATCTCCGGGAACACGGCGCGGATGATGTTGCCGACATGGCCCTGCGTGATGGTGACGGTGTCCGGCGTGGCGATGCGCGTCGTGTGCTGGGTGGCGAGGGCATCCAGCGAGGAGTTGAGGGCCTGCCACCATTCGTCCGGGAGTTCCGGGTCACAAGTCGTGACCGCGCTGGATACCGGTTCGTCTGGCAAGAGTTCGGTCTCGTCGGCTCGCCACATTGCTGTCCCATCGGGCCCTCGCCAGGACGCGCCCGAGTACCAGTGAGGCTTCGCGATGCCCTCGAGGGTGGCGGCACATTCGGTGCCATTCCAGCCTTGGCCGTCGATCCCGGCCAGAGGGCGGCGTTCGATCCTCACCCAGGTGTCGCGATCAGTCCGGGCGCCGACAGAGCGTCGCTTAAGCACCACGGTGTTCCCATCGAGGCGTACCTCTAGGCGGCGCTCCACCTGCTCCAATAGCTCTTCAACAGCATGCCTTCGGAGATCAATGTCCGGTCCCGACGGAGTAGTTGTCACAGCATCTCCTCGTTGATCGGCCACGAACGTAGCAACCCAGCGGGATACTCACGGCCGGCCAGCCTGCCGAGGTCCACCGAGGAGGACATAGGTTGCCTTTCGGAAACGACCCCCATCCCATTGGCCTCTGCGACAGGATCAAGGAACTACCTGCTCACGGCTGACTGAGGTATGGGATGAAGCGTTCTGCACTGGTCATAGCAACCCTGGTGCTCGGGGCCGTCGCATGCGACGGCAGCGCAGGCGACGGGAAGAACGCGAACAGCACCCCATCCGCGAAAGCGAAGCCACCTGTTACGGCTGATGAAGCGCGCCGAATCTTGAAGGACCTGGACAAGAAGGACGACAGCGACAGCCTCAGTCCCGCCTACTGGCGCAAGGTCCATGAAGGCCCGTGGCTGGACCGGACGCTCGCCCGGGTCGACAACATCAAGAAGCTCGGCAAGGACGATTCGAGCCTGGACCCGACGAACCGTCCGCATCTCGATCCTGCTGTGCATGCCTGGGTGGCCAAGCCTGCCTCCGAGAGCTCAGGCGACTGGATTCTGGGGGCACAGCAGGTCTCCAGCCACACCATCGGTGGCGAGTTCAAGAACAAGGCGAGCATGTACTGGAGCCTGTCTCACCGTGGCGACGCTGGGGGTGCGTGGCGGACTGCCTTCACGGCCTACGCCCCAAAGAAGAAGGACCTCCCGCAGGTCGCCGCGGACAAGTCCGGGAGAGTACGGACCGTCGCTCCCAATGCCGACCTGGCAGTGCAGCCCGGCAAGGCCTGCGGGGTGTTTCTCGACTACATCACCCGCAAGGACACGGACGAGAAGCTTCAGTGGTCGTCGCAGATCGACACGTACCGGGCAACCCACGGGGATACGAAGCCAGCCAGCAAGCAGTTGAATAATCCCGAGTCCGTGGAACTTCGGGCGGAGGGGCAGCGCACACCGATCGGTCCTGCCTGGCAGACCAAGGACGGCGGAGCACTCGTGGCATGCGTCGGCATGAACACAGCCGCTGCCGACATGGGAGCTGGGAGGTGGATCAAGTTCACGACGAGCGGCTGGGACGGCACCACCGGCATCCGATGGAACAAGTTCACCCAGACCATGATGACGATGATCGTGCTGAACGTGCCCGCCGACGGCGCGGAGATCAGCATCGCGGCCCAGACCACATGGCCCTACAAGTTCGACGGAACGAAATACAACGGAGCTTGAGGCAGAATCTCGGCAATCTCCTCCATCGCAGACGCAGTTGGCCTTGATTCAAGCGACGCCGGGCAGCGTGGAGTCACGCATCCGGATACGTGAGCCGCGTGCCCGGCTGCGGGCGGCTGGGTGAACAGCCGCCCGCAGCTGAATTGAGCGCCTACGGCTGCCAGGGGCCGAGACCCCAACCCGCCAGGGCCGCGAGGGCGGTTGCCCCGGTCGCGACCAGTGGCGAGACGTACACCGACAGCAGCGTGCGTCCGCCCAGTTCGACGAGCAGGCCGTGGTTGAACTGGATCTGCAGCCCGCGGCGCGGAACGGGCGCCGCCGGTTCCGGGGCGGCTTCCGCCCCCCGGCCCACGGGCGCGGGGATGTTGGAGGGTGACTGGTCACCCTCGTGTGTGCCATGGTTGGAGCTCATGCGCGTTCCCTTCGCTGGGGTGTAGCCGCCGCTTCGCTGGCCTAGGAACCTGAAGACGGCGGTGTGACGCAGGTCTCCCCTGGGGTGGGGAGACACAAAAGGGCCCCACCGTGCACGGCACGGTGGGGCCCACTTTGATGTCGAAGACGTTACCGAACGTAGGCGATCAGGACAAGCCGATCATGTAGATCCGTGGATCTACTGCCCTCCAGGTTCAGGGTTCTGTCGGATCATCAGGCCCTGGAGGTCGCGATAGGAATGGCGAGAGGTTCGTAGGCCGGCATCTGCTCAGCGGCAGCGATGGGGGGCGTAGCCAGCCGTCACAGGTCGAACTCTCCGGCCAGTCCTTCCGGGGGCTGCTGCCGGTGCCGGTCAGGGTCGTAGATCGCGGTGAGGAACGGTGTGGCACCCAGGGCGTAGAAGCCGTACTCGAGTTGCTGGTACCACGGCCGCTCGCTCTCCAACTCCTTGGACACCTGGACGGTGATGCGGCCGTTCTTCGTCTGGCTGTCTGCCATGACGACGAACGACGTGCCCTGATCTGCGCGATCGGATGGGTTCGTGAGCACGGTGAAATCCCAGGTCTCGGCCCCGGGGACGTTCGCGCCGGCATCAAGTCGGCGCAGGATGAAGGTGGGTTGTCGGTGCAGCACCCTGGACTGGGCGCGTATCGCCATGTCCTTGCGCCGCATGGTCCGCCAAGGGGGCTCGGGTCGCGTGTGATGAAGATCCGAGAAGAGCTGGTCCCGCATCTCGGAGTACTCGGCTGCCGCACTCGCGAGCGCACGCGTGTCCCCGGCGAGCTGGCGCTGCGTGTCACAGCTGTCCAACAGGAGGCGGAGAGAGTCGAGCCTGTCGCGTATCCACGGATTCAGGAAGCGATCAAGGCCCCCCAGCCGGTAGGCGTCCTCGGCAGCTTCCGCGACGAGCAGCGTGCCTTGGTACAGAGCTGCGTGCTTCGCAGCGAGATCCATACGTCCTCCCCGGTCCATAGCTCCGCGATCAGTCTCGCAGGGTGTCGCGGGTGATCACCTAGGCTCGGTGGTGGGCGTGGGGCTGGAGACCCGTGTCCTCTGCCGCCCCCCGCATACCGGCCTCGCTCCTGGAGCTGGCCGTCCCGGTCGAAGAGCTGGCCCTGTATCACCGCAACCCGCGCACTGGTGATCTCGACTCGATCGCCGAGTCGCTGGCCGTCAACGGCCAGTATCGGCCGATCGTCGTCAACCGCGGCAGCCAGACCGGGCGCCCCAACGAGATCCTCGCTGGCAACCACACCTTCAAGGCCGCGAAGCATCTCGGCTGGACCGACATCGCGGTCACCTGGCTCGATGTAGACGACGAAGCCGCGGCGAAGATCGTCATCGTCGACAACCGCACCAGCGATCTCGCCGGGTACGACAGCGTCCTCCTCGCGGACATCCTCACCGAGCTCCCCGACCTTCAGGGCACTGGCTATGACCAGAACCAGCTCGATCAGCTGCTGGATGAGACGGCGTTGCCCGCGCCGATCGAGCTGCCCTCGGACGGAGCAGACACGGGGGCAGCGGCGACGGTGGACTACCTGCAGTGGGGGTACATGCAGTGGTCCTCCACCCGCGTCCGCGTCA
The DNA here is from genome assembly GCF_026340305.1 of Streptomyces sp. NBC_01381. Taxonomy (NCBI): domain Bacteria; kingdom Bacillati; phylum Actinomycetota; class Actinomycetes; order Kitasatosporales; family Streptomycetaceae; genus Streptomyces; species Streptomyces sp. NBC_01381. The sequence goes on along the minus strand of NZ_JAPEPI010000001.1, from coordinate 1,565,708 downwards.
CACAGGCCGAGGTCGAACTCCTCGACGCGCTCTACAAGCGGTTTGTCGACGACCACGACTCCGACATGGGCTTCGGCTGGCACGTCCTCAACGACGAGCACCGCGCCGAAGAGGGAGCCGCCGCGTGAACCCCCTCGACGTACGGTTCGAGCCCGCATACCCACTGGAGAAGCTGCGGCCGGCGGACTACAACCCGCGACGCCTCTCCGACGAGTCGTTCGTACGGCTACAGGGCTCGCTGCGCCGTCACGGCGTCGTGAAACCGGTGATCCTCAACGCGGACGGGACCCTGGTCGCGGGCCACCAGAGGACCAAGGGCCTGAAGGCCATCGGCGAGACCACAACCCCGGCGATGGTCCTGCCACAGAAGGTGCGCCTGCAGGACGAGATCAAGTTCAACCTCCTCCACAACCGCGTCGAGACCGAGTCGTCCGTGGTGTACGCGGAGCCGGGGCCGATCGGGCAGTGGTGCTGGATCCCGTGGCAGACCATCGAAGTTGAGGAGTCGAAGAACCTACCGTTCCAGCAGGCGATCGGGTTCATGACCGCCGCCCACGGCCCGTGGGGGTCAGTGGTCATCGACGACCAGGGCCGCATCGTTCTCAACGCCGAGTACGCGGCCGTCGCCAAGGCCCAACGCTTCGACATCCTCGCCTGGACCTGCGCTTCCTTCGATGCCGGCCAGCTCGTTGAGGACCTCACCGGCGAGTACGGCGTCTACGACTGGACCGGCCTCGAAGAGCAGGCACCCGTGTGGAACCAGCACATCGTGCAGCCCAACCGGCTGCGCGAGCACTCCTCGAAGGCGAAGGCGGACAAGGTCCGCTACAAGTCCGAGGTGTGGGAGCGCCTCGTCCTGCCTTGGCTGACGACCTCCGACCGGGTGGTGGACTTCGGCGCCGGGCACGGCGACTACGCACGGCACCTTCGCGGCAAGGGCTACAAGATCCACGACTACGAGCCCTATCGCACCTTGAAGGGCAAGTACGCCGTCGACATCCGCACCATCGTCGGCCAGATCCGCAGCATCGAACGCGAGTTGAAGGAGAACGGCCTCTATGAGGTGGTGGTCCTCGACTCCGTCATCAACGCCACCACCTCCCTCGACTACCAGCACTGGGTCCTCACTACCGTCAACGCGCTCTGCGCCGCCGACGGGCAGGTCTGTATCGGCACCCGCAACCTGGAACGCGAGTTGGCGTACGAGAACTCCGAGCACTCCATCAGCCGCGACTCCACCCGCCTGTCCTTCCTGGACAGCGAGAACGTCGACATGCGATTCGTACGCGGCAAATGGCAGCGCATCCGCTACCACACCCCCGAGTCACTACGAGGGCTCCTGTCCCGCTACTTCGAGGACGTACAGATCAGCGACACCACCAGGGCCACCGTCAAAGCGGTCTGCCGCCGTCCACGCGCACTGCCGATCCAAGATTACGAGAAAGCCGTAAACGAGGAATTCAATATGCCCTACCCTAACGAATTCCGGCACGATAAACATGAGGGACTGGCGGCAATTCTGATAGAATTGATCAAGGATAGGAATTTGAATATGGAGGGGTAGGGAATGAGATCAGAGGCGAACTCGGAAATGGTTCGCATAAGCATTGAGGCGCGCGATAACTACCGCATCATGTGGCTGGCCGGCATCCGCGACCTGGACCTGACACAGCACTGCCTGAAGGCTTTCGGGGAGCCCGACCGGCACCACATCAACACCCACAGGCCGCGCCAGACACTGCAGTTGCCCGCCACGAACCCGCCGACCGCCTGGTACTTGTGCGCGCTCCCCATCCCCTGGGACTGGTCACGCAATGCGCACCTCGCCTTCGAGTACGCGCCGGGCGAAACTTGGGAAGGTGACGCACTCGTGCGCGGCCTCGGCGTACAACTCACCAATGCTCGCCCCATCCTCGGCTGGGGCGAGCAGTCCATTCCCTCTGGCACCCCGAAACGGAACTCCCGCCTCTACCGCACCTGCCGCAACTGGCAATTTGCCTGGTGGCTCCGGGCCAACCGGGACGTCCCGGATGTCCTGCAACCCGCTGTCCAGCGGCCAGATGACGGGCCGGAGCAGTTGACGCTGTGAAACTTGGGTCTCCCGCTGGCGCTTCGCCCCAACGGGAGACCCTGGCCATGTCCGTCACCCTGTCGGGGACGGCAGCCCTTTCAGGCCCCTGCTCAAAGATCGCCGGACAGCGTTCATCAGCGCCAGTTGCGCGCGCGCCGAGGCCGACTGGGCATCCTCAAAGTCCTCTGCGCTCAGCGGGTCAAGCGCGGGGGCGCACTCCTGCGTAGCGCGGTGCACGAACTCCTCAACGGTGCTGGTGAAGTTGTCGAGTTCCTTCGTGATGCCCGCTGGGGTCACCAGGCTTGCGCTCATCAAGGCGCTGCTCCACTCGCCCCAGTCGTAGTCGCAGTCCCGGCGGTCAGCGTGGGCCTGCCTCAGTTCGAGCATGAACTTGGAGTAGTGACTGAATAGGGCCTGGTAGGCAGCAAGGCGCTGGTCGCGGAGTTGTCGACCCTGAGCCCGACGCGTGACGACGGCGCCGACGAGGATACCCACCGCGGCAGAGCTCGCCCCAACAGCCGTGGCCGCTAGCGTGTCCAGCACCAAAGCCCCCTGAATGCCCGATTCAAGCAACTCCCAGTCCGGTGAACCGAACCTACTGGTCGTGGAACTCGCACTGCAACGATCAGGCTTCCCCGAGGGCCAGGAAGATGCTGGCAGGCAACCGCCAGCTCGGCAAGGCAGTGCGCGTCTCCTGGCACCCCCAAGAGGAGGGAGACGGCCAATGATCCGGGATATCCGCACTGTCATGGCCTTCGTCACCGACCCCGAAGCAGCAGCGCGCTGGCGGTCCACGATCTTCGGCACCGACGTCCAACTCAACGTCGACAGCTCCAATGTCCAGGTTCTGGTAGTCGTCGTTCGCGGGCCTGTTCCGAGTTGCCCGCGGCGGATAGCGTCGCGCGATGGACTGGACGACGGTGGGGGTCGCGATCGGGAGCGCCGCGCTGAGTTCGGCGCTGGGCTCTGGCTGGCTCCTGGAGCGGCACAAGCGCCGCTGGGACGACCGGAAGCAGCGGATGGAGATCCTGGAGCCCTGCTACACGGAGTTGCTTCTCAGGTTGAGCGACCTCGGCACGAAAATCGCGGAGTGCTTTAAAGCGGCAGATCGGCCACTGGACGACGAGGCAGCGGCTGCCTGGTTCGATGAGCAGGTCAAAGACGAATGGAACGAGTGGCGGATGCTGCTGCGCAGGAAGCAGCTACGGATTCCACAGCGTGTCTGGCCTCTGATCCTCAGGGCGGACGAGGCCCTTTACGAGCCGCGGTCCTACTTCCTGGCGAACCCTGGCGTCGACCTTATGGCCGCTCAGGTTTCCCTGGCCGGGTACTACGCGGCCTTCAACGAGTTGCAGGCGACGATGCGCGAGGACCTGGACCTGGGGCCCCTTGCCCCAACGCCACGTTCCCGCCGTACCCCGCCTGGCCCCTAGGTGGTCCTTCGATGGCAATGATCAAGGTTCAGTGGCGCGGGACCTACCTGACCTGTCGCAAAGGTTGAGTGATTCTCGGCGAAGGTTGAGCGGCTGCTTCTGGCGGATTCGGTCCTTGTGGCGGGAGACGAGGCCCACCGCCGGTCAGCTGATCGGTGGCAGGAGGGGGACCCGCGCGGCGAGGAACTTCGGGGCCATCTCGCGGTAGCTGTCGGTGATCAGTTCCGCAAGCTCGGTCCAGTCGGTGTGGTCACCGAGAACGGCGGCGACGACGTTATGGCCCCAGTCGGCACGGAGGAACGGGAACCCACCGGCGGTCAGGCCGAGCAGGTCGTCGACGGGTACCCGAAAAGTCATCACGACCAGTTCCTGATCTGCGGTCGCATACGAGGCGTAGACCGGGTAGCGATCCACGTCCGGCGTGTAGACATGGACGAACGTCCGCGTACGGATCCGCCAGCGCACGCCGATCCAGGCTGGTTCCTCGTACGACTCGGGCAGCTGCCGGCAGATCGACCGCGACCGGTTCAGGATCTCCGGCGGCACGTCTCCAGGACTGGACATGGGCCGACACTAGCGACCGCCGGAAAATTCCGCGCCGGAAGCGGCTGGGCAGGGAAGCGGTCACCAACCTTCGCTGAGAATCACTCAACCTTCCCTACGTTGCGACAGGTCACTACCCGTCACCGGTCGCTTAGAGGCATCTCATCCACTACTCTCGCACGCATGTTCTATTGGGAGCCGCCGAGTACCGCCCCTGCCATCGACCCCATCGAGGCCCCGTCGCGCGCCGAGCGTGCGATCCGCGGCGTACGCACAGACGTGTACTCCACTGGGCATGAGCCCGCCGCATGGGTCTGGAGCGACGGCGCCTGGCACTGGGCGTCAATCCGTGCCCGCCACTGCTACCCAGACGGGTCCGTCGAACTTCAGGTCCGCGTGCCCCAGGACAGCGCATCTCTTGGGGAGCGCACGTACCGGTGGGGCCCCGGCATCGTCCTCGCCCATCCCGGGAGCCGTGCAACCAGCACCACCGCCGTGGACACCAGCCGCCGTTGACGGTGCGGGCAAGCAGGAATGGATGACGCGCAGGCCGCCAGGGTCAGACAGCACACGGCCGGCTGGGAACACCGAGCCGGTCTGCTGGTCGGAGTCTTCGTCATGGGCCGGGACGATGTGCTGCCGTTCCTCGGCGACATCGTGGCCTGCGAGGACAAGACCTCCTACTACGCGAGCTACACCGTCAGCCAGGACGCAATCGAGATCACCGTAGGCGGCAGCGGCGACAGCTCCATCACCGATACCGAATACCTGCTCGCCCTGCGCATCTCTGCAGCGGCCGCCGTGCGAGGAGTACGACTACTCGGCTCGTAAACAGGCGACAGATCCAGCGTCGCGCCCCGGGCAATATTCCTCGCCATGGAGCCGGGAGCCGCTGCTAGCATCGCCGCATGATCGCGCCTTCATTCCGAATCGAGATGATGCCCCGCCAGCGGGGCTGCTGATACCGGACGCGCGTTTCCGAGGCCCTGAGACGGGGCCTCGACCTGTTTTCGGACTCGGAGCTCCGCCTCGCAACTTACGGAGGTTCCGATGACCGCACCACGGCACTACATCACCACGACGATCCCGTACGTCAACGCCCGCCCGCACCTGGGCTTCGCCCTCGAACTGGTTCAAGCGGACGTTCTCGCCCGCCACCGCCGCCACCGAGGCGACGAGGTCCGCCTCCTCAGCGGAACCGACGACAACTCGCTCAAGAACGTTCTTGCCGCCGAGGCCGCAGGCGTCAACGTCCAGACCTTCGTCGACCGCAACGCCGAGGCCTTCGCCGCACTACGCGAACCGCTGGCGCTGTCCTTCGACGACTTCATCCGCACTAGCCGCGACCCGCGCCATCGCATCGGCGTGGAACGGCTCTGGCGCCAGTGCGCGAAGTCCGGTGACCTGTACCGCAAGCACTACGAGGGCCTTTACTGCGTGGGCTGCGAACAGTTCTACACCCCGGCCGAACTCGTCGACGGCCGATGTACCGAGCACGGCACCGAACCCCGACTGGTCGCCGAGGAGAACTGGTTCTTTCGCCTGTCCCGCTACGCCGACACCCTGCACGATCTGATCTCCAGCGGAAGCCTGCGGATCGAACCCGCCGCCCGGCGCAACGAAGTCCTCGCCCTCATCGCCAGCGGGCTGCACGACTTCTCCATCTCCCGTTCTCACACCCGGGCTCACGGCTGGGGTATCTCCGTACCGGGCGACGAGAGCCAGGTCGTCTACGTCTGGTGGGACGCCCTCGGCAACTACGTCACCAGCCTCGGCTACGGCACCAGCGACGAGACTTATGAACGGTGGTGGGTGCGGAGCGAGCGGCGCGTTCACCTGGTCGGCAAGGGGGTGGTGCGTTTCCACGCCGTGTACTGGCCGGCCATGCTTCTCTCCGCGGGGCTGCCGCTGCCCACCGACATCCTGGTCCACGACTACCTCACCGTCGACGGACGCAAGATCAGTAAGTCCAGTGGCGTCACCGTCGACCCTGCGGCCCTTGTCGAAGAGTTCGGGACTGATGCGGTGCGCTGGTGGCTCCTGCGGGAAGTCCCAAGAGTCGGTGACGCCGACTTCACTCGAGAGCGGCTCATCGCCCGAGCCAACGCGGATCTGGCAGGCGGTCTTGGAAATCTCGTCAACCGGGTCGTGGCCATGGTCCACCGCTACCGGGGCGGCCATGTGCCACTGCCCCTGGCCGACGCTCCGGCCACAGAACCTCTAGCTGCGACCTGTCGTGATGTCCCGAGTCAAGTGGATGCGGCCTTGCACGGATTCGACTTCCGCCGGGCAGCCGCTGCGGTCTGGACGATCGTGGAGGAAGCCAACCGCTGTATCGACAACACCCGCCCCTGGGAGCTGGCCAAGGCCGAGCGGGGCGGGGATCCTGCGACCGGGAAGCAGCTCGACACGGTCCTCGCCGCCCTCGTTCAGGCATGCCGCGTACTGGGCGACCAATTGCTGCCATTCCTCCCGCGTGCCGCTTCCCGGATCGCTGGGCAGTGCGCAGAGAGCAATGGGAGCCTCCCTCCTGCGAACCCGCTGTTCCCTCGCATTGCGGAGGACAGCGCATAGAACCCTGGACGTCAGCGCGTTCGGCGAGGGCGGACCGGTGCAGTTGACGCTCGGGGGATCTCCCGATTCGACGTGGGGTCGTTGAAGAGGCCAGCGGCCTCGCCCGTCGGCTTCGGTCAGACCCTCCGCCGACGATGCACATGCGAGTCACTCACGCGCCGCAGACCGCGCCTCGCGATCAACCTCGCCCCTGCAGCAAGTACGCCATCAGCGCGCCCGCCACATCGGGGCCGAAGCCCTGGCCGCGCGCCTCAGGAATGAGGAGGACGTCAATGCCCCCGTCCTTCCCGCCTGCGCACGAGTACTGCGCGTACCCCACGGGTCCGCTGCCAGCCAGCACAAGGAACGACTCAACCTCTGGCCGAAGGCGCCCTACGTACCTGGCAGCTACCTCGTCTCGGGCCAGTGGCGTGCCGCCCCAGTGCTCAACGAAGGCAGAACTGGCGAACCAGCCGGCCAGCAGGTCAAGATCCTCCTCCCCAACGGGGACAAGGCGTGTCAGTTCCCCTTCGATCGACATCGCGGCGGGCATCCGGCGACTCCTGATTTCGAGAGGGGACACGAAGGGACGCCCCCACCGTAGGCGCCCCAGTGGTCGCAACGTTCCGTTAGGAGGTCCCTAGACGAGTGCCACCGATCACTATCGAACAGGTGCTCTCCGGGAAGCGCCTACTCACCACCCCGCCATCGCCCCGTCGAGGCCTCCCTCGCACCTCACACGAGCCATCGGCGTACGGACCGATGTGCGCTCGGACTGGCACGAGCGGGCGGCATGGATCGCGGTTCGCAGCTGAGTCAGGGATCATGGACAGTGGGCGCGGGGCCCAGGGAGTTGTTTCATGGGCCGCCCCAACCGCGCCACCCGGGCTGCCATCACCCAGCGCCGCGCTGATGCGATCGACCTGAAGCTGGCCGGGGTGGACTGGCTGACGATCGGCCGCAAGCTCGCTGCCGATCCGGCGATCAACTCTGACGGCATCGCGTACCCGCAGGGGTACGGCATCGACAAGTACAAGCGGGGCCTGGAGCCTCCGACCGACAAGCGGCTCATCGAGTTCGCCTGCAAGGACGTCTCCAAGGCCCTCGCCGAGCGCACGACCGCCCTGGACGATAGCGCCGACGATCTACGCAAGCTCATGGCCGAGCGGCTGGAGCGGCTGTTCTTCGGGGTCTACCGTGCCGCGATCCGTAACGGCGACTACCAAGCTGTTGACCGGGCGGTGCGGATCATTGAGCGCAGCAGCCGCCTCCTCGGTCTCGATCGGCCGGCCCGCACAGAGCTGTCCGGCCCTGACGGTGGTGCAGTGCAGGTCGAGACCGCAGGCCTGGACGAACTGGAGCGCCTGATCAATCTCGCAGGCGGCGAGGGTGGCCAGGGCTGACGAGGCGGCGGTCCTCGAGGTCTACCGGACGCTTCCCGCTCAGCGCCGCCGTGAGATAGCCGCAGCCTCCACCCCTGAGCTTCGCGCCCGGCTCGTGCGCATCGAGCGCGAGCTGGCAATGGACCGCTCCCCTGGCGCGATGGCGTCCGTCCTCACCGACGGCCGAGAAATGCAGGCCCCGCACCTGGGGCTGATCGACGCCGCCTTCGAGCAGGTCGCTGCAGGGCACCCGACACGTCTGCTGCTGACGATGCCGCCGCGGCACGGCAAGAGCCGACGGGCCGCCCGCTGGGCACCGCTCTGGTACCTGCGTCGCCGCCCCGAGCACCGCGTGATGATCGCCAGCTACTCCTCCGACCTTGCCGACGATCACGGCCGGTGGATCCGCGACGCGATCCTCAACTACGGCCCACAACTGGGCATCAGCCTGCGCGCCGGCTCCTCCGCCGCCAACCGCTTCGACCTCACAGGTACCGAAGGCGGCGCCGTCATGGCCGGTGTCGGCGGCGGCCTCACCGGCAAAGGCGCCCACCTGGCCGTCGTCGACGACCCCATCAAGGATGCCGCCGAAGCCTCCTCGCCCACCATGCGCAAGCGACTGTGGGAGTGGTGGCAGGCCGTCCTGCTCACCCGCATCGAGCCCGGCGGCTCGGTCATCTTGATCCAGACCCGCTGGGACGAAGACGACCTCGCCGGCCGAGTCCTCGCCGACGAGGGCGACCGGTGGACCGTCATCGACCTGCCCGCCATCGCCCTCGCGGAAGACGACGCCCTCGGCCGTTCCCTCGGTGCGCCCCTGTGGCCGGCGCGGTACGACAGCGACGCGCTCACCGAGATCCGCCGCTCCGTAGGCGAACGCGTCTGGTGGTCGCTGTACATGCAGCAGCCTCGACCGCAGGACGGCGGAGTCTGGCAGTGGCCTTGGATCACCAACAACCGTGTCAGCGCAGCCCAGTTCCGCGGCATCGACCTGACCCGGATCGTCGTCGCCGTCGACCCTGCCGGCGGCGAGTCCGCCGTCGGCGACGAGACCGGCATCGTTGCTGCGGCCCGCGACCGCGACGGACACCTCTACGTACTCGACGACCGCTCCGGCAACCGCGGCGCCGACGCATGGGGCCGCGAGACCTGCCTGCTCGCCATCGAACTGCGCGCCGACGCCATCGTCATCGAGTCCAACTACGGCGGAGACATGAGCCGCCAGATCCTTAACCAGGCCTGGCGGGAACTCGAACGCGAGAAGCGCACCGAAAACATGCTCATGCCCGCGGTCCTGTCCGTCACCGCCAAGCACGGCAAGCGACTGCGTGCTGAACCAATCGCGCAGCTCTACGAGCAGGGCCGTGTTCACCATGTCGGCGAGTGGCCGAAGCTGGAACAGCAGATGGTGACCTGGGTAGCCGGCATGGACTCCCCAGACCGGATGGACGCCGCAGTCCACGCCCTGACACAGCTCGCCGACCCAGCCGAGAGCGGGATGGCCACGTCTGCCTACCAGGATGAACGTCTGTCCGGACGTCGATGAGCAGTGAGCCTGGAAGCAATGCCGGCACCACCGCCGGGCACCGCGACGTTCGTGATGCCCATGGGGACGAAGGAGCAACTCCGGTCTCCCCATGGGCATCACGGCGCGACCTCCGCAAGCCGCGTCCCCAACCCTGATCGTCGTCTTGGACCGCACGACGGTCTGAGCCACGTCTGGCTCACCTACGCTGAAGGTGGCGCGGGGCCGACGTTACGGACCTGTCCCGTGGGCCTGCGCAGCCTCCTCACCGACGCCTGGTCGTGGCTGAACTACAAACCTGTCATGGCCGGCACGCACGACGGGCGTCCCCATCGTGCTCTCGCCCCCGAACTCCAAGCCACCTGGCTCCCCGATGACGCGGTACGCCGCCTGGCCGCGTACAAGCTCCTGGCGGCGTACGACTCGAACCAAGCCGGTGAGCTCACCGCCCTCGCGGGCAACGAATCAGCGGCTGAGCGACGCGAGTTCGGCGAACCTTCGGTGTTCGTCGACACCGCGCTGGCTCACATGCTCGGCAAGAACCAGCAGATCATCGTGCCCGGCGCCGAGCACGCCAGCGATGATGAACCTTCGCCTGAAGCCATCGCAGCGGCAGAGGTCCAGCAACGTCTACGCGACTGGGCCGAAGCGGAATTGCTGCCGCTGCGGATGCAGGCCGCGGAACGCAAGGCCGTACTGCTCGGTGACGGCATCTACCTGCTCGCCTGGGACCCCTCGAAGAACCGGGTACGTCTGAAGACCTACGATCCCGGCTTCTACTTCCCCGTCCTTGAGGACGACGCAGACCCCGGCGACTTCCCGAGCAGAGTGCACCTGGCCTGGGAGATACCCGAGGACCCGAAGCGGGGCATCAAGGCCAAGCTGCGCAGGATCACCTACGAACTGGGGTCGATCGTCCCGCCCACCCGCAGCACTACTCGAGACGGGCACGCCTGGCGGGAGCCTGTCGAGGACGGTGCTGGACACCCTCTACTCGCCTCCGGCGACACCTACGTGCCGGAGACCGGCAGTCTCGAGCGCACCTACCCGTGGGCACCAGACGGGCCATCGACCATCACCTGCTACCTGACCGATGCCGAATGGCTGCTGGAGGACCTGCGTCACGGTCAGTCCCTGGATGAACTGCCGCTGGACAAAGCCACGTTCCGTACACGAGCCGACGGAGAGGTCCTGCACAACCTGGACCTGCAGATCGACTTCCTGCCGGTGGTCCACATCAGCAACAGCATCGCCGACGGCGAGCACTTCGGCCAGTCCTCGCTGGCCAAGGTCATGCAGGTCCTGGACGAACTCGCGGAGACAGACACAGACTCCGCGAAGGCCTCCGCAACAACCGGGGCACCGATCATCGGCCTGGCCGGCGCTCGGGCAGAAGTCGACCGTGTCACCGGGCGCCCCAGGCCGCTGGCCATCCAGCCCGGCACTGTGTTCCAGCTCAGTGACGGCGGCCGCATGGACGTACTGGACACGTCGGGACAGCTCGCCGAACTGCGAGCCCGCACCGAAGAAGTTCGGGACCGTGCGGCGATCAACGCCCGACTTCCCGCTGTGAGCCTGGGCACCGTGGATCCGTCCGATGTCCCCAGCGGATACGCCCTGCAACTCTCCTTGGGTCCTTTGGACTCCCTTGTCGACTCGATGCGCTTGGCGCGCGCCCACAAGTACGTGCTGCTCCTGAAACTGGTCCAGCGCCTCCATCAGGCTGGACGCGCTGAGGGCTGGCCCGTGGGCGAGACCATGGCTGCACGGCTGGTCTTCGGACCGCACACGCCGACCGACAGGACGGCGATCCTGGACGAGGTCGTGAAGGGCGTGGCGGCCAACGTGCTCTCGCTGGAGACGGGGGTTCGGATGCTCCAGGACGCTGGATATCCGATCGAGGACGCGCGGGAAGAGGTCCGTCGCATTCAGGCTCGTGTGGCCCTGCCCAAGGTG